>JBGVAT010000059.1:0-37028 GCA_045224895.1 Fibrobacter sp.
TTTTATTGTCACCCCGGACTTGTTCCGGCATCGCCCTGCACGGTTCCCCCTTGCATACACGGATCCCGTCCCGCTGTCACCCCGGACTTGTTCCGGGGCCGCCTTGCTCGGTTCCCCATGCGGGCACGGTTCCCTCAAGCGACATAAATTAGCGCTTTTCCCTTAAAATTCCCCAAAAGAACCCGCCTTCAATTTTACAATTAATTTGTTTTAAATTTTTGGCCTAAAGTTGTACTCTTGGTACGCTTGACCCTTTGTTTTCCTGATTTGGCGGGACATAAGTTCCCTAAATAATTTTTGAAGAAAAAACATTTTTTTTTAATATTTTTGTTTTTTTTTACAATAAAAAGGTTACATTTGTAAACATGGGTGTGGAATAATCTAAAGGTGAGAGACGTATGAGACACCTATATTTAGCTTTTTGTGTTATTGGATCCCTTGCATCTACTGCAATGGCCGACTTGACTGTCCACGTCAGGTCTCCTTTTGCTGCAACGGAAACCTCTATCCCACACATTTTATTAAATTCCGCGACCCCTGAAGTTGGGGCCGGGTCTTCTACTGTCATGAAGGCAGAGGCCGAGAATTGGTATTCTATGACCTGGAAGTCCTCGTTGATGGATTTCAAGTCTACGGATACTTTTGCCTTTAAGTGGTGTCCCGAATCTGCGACCAGCAATACTCTGTGTAAAGACTTTGGCGATGAAGTCTCCTTTAATGTACGCGATTTCTTTGAAGGCAGCTCGAATGCCTGGATTTACGTAGATTCCGAAACGGGAGCTTATACAAAGTCTTTTGCTGCTCCGGGATCAAAGATTGTTTGGTTCAAGAGTCCTTGGGGAAACAAGGTTCTCCCGCAAATGATTTATGAACAAGATACCATCCTGATGCATCCTTCTGACGATGCGGGCAAATGTGGATGGTTCTATGCGGCTCTTACTCCGGAGATTTTAGAGGGACATGTCCTGAATACGGCCATATTCACGCGCTATATGGCTCCCTGGATTACCGTTCCCGAAGACAAGAAGCAAATCATCGACTTGAGCAATGTCATTTCCAAGAAGGATACCATTTTTGTCGATGGTACCGAAGCGACGCCTACTGTTACGGTCAAGATGGGTACGGTCGGTACGTGCTTTAACAAGGACCGCGTCCTGCATGTCTATAATCCATGGCGCAACAACAATGTCTATCGCGATAGCACGATCTATTTGAGCATTGACGGCGTTTGGCAGGATTCTGTTGCGGGTACCGAAGGCAAGGTTGCCGGTCCTGCTATGTCTGGGCTTTCGTTTGACAAGGATTATAAGTACTGGCTTTCTGTGACTTTCCCGGATGATGTGGTTTCTTCGGCGGCCTGGAAGTCTTCCGATGCGAAGGTACAGATTACCCGTAGCTACAAAGAAAACATAAAGATCCATTATTTCAGCGAAAAGAACCGCCCGTTGGCAAGTGACTTGTTCCCGCCGGGAGTTTATGAGGCCTGGTTCTTTGCCAGCTCTACGATGGAGGATGTCGACCTTTCTTACGCTCCGCTCGAACGTAAGGTTGTCCGTTTGCTCAGCCCGTGGAAGAGTACCCCGACTTCGTTTGTCGTTGACGCGAATAACGATGTCGTGAGGATGTCCACGTTCTCGAAGGACACTTGCGGATGGTTCGAAGGTACCTACTATAAGCATGCTAGTGATTGGCAGGTCTATTTCAAGCAGAGCTTTGGACTTGAAAAGTATGACATGAGCGGTGTGGTCAAGGAAGGTAGTGATGCCGATATGTTGGTCCACCTCGATTCCGTGTTGACTAAGTACGATACTGTTTATGTCTATCCGTCCGACAAGAACAAGAGCTACAGCCGTCCGGAAGCAACTTCCAAGTATCCGGTGGGCCGTCTTGGCGAATGCCCGAGCATGAAAATTTCTGCAATGCTTTTGGACTGGGCTGGCGAAAGCTATCCTGACAGTATTGATATTGACTTTGGTAAGACTCATGGCGGTAACAAGTACACGGCTGTCGGTAAAGACAGTACCTGCAACACGGGTGAAAAGATTACGGGAATGGTCCAGCAGACGCTGGTGAACGGTCTCCCGGCTCGTGTGGATTCTACGAAGTTCCCGTGGGACAAGTGCGCTGCTGGTCATGAAATCGATAAGTGGTTTGTGCCGGAAGTGGTGGCGACTGTCGGCGGCAAGCAGTACACGAACTCCGTGTGCAAGGACATTGAACTCCAGCTTGACGACGAAGGCTTCTGGTATGCAGACTATACGAACGAATCGGGTGACTGCAATGACCCGGTAAGTGCTGGATTCTTCCCGTTGGATGACTTTGAGTATCTTGATGCCGAAAAGACTATCAAGAATCCGAAGTTTGACTGGGAAGTTTCCGGTTATGTCAACTGGGGCGACGGCTGGAAGCTTGATACCTGCAAGCACAACTACAGCTATGCGATGGCCGTCTCTGCAAGCTTCAAGTATGTGAAGGGTCAGTACTTTGAGTTCCGCGGCGACGATGACGTTTGGGTCTTCATCAACAACAAGCTCGTCGTGGATATCGGTGGTATCCATGAAAAAGTGGAAGGTGCCGTAGACCTTGATACGCTTGGCCTCAAGGAAGGTCGTGAATATCCGTTCCATATCTTCTATGCCGAACGCAATGCGACGGGTTCTAACTTCAAGATGCGAACCTCCATCAACTTGCAGAAGCAGAACACTTACTTGCCGACTGTTTCCGAAACCTCAAAGAATAAGATTTCGGGTGTCCTGAAATTGAAGATGGATGCCGAAACTATCAGCTGCGATCCGACTGTTGCCGGTACTGCCGATACGACGGATGCACCGTCCATCTTCTACCTCGATGGCGGAAACCTTTCCGAAGCGACCGAACTCAAGGTGGGCCTCAATTATGGCGGTATCCTGATTAACGAAGACAAGTCGAGCTTTGAAATCAATATCGACGATATCGTAAAACAGCGTGCTTTGACCCCCGGTACGTACGTGCTGTATTACTATCTCGAAGAAGACATGGGCTTGAACGATGCTTATGCCTTTACGGTTCCTGAATATCCGCTTCCGGAAATTGCGTTTGTCGATGTGTTCAACGCCAGTGCCGATGGCAAGCTGGTGACGTTTGATCCGACCAACAAGAATCTCCGTGGCGAGACGATTATCACGGGTGAAAACGATACCCTGATGACTCACGTGCGTTATCCTGAAATGACGTATTTGGAAGTCGTGGTGACTTACATGGGCGAAGTTTGTGGCGACTGCAAGGTTCTTCTGGACTTGAGACCGAGTGATGCCCATATGGAATTCTATGACGAACTGGATCAGCAGATCAATACGGTCGAAACGGATGAAACGGGCCGTGCCAGGTTCTATATCGTGGGTACCGGAGCCATGTCTGGAGCTTCCTTCGGTGTTGTCGGTATCAGCGGCGTGAAAAACCAGCTGAAGTGGAATAACATCAACTTCAAGGATCCCGAAGTGCCGCTCGCAAAGAATGGCTCTATCTATGACCGCAATGGTGACGGTGTGCCGGACAGTATTTATGTGCCGTTTGAATTCAATGCTCTTAAGGAACACGATCTTGACGTGATTGCCTGGAGCTTTGGTAGCAAGGACTGGCATGAATACAGTTCCCTGGAAGATGTTTCGAAGTGGATTGCGAACGATTCTACCGTTGTCATTACGGCTGACAGCCTTATCGATTCCGTCTTGACGGGTGCATTCGGTAATGTTGTCGAAGGTAGTTTCCGTTACCATTACATTTACCTGGACGAAGCTTCGGGCTCGACGCAGGAATCGGAAACGCTCTATACCAGGATTCAGGAAAAGATCGGTGCCATCATTCTCGATAAGCCGATGCTCAAGATCCCGTCGGAAAAGATTGTCAAGGTGACGATCAAGCTTTCGGAAACCTGCAATAACACGGGTGTTTCCAAGTACTTTGTGGAATTGAAGGACAAGAACGATAACTTGCTCGATCCGTCCAGCTACGACCTTTATGCGGTTTACCCTGCTGGTGGCGAGAGCGATTACTATGACTTGCTGTTCCGCAACGGTCCGGACGTGATTGTGCCTGAGGTTGGCTTCAAGGTACGTCTGATTCCGGGTGTGTTGCCGGATATGCTTGGAAATACTCCGCACGAGAACAACCCGTGGCGTAGAATCGAAGGTGAACAGCCGCTGCAGACGGAACGTCCGAAGGTCGTGACGATCAATCCGGGTATGTTTACCGACGAAAATCCGTGGGTCGGTGGCGAAAATGACGTTGTTCCTGTCCGCGTCGATAAGGATCTTTCGCTCAAGGAAATCCTCGAAGAAAAGGGATTGCCGGGCGTGTTGGTCAAGTTCCAGCTCGACGATTACGCGACGACGCAGTTGCTTGGGACTGACAACGCTAGCCGTGAAGAAATCCTGAGCAAGGTCCGCGTGAGCTGGGATCTCGAATTCTTCTCGAGCCTTGGGCAGTACGTGAACTGGGTGAAGGGCGATTTCGCCTGCAACGACAAGGACATCTTTGGTACGGACTGTATCCAGAACGCGGGCAACATGTTCTTTATGTGGGATGCGATGAGCGACAAGAAGCGCATGGTCGGAACGGGCGTTTATATTGCCAAGTTCAAGTTCAAGATTTTCACGAGTACGGAAATCATTGGCAAGGGCGAAGAAACGTTCACGTTCGGTGTCCGTCGTAACGAAAAGTTCGAGACCCGCGCGAAGTTCATCAAGTAGAAATGCCCTCGGGGCGTATTGCCGAATAAGCTTTTATGCCGGACGCTGTCCGGCATTTTTCATTTTATCGTTCGCGTCATCGAGCGGGATTCGCCGTTCTTGGGGTAAAAAAGGCTTTTTTTTCATTATAACATTTTGAATTTTGGCAATTGAATATATTTTTAGACTAAAGTGTGGGAAAAAAAGAGGTGTGTTGAATGAAACACAGTTGTTTGGGTATTGTCTTTTTGTTGTTTCTTTCTGCTTCTTCGTGGGCAGATTTAACAATCCATTTACAGTCGCCGTTCCGTAATGATGCTACGGCTTCGGAGTACATTCCGCACATCGTGGGTGGCGTTACGGATTACAATCCGGGTTTTGGCGCTACGTCCAGGACGATGATGAAAAGCGAAGGGGACGACTGGTATGTCTATACCTGGACCGGCAAGACTATCGCGGATTTCCAGGACTGGCAGGATTTTGAGTTTAAGGCCTGCCCCAATACCGACGACAACAACTACAACAACAATAATTGCGTCTCGTGGACCGAGGGCGGCAAGAGCCGTATCACTTCGTTCTTCGGAACGGAAACCGAGATATGGCTTTATACGGATGCCACCAGCAAGGAATATACCAAGTCCTTTATGGCTCCGGGTTCCAAGATCGTGTGGTTCAAGAGCCCGTGGGGCAACAAGGCGCTCCCCCAGATGATTTTTGGTGCGGATTCCGTGCTGATGCGTTATAACGAGGGCGACAAGGAAAAGTGCGGCTGGTTCTATGGTGCGCTTACGCCTTCGATGGTTGCCGCCAACCCGCTGTTGACGGGCTATTTTGTGCGTTACAAGGCGCCGTGGTATGTCGTGCCGGCGGACAAGGATTCCGTGGTCGATTTTTCGGGGATTGCGTTGCAGGATACGATTTTTGTGGATGGTACGGTGCCCAATCCTAAACTTGCTCTTGAAATCGGTACGCCGGGCGAATGCTTTGACCCGACCCGCCGTTTGCATATTTATCACCCGTGGCGCACGAATTCGACTTTCCGTGACAGCACCTTCTATATCAAGATTGACAACAACATCCTGAACACGCCGACGGGACTCAGTACCGAAGGCGAATACAAGTACTGGCGCCATATCGATTTTGCGGATTCGCTTGTCGGTTCTGCCCAGTGGAATTCCCAGATGGCGACGGTGCAGATTCTGCGTGGTAGCAACGACTGGCCGCAGCATCCGTATTTCCCGGAAGCGTCGCGCCCGCGTGCTGGAGAACTTTTCCCGACTGGCGTTTACGAAACCTGGATGTACACCTCGACTTCGCTTGAAACGCTTGATCTCGTGTTTTATCCGCCTGAGCCCAAGGTTGTCCGCCTGAAGAGCCCGTGGGAAAACCAGTCTCCGTCCATGGTGATCGAGTCGACTGGCGATATCATCAAGATGGGCCCGTTGACGGATACGTGCGGCTGGTACACGGGTACGGTCTACAAGCATGCGACGGACTGGCGCGTTTACTTTAAGCAGAGCTTTGGCATGGAGCGCTATGGGGGCAAGGGCATTGTCGGCGAGATGGAAAATCTTGATTCCCTGGTGGTGCTGGATTCCCTGATGGCCTTGCACGATACGGTCTGGGTTTATCCGAACCCGAAACGTAGCTATATGCCTAGCGACACGACTTGCTATCCGGGCATTTTGGGCATTTGCCCTTCGCTCAAGATTTCGGCGTTGGTGCTTGACTGGGCGGGTGAATCCCATGCCGACAGCATCGACGTTGACTTTGGCGGAATTTACGGGGGTAATGCCTATACGACGGTTACGGGCATTGACCAGAATGGTGAGCTTACGGAATTCAAGACCTGTTCGGGACACGTACCTGGCATGGTCCAGGACACGCTCGTGAATGGCGTGCCCGCCCGTGTGGATTCCCTGGTTTATCCGTGGGGACAGTGCTCTGCCGCTCATGAAATCGAAAAGTGGTTTATTCCGCAGGTAGTGGCGACGGATGCCGCTGGCAGGGAATACAAGAACGGTGTCTGCCGCGATATCAGCCTGTCGCTTGATGACGAAGGATTCTGGCAGGCCGATTTTACGAACGAAGAAGGCGACTGCAATGATACCATCAATCCGGGATTCTATCCGATTGACGACTTGCGGTACCTCGATTCTGCCAAGACGGTGCTGAATCCGAAGTTTGACTGGGATGTCCAGGGATGCCACCACAACTATAGCTTTTCCATGAAGGTGTCGGCTCAGTTCAAGTATGTGAAGGGGCAGTACTTTGAATTCCGTGGTGACGATGACGTGTGGGTGTTTATCAACAACCGCCTTGTCGTGGACATTGGTGGATGCCATAGCCCTGTCGAAGGCGGCGTGAACTTGGATACGATCGGACAGAACGATCCGTCTCAGAAGCTTATCGAAGGTCGCGAATATCCGTTCCACATCTTCTTCTCGGAACGCAATGCGACGGGTTCGAACTTCAAAATGCGTACGTCGATTAACTTGCAGACGCAAAAGACGTATTATCCGGTCGAAGAGATTACGAATGACGGTACGATCAAGTATTCCATCTTGCAGTTGCTGATGGATGAATCCATTAGCTGCGATGTGTCGAGTACGTCGAAGATCGATACGGCCCTGGCACAGTCTACGTTTGTGCTGTTTGGCGATGACGACAGGATCCCGTCGACGGGTCTTGATCTTTTGCCGGGCACGATTGCTGGTATCGAGATTGCCGAGAACATGGCGGGCTTTGTGATTGACACGGCGGCGATCGTGAGGAACCGTTCCCTTGCTCCGGGATCTTACATGATGCAGTTCTCGTTGGCAAGTGACCCGACGCAGTCCAGCGAAGTGTTCTTTACGGTGCCGGCTTATCCGCTCCCGGATATTGCGTTTATCGATGTGTTTAACAGCCCGGATTCCATCAAGGCGTTTGATCCGACGGGTATCACTTTGCGCGGGCTCCCGTTTGACGGTTCTGCAAACGATACGCTTCTGACGCATGTGGCCTATCCGGATACGATCCCGTTGCAGGTGGGCGTGTTCTATGTGGCCAATCTTTGCAAGGACTGCTTTGCTGCTCTGGATTTGAAGACCTCTTTCCCGATCGGTTTCCTGGACGAAAAGAAACAGCGCGTGAACAGGTTGATTACGGATTCTACGGGTGTGGTCAAGTTCTACGTGGTGGGTGACTCCTCTGTGACGAATGCGAGCTTTGAAGTCTCGGGCGAAAGTGTCGCGAACGTGATTTCGTGGGGCAATATCCACTTCAAGGAACCGCCTGTTCCGTTTGCGAATAGCGGCGAAGGCTTTGACCGCGATGGCGACGGCATTCTTGACAGCATTGCTGTTGTATTCAATAAACCGTTTGACGAGACTATCCCGGATACTGTGGCGTGGGCATTTGGTTCTGAAGAATGGCATACGATCGCCTCTGTCGAATCCGTGTCCCTGCTGAAGGAAAACGAACAGACGTTGGTGATTGCGGCTGACAAGCTGATGGACGACGTGTTTACGGGTGGCGCGAAGGAACTTTACCAGGGATCGTTCCGTTACCATTACACGTATATGGACAAGGAAACTGGACAGATGACGCAGCTCAGTTTGGACGGGCTTGCGATTGAAGACCGCATCGGCGCGATTCTTGAAGAAAGGCCGATTGTGAAACCGGTCTCGGACAACGTGAATAAGCTTACGGTGTATATCAGCGAAGCGACCCAGATCAGTGCCGTTAACGGGTTCCAGTTCCTTGAATTCAAGGACAAGGCCGGTGAACTGGTGGATCCGTCGATGTTCTCCATCATGTCTGTTTCGCCGACAAGGAACAGCAATTACTATGATGTGATGTTCTTGAAAAATGACAATACGATTTTGCCGGATGTAGGCTTCATGGTGCGTCTTGTGCCGGGCGTGTTGCCGGATCTGAACGGGAATGTGCCCCATGTGAACAATCCGTGGCGCCGAATTGAAGGCGAACAGCGCGTGGGCGTAGAATCGCCGGGTGTCGTCGCGATCAATCCTGTAGACTTTACTCCGGAAATGTGGCCGCATAAAAAGGACGTTGCACCGGTCCGTGTGGACGTGGCTAAGAACATTGACGAAGTTATTGCCGAAACAGGTTACCCGGGCGAACTGATCAAGTTTGACTTGAGCGAGGTCGGAAAGACGCTGCTCCTCAATACGAACGAACCGAGAGATGTGGCGCTTTCGAAGGTGAAGATCAAGTGGGAAGTGGATTACTTCTCGAGCCTTGGGCACTTCGTCAATTCGCAGAGCGGTGTTGTGGCTTGCAACGACAAGGATATTTTCGGAACGGATTGCGTTGACAATTCTGGTAACATCTTCTTGATGTGGGACGCCCGCAGCAACAAGGGGCGTTTTGTCGGAACGGGAGTGTATATCGCAAAGCTCAAGTTCAAGATCCTATCCGACGTGAACGTTGTCGGAAAGTATGACGAGACGTTCAACCTGGGTATCCGCCGCCACGGCAAGAAATAACTGAATTGTCATTCCTGCCTTGAGCGGGAATCTCCTTCTTGAAGAAATAACCACAACTTATCAACAACTTGAAAATAGCCCTTGCGTAAAGTAACTCTTTGAAACTTAACGGGTTACACGCAGGGCTTTCTTTATGCCCATTTTTTATTTACAACGGGTGTTGATAGATGTTGAAAATTGTTGAAGTTCTTGAAGCTTTTTGTAGTAATTTCGTGACAATTTGTTGCCAAACGTTTCTTTTTTATTTACATTGTTTGAAAAAATGCGCATTCTTGGCAAAGTGGGTTCGCTAGGAATGTTGCTTGTCATTTGGAACCCGCAAAGCTGAATGGAATGAAACTGATTTTCAAGACTCTTGCTGCAGGACTTTTCGCCTTCTCCATGGCGAATGCTCAGGATGACGTCCCTGCCGATGCTGCTTTGGCCCCTGCTTCTGACAAGCCGACGATGGCTAGAAGCGAACTCCCGGTGGGCGCCGATATTTCGAACCGTTACCTCGAACGCGTTTTCTACCACTGGAAGGACAACAAGGAAAAGGGCATCATCAAGGTGTTCATCCACACGGATGAACTTGCCGAAGAACGCGAACCGGACGTGTTGAACTACGACGTGCTTTACAGGGACGCCGATAGCAACGTTGTTTTCTGGAAGGACCATGTTGCAAAGTGCGTGAAGTGCTTTGGCAAGCCGGTTGTCGATGGCCCGACCCCGACCACTCCGAAGGCTCTCGTGTATGACTGGGATCCGAAGAAGATCGACGATACCACCAAGACGATGGTCGAAGGCGAATTGCCGGCTGAAGTCTACATGATCACGAAGGACAACGACATCAGAAACCTCAAATCCCGCTGGATTGGCCCGTCCGACAAGGAACAGGGCGAAAGCGAATTCGTGCGCGCATACCGCTTTGGCTCCATCATGAAGTACAACGACAAGAACGCTTTTGCGATGGCTTTCGTTTACAAGAAGGGTGGCAAGTTCTTCTATGTGCCGGAAGGATATGGCTATATCGACCAGGGCGTTTACAAGGGCGTTGCTTTCCCGGAAAAGTTCTACGAAGTTGAAGTGACTGACTTCAAGGAAATCGTGGGCAAGTCTCCGATTGAAGAAGTCCAGGAAGCTATCAAGCGTGGCCCGACTCCGGTCAAGATGGCTGACCTTCCGAAGCAGACTTGGAAGGGTCCGAAGATTGAAAAGGAACTCAAGGCTCTCGTGAAGGGTTACAAGATTAAGAAGCTCATCATTACGAGCGACTCCTGGGAATACCGCAGAAACTTCTTCGGCTTCGTGCTTTACAGATGGGTCGGATTTGATATTGTCTATGACGGCAAGAACAAGGACGGCAAGAAGGCTACCATGTACAAGTCTGGCTTTATTGCAAAGCAGATGAGCAATGGCAGCGGCTTTGATAAGAAATTGATCATGACGGGTTCTCCGGTTTCTTGGAACCGCGAAGTTCTCGACTGGAAGTAATTTCTGGTCGCCTCTAAAAGGTTTGAAAGGACGCCCTCTGGGCGCCCTTTTTCTATCTTTGGTTTCGTGATTCAAATTCAGAACGTTTCTAAGTCTTTTGGCATGCAGGTCCTTTTGGATAATGCTAGCATGCTTGTTGCCGACCATGAACGCGTCGGTCTTGTAGGTCGCAATGGTTGCGGCAAGTCGACCCTTTTCAAGATGATTCTTGGGCAGGAATGTCTCGATGGCGGTAACATCGACATCCCGAAGGGCTATACGATTGGCTATTTGCAGCAGCACATCAAGTTCACGCACCCGACGGTTCACGAAGAAGCGTGCAGCGTGCTCAAGGTGAATGAGGATGGCTGGCTCGAAGAGCACAAGGTCGAGGCGATTCTTTTTGGTCTTGGCTTTGACGAAGAGAGCATGCAGAAGGACCCGATGCTTTTGTCGGGCGGTTTTCAGATCCGTTTGAATTTGGCGAAGGTCTTGGCGTCGGAACCGGACATGCTTTTGCTTGACGAACCGACGAACTACTTGGACATTGTTTCCATGCGCTGGCTAAGCCGCTTTTTGCGCGCGTGGAAGGGCGAAGTGCTTTTGATTACGCATGACCACCATTTTATGGACGAGGTCTGTACGCATACGGTGGGGATTCACCGCCACAAAATGCGCAAGGTCAAGGGAACGGTCGAAAAGTTGCGCGAGACGATTGCCGAAGAAGAAGAAGTGGCAATGCGCACGCAAGAAAACGAGCAGCGCAAAAAGGAACAGCTCGAAAAGGTCATCGAACGTTTCCGCTACAAGGCGGCAAAGGCTGCGATGGTGCAGTCGAAGATCAAGGCTGCTGCAAAGCTTGCGACGGGCGAACGCCTCTCGCACGAACGCAACCTGGATTTCAATTTCAAGAATGCGGAATTCCCGGGCAAGCGCATGCTCCAGATTCACGGGCTGCATTTTGCGTACAAGAACGAAAACGGTTATGGTCCGGAGCTGATTTCGGACTTGGAAATGGAAATTTTCAAGGGCGACCGCATTGCAATTATCGGTCCGAACGGCCGCGGTAAAACGACGCTCTTGAACTTGATTGCGAAAGAATTTGAACCGACCCAGGGGACGATCAATTACAACCCGAACCTCAAGATAAATTACTTTGGTCAGACGAATATCAACCGCCTGAATCTTGAAAATACGGTCGAAGAAGAAATTGCATCGGCGATTGCGGATGTATCGCAGAAGAGCCGTGCGCGTAGCCTCGCGGGCCTCATGATGTTCAGCGGCGACACCGCCATGAAGAAGGTCAAGGTGCTTTCGGGTGGTGAACGCAGCCGTGTGCTGTTGGGCAAGATTTTGGCGAACGAAAGCAACATGCTTTTGCTTGACGAACCGACGAACCACTTGGACATGGAAAGCATCGAGAGCTTGATTGATGCGCTTGAAGATTACGATGGCACAGCACTTGTCGTGACACATGATGAAGAATTGCTGCACGCTTTTGCGACGCGCCTCATCGTCTTCGACGGTGGTAAGTGCCGTATCTTCGAAGGCACTTACGCGGACTTCCTTGAAAAGGTTGGCTGGGCTTCTGAAAAGAAGCCGGGCGGCGCGAACTCTGCAAATATCAAGGTTTCGAATATCGACGTCACGGACGACAAGCCCGTGAGTTCGACGCCGCGCACCAAGGAAGACCGCAGGGCGCGAGCTGACTACATTGCCGAACGCAGCAAGGTCATCAAGCCGCTCGAAAAAGAGACGGCCCGCCTTGAAGCTGAAATTGCGAAGGCCGAAGCTCTCGGCGGCGAACTTGAAGCAAAACTTGTGGCCGCCTCGGAATCTGGCGACGGCAATGCTATCACGTCCATTGCAAAAGATATGGACGAAAACAAGAAGCTGACCGAAGAACTTTACGCCGCTTGGGAAAAGGCAAGTGCCGAACTCGAAGCCGCAAAAGACAAGTATAAGCTGGACTAGTTTGCTGAAGGGAGATGCCCGATCAAGTCGGGCATGACACAGGAGCTGGTCCGGGGTGACATCGCGGCCGGGGTGACAGTCCGCGGGTATGACAAGTTTATTCCACGCGTTTGCGCGGAGTGAGCGTCATTCCATTGCTACGGTAATATTGAATATCCGTGAGCACTTGACCGACCCAGTAATGCTTTTGCGGGTCCTTGCGCCAGTTCTCGAATCTGTTGCGGTGTTCTGCATCAGGGTAGAATTGTGCGACGGCGTCGGCGAGCGTGGGCGATGTTGCGAGAACGTTTTTGAGGCGACGGGCGCCTATGTCAATTTGTTCTAATCCCTTGCCTGTATCGAGTGCGAGTAACCCGGACGTGTTGTTTTTGCCCTGATAGTTCATCTGGAATCCCGATGTATGGTGGATGAGGGACATGAGAATTGCCGGATCCGTTCGCTCGCGGAGGCATGCTTCGAGAACGGGCAGGTTGCAAAGATGTTCGTTATCCCAGGGCTTTCCTGTATAGGTGATGATGAGCGTGTGATCGGTGCCGTCGGAGACGATGACGGATTCGTAGCGTATGCCGAGATCGCTTTGCAGAGCCTTGATGAGCCGGATTCCCCTGTTCTTGAATTTCTTGTAACCGATCATCTTGATCCGTAGCGTGTCCTTGATGGATTCGAGAATCGGTGTCGTGGGGCGCGTCACGATGAGGTTGTAGTTGTTCAGGAATGTGGGGATGATGTAGGCGAGTTCGGGGGCTGCACTGTCGAGGTCGCAATTCATGTCGATGATGAGCTTGCCTTGGTCGCAGAGCTTTTGAATCGCGGATGTGGTGTACTTCTGGTATTCCCGCTGCTCGTCGATCGGAACTGGTTTTTCTTCGGCAGGGTGCGTGGCGTATGCGACCGCAATGGTGGCTATTCCAAGAATCCAGGCGAGGATCGTCAGCTTTAATTTGGTGCTTCTCCAGAGAATGCGAATGACAGCACGGCCCTTTTGGGTCATGCTGATGCAGCAGAGCCACAGTATCGTGATTATTGCCCAGAGGAGAATTAAATTCACGGCACCAATATAGGCAAATATTGCAGCTCTTGCGGTTACCTCTGAGGAATAATGTTAGTTTTCCGTGCTTGCGGCGGGCTTGGGCGCTTGCGGGGGCTGCGGCTTTGCGACTAAGTTCGGCGTCTTGGGAAGGCTCGAGAACTTGGCGATGATTTCGCTTGCCTTCTTGATGGTCTTGATGGTGTTTGCCGTGTTGTCGAACTGGTTCTTGATGGCGGTCTGCACATCGTTGAACATCTGCGTAAAGCAGAACAGGTCATCCTTGGATTCGTTAAAGAGCTTGTATGTATTGCGGAGCGCCACGAGGTTTGCCGTTTCGCGTTCCAGCGATGTCTTGATTTCTTCGTTCAGTTCTTCGCGCTGGGCTTTTTTCATCTCGATGATTTCGGGGGCGTTTTCTCTCAGGATGTAAGTCGGGAGAGTTCCGTATTCTTCGAATTTTGCGGGGGCGGAACCATTGGACTGGTTCACTGAACTGCGGAGACCGCTGTTGCGGACCTGCGAATCGACCAGGATGGAACAGTTGGATGTGCCGTGGTAATTGCAGATGACGCGCTTTTCGATTTGGCGGAGTTCGTTGTACGGATGAAAATCGGTCTCGGTTTCGATGTACTTGAGCGGGGCGTAAAGGGGTGCCGATTCACCTGCGATTGTGATGCGGTAAGACAGGCACTTTTCGCCATTGAACGATTTTGTTTCGTACAAGTTGTTCGAACTGCGGACGAGATGGTTCACGCGCATATACAGGTCGTCGGCGTTGTAGGGCTTTTCGAGAAGGCTTGGCGTGTTCTTGTACAGCTGCGTCATGAGGATTTCGCGGTAGCTGTCTGAAATGGCGGTGTTGGAGGCGCTGCGCCCCCAGATCGAGGTGCCGAGGAAGAACGTGTCGATGAGCTTGGTTTCGGAACGCCCGTTGAGGAAGGCGATGGCCTTGACCATGTTGGAAAGGGCGAGCCACTTGCGGATCGGTACGTAAATGCAGTTGTTGACGCAGGTCTCTGCGACCTTGCCGATGACGGCGAGCGTGTTTGGCGACAGCGTGACTTTGCTGATTTCCTTGATCCACTGGGCTTGTTCTTCGGCGCTGATAGCGATGGAAGGCGGAACGGTGACGTTGCTATCGTTACTGTGGATCTGGAGAAGTGTGCAGAGGGCTTCTGGAGAAATGTTCTCGGGCAACATGATGGTGAGCGTGATCTGGTCGCTCACTTCGGAGCGGCTTAATGCGGATTCTGGCTTTTGGTCGCCCGAGATGATGATGGAATTCTTTTCGTGGTCGTGGATGACGATTTGCAGGTTGTTCTTGCTTAGTTCGTCGCCCGGCGTGAAGTTGTCAAAGATGATCAGGTTGAAATCGTTGATGTTGTCCGGGAGCTGTCTTTGCTTTTTGCCAAGCTTCAGGATCTTGGCGTCTTTGAAGGCGCTTGCAATTCTACGGATAAAGAGGGAGCTTCCGCAGCCGGGACGGCCATAAAGGTAGAATGGTTCCTGGATGAGGGCCGTGAGGAATCCGAGCTGCACATAGTATTCCCTTTCGGGGATGTTCTGGGTGATGATCTTGAGAAGTTCTGCAAAACGTTCGCGCAAATTCATAGTTTTTCTCCCTAAATCTTGTCCATAAAGATATAATAAAAAAAGAGAAAGGGCTAAAAAAACGCGAAAATTAGCCTTTTATGGCCGATGCGATTTTGGTGACCGCCGCTTTGGAGACGGAAACTTTTTGTATGGCAGTATGGAGGTTGGCATTTGAAAGAAGTGCCGGAGGGAGCCTGCTGGCGTCCTTCTGTGAAATCACGACGTTTCTGTTGTGCGAAAGTTCGGCCTGGACGATTTGCGAAAATCGTTTGTCGTGGTCGGGACGAATGATCGACTTTTCGACGGTGACGCCGAATGTGCCGATGTCTTCGATAAAACGTTGCGGGTTGCCGAGCCCACAAATGACGGTTGCAGCAAGCCTCGTGCCGGGAATGTAGTTTGTGATGGATTCGATGGAAAAGCGGATGTCCGGGGAAATGGCGCTTTGTCCGTTGCTTGTACGGCGGCAATCAAGATGGACGATCGTGCTTTCGTCGTGATCCTGCCGTAGGCTACGGAACGGGCCTGCAGGCCAGAGCTTTGTCCAAGTTGTCGGAGGCTCGTGCCAGTCGAGGCAAATGCAGTGGGCGCCTGTAAAACGGGAATCCTCGAAGCCGTCATCACAGAGGATGATGTCGAATTTGTCTTGAATTTCTTTGGCGGTTGCGTAACGGTTTGGGGTTGCAAAAATTTCTATTTGTGGAAATCCGGCGGATTGGAATTCCCGCTGCATCATGATGAATTCGTCCCATGCGGCTTTATGGCACAGAACGGCGACGTGCTTACCTTGTTCTTGAAAGTGCTTTGCAAGCCAGATGGTGAAAGGCGTCTTGCCTGCGCCGCCTGCTAAATAACTCCCGACGATGATCACGGGAGCTTGAATGGGTGGTTGCGGCCGCAAAAAGATTTTGTGGTGCAGCTTGTATGCAATCCGGTAGATTGCTGTTGCTATAAGGTGAAAAGGCTTCGTTAAGAATGTCATTGGCAATGCTCTGATGCTTGTCATGCCGGATTTATTCCGGCATCGCCTTTTCGTAAGCTAGAACTTTAATCGAGGCAGTTCCTCTTCTGTTGCAAGTACAGGTCGGCAAGGACGAGTGCTGCCATGCTTTCGACGATCACCGGAGCGCGGACTGCGACGCACGGGTCGTGACGGCCTCTTGCGGCGAGTTCGCCGTTCTCGTGACCTCGACCGGCGGTCTTTTGCAACTGCGAAATCGTGGCGGTCGGCTTGAACGCCATACGGCAGTAAATCGGTTCGCCGTTCGAAATGCCGCCGAGGCTTCCGCCGGCGTTGTTCGTGCGGGTGCGGTAGACGTTTCCGTCGAAATAGATTTCATCGTTGTGTTCGCTGCCGTGCATGCGTGCTGCGGAAAAACCGCTTCCGATTTCAAAACCCTTGCAGGCCGGGATCGAAAGCATTGCCTGGGCGAGGAGAGCGTCGAGCCTGTCGAACACCGGTTCGCCGAGTGCTGCGGGCACGTTCTTGACGAGGAGCGAGACGGTTCCGCCGATGCTATCGCCGTTGGACTTCGCTTCGAGGATGGCGGCTTCCATCTTTTCGCTGGCGCCCTTGTCGGGGCAGCGGACGGGAGAGGCTTCGATTTGGTCAAGCGTGAGGGCGTCTAGGTCGGTGGCGGGGCAATCGACATTGCCGACGGAAGCGACCCATGACAGAAATTCCGTGCCGGCAACAGTCTTGAGGAATGCCTTTGCGACGGCGCCTGCGGCGACACGACCGATGGTTTCGCGGGCGGAGCTTCTGCCACCGCCGCGGTAATCGCGGAAACCGTACTTGAGGTCGTAGCAGAGGTCTGCGTGTCCCGGTCTGTACCATTTGGCGATTTCGGAATAGTCGTTGCTATGCTGGTCTTCGTTAAAGACGACGAACGAAATGGGCGTTCCGGTCGTCTTTCCTTCGAAAACTCCGGAAAGGATCTTCACCTGGTCTTTTTCGTTCCTGGCGGTCGTGAGCTTGCCCTGTCCGGGACGCCTGCGGTTCAGTTCCGCCTGAATCATTTCTTCGTTGATGGGGAGACCGGCGGGGCATCCATCGAGGACGGCTCCGACGGCAGGACCATGGGATTCACCCCATGTTGTGACCGAGAAAATCTTTCCAAAAGTGCTTGACATGTGACCAAATATAGATACTGGTCTAAAAAAACTTTTTTTTATGAAAAATTTTTGCTTACTTGGAAAAAGTTTACTATCTTTTACAATATCTAGAGGAGTCTATTGTGTCCAAGTTCGGAATCGTCATAACTTTTTTGATTCTTGTGTTTACGCTTCATGCGCAAGCACAGTCTCAGAATAATTTTGCCGGTATCCCGTTTGGTTCTTCCCGCGAGACCGTCATTGAAGAAATGATGAAGAAAGGCTACGAACCTTATGGTCAGAGCGGTGTCGGTGAACGTGTCGTCATTCCTGTGTTCATGTTTGGCGAACTGCCGGTCCAGGTTGACTTCATTTTCAACAAAAACGACAAATTCTACGCATTTGAGATCCGTACAGGCCGTGTGGAACGTGCCCGCCTGAGCAAGACTTTCGAAGCCGTTGCCTATATGTCGGATCAATTCTCGCTCAAGTACGGCAAGCCGTCTGGCGCTCCTGCCATTGGCGAAACCTCCTATTTAAAGGAAAACGTCCACAACTTCTACCAGGAATGGTTCTCGGTGAAGGCTCTGAACGCCTATACGGCTGTTGTGCAGAAGGGTTCCCGCTACTATGCCGTTGGTTCTGTGACGCACCGCCAGCTTGCGGTTGAAGCCGAAAAACAGCGTGTGCGTGAAAAGGCTTCCGAAGCTCCGGTCTTTTAATTCATAAAAATCTGTAAATATCTATAAATGTAAATCGGCCTGCGAAGGGCCGTTTTTTTTGTGCGTGAAAAAAAAATCAGCTGGAGTACTTGACAATATTTGGAATAATTATATATTTGTAATCGTTACAAATGTTAACGCGGTTCCAGAATAAAGACGGAACCAGAAACACCTTCCGCATACGGAAAAGGAGAAATCATGAAAGTCTGGGTTTGCAAAGTTTGTGGTTATGTTCACATGGGTCCTGAAGCACCGGAAGAATGTCCGCAGTGCCATGCTCCGAAGAGCAAGTTCTTTGAAAAGGTCGATGCGCCTGCTGCTGGTAAGATTGTCTGGGCTGACGAACACAAGGTGGGTGTTGCCCAGGGGCTCGATGCCGAAGTCGTGCAGGGTCTCCGCGAGAACTTTGCGGGTGAATGTACCGAAGTGGGTATGTACCTTGCGATGAGCCGTCAGGCTGACCGCGAAGGATTCCCGGAAGTGGCCGAAGCTTACAAGCGTATCGCTTTCGAAGAAGCTGAACACGCTGCCAAGTTTGCCGAACTTCTGGGTGAAGTGGTTTACGCCGATACCAAGAAGAACTTGGAACTCCGCGTGGCTGCCGAAGCAGGCGCAACCGAAGGCAAGCTCGCCCTTGCCAAGCGCGCCAAGGAACTGGGCTACGACGCCATCCATGACACGGTTCACGAGATGTGCAAGGACGAGGCCCGTCACGGATCTGCATTCCAAGGATTGCTTGGACGTTATTTCAAGTAATTGGTTGGGTGGTGGATGGGCGGCTCTCGATTTTGAGGGTCGCCTTTTTTTAAATTTTTAACGAGGATGCGATTATGCAAGAAACTGCGAACTTACTCAAGGAACACGGCATTAGGCCTTCTTTGCAGAGGGTCTGCGTTTACCGCTATCTGCGTAGTGTCAAGACGCATCCGACTGTCGATGAAATCTATACGGCACTTTTGCCGGAATACCCGTCCCTCTCGAGGACGACCATTTACAATACCCTTGAACTTTTGCTGTCGAACCACCTCGCGATTTCGCTGGACTTTGGTGACGGGTTCCTGAGGTATGACGCGGATTGCTCTCCGCATTGCCACTTCAAGTGCAAGGATTGCGGCAAGGTGTTCGACGTGTTTGTCGCACCGCCGGACTGTACAAAAATAGTCCCCGCCGGCTTTACCTTGATGGGGACTTCTCTTTATATGTTTGGCCGTTGTGCAGAATGCACGGCCAAGAAGAACGCTGTGTGCGCCGAAAAGAACGCAGACTAGCTAAGCCTTCAGTTTGTCGAGCGCTTCGTTCGGGCCGATGATGAACAGCACGTCGTCTTCTTGCAGGACGACGTCTGCGATGTTACCGATCTTGGGCGCCGTTTCTTGCGGGTCGCGGATGGCGATGACCTGCACTCCGTATTTATGCGTAAGCGAAAGGGCCTTCAACGTCTTGCCGACAAAGTTTTGCGGACAGACGATCTCGACGATGGAGTAACCTTCCATGAACGGGAGGTAGTCGACCAGATTCGGGCGGTTGAGGCGCTCGGCGAGGCTTATGGCGGCATCGCGTTCCGGGTGGAAAATGTCCGTGACGCCAAGCTTTTCAAGGATGCTCGTGTGGGCGGCACTGCTCGACTTGGCGATGATGTGCTTGACTCCGAGTTCCTTCAGGTTGAGGATGGTGAGGAGCGAGGCTTCGAGATCCTGACCGATACAGACGATGACGCTGTCCGCCTTGGTCAGTGACGGGATGGAGGCAAGCTGCTTTTTGCGGGTCGAATCTGCAACGACGGCTTGCGATACCATGCTGGCGATATCCTGGATTTTTTCCGGATGCGAGTCGATGACCATGATGTCGTGGCCAAGCGACGTCAAGTGACGGGCAAGATAGTTTGCCGAATTTCCAAGACCGATGATAACAAATTGTCTAGAAGCCATAAGATAAATATAGTATAGTGGTTTATTAACAGTAGGAAGTAGACAGTAGGCAGTAGGCAGTTGGATGTCGGATGTGGGCGGTCTTTAGCCTACCATTATATCTTCTTCGGCGTAATAGGCAGTATCCTGGAGCTTTCCTGCGACTGCCGAAATCAGGAACAGCGGACCCATTCTGCCGATGAACATGACCATGCAGATGACGATCTTTCCGACCGTGGAAAGTTCTTCGGTGAGTCCCATCGAGAGTCCGCACGTGGCATAGGCGCTCACGACTTCGAAGAGGATCTTGAGGAACGGGGTGCCGCTTTCGGGGTAGCTCGTGCCTGGCGGGATTTCGGTGCAGAGAAGTATCAGCGTTGCAGTCGCGATGATGACGATGGCCGCAACGAAAATTCGAATCGCCTTGTCGATGGTGTTGTTCGGGATGGTGCGTCCGAGAATCTGGGTCTTTTCCCTGCCGAGGAGCCTGTTGAAGGCGAGGAGGCCGATGACCGCTGCGGTCGTGATCTTGATGCCGCCGCCACAGCTACCGGGGTTTGCGCCGATGAACATGATGATTATGAAGAAGAAGAGCGAGGCTTGCGTGAGGTCGGGGATGTTGATGGAGTTGAGACCTGCCGTGCGGCTTGTGAACGTCATGAACAGGACGGACTGAGCGTTTTCGCTGAAGGTGTGGCCGCTAAGGAGGTTGCAGTGTTCGGTGAAGGCAAAGACTGCGGTGCTGATGGCGATGACGATGAAGGTGCCGATGGTCGCTATGCGGGTGTGCAGGGAGATGCGACGTATGGCCTTGTACTTGAAGTCGAAGATGTAGCGCAGTTCTGCGATGGCCAAAAAGCCGAATCCGCCTGCGAGTACGAGGATGCAGGTCGTGATGTTGATGACGGGGTTGTACTGAAAACTGACAAGGGAGTCGGGGAACAGCGTGAAGCCTACGCCGCAGAACGAACTGACTGCCTGGAACAGCGAACAGAAGATGCGGTCGTAGAGTTCCATTGAGCTGAACTGCGTAAAGTAGGCGATGCCGCCGATCAATTCAAGCACAAACGTAAATGGGATGACTGCCTTGAGGATGCGCCCTGCGTCGATGTTTCCTTCTTGCGTGAATTCGGATAAAAAGACGGATTGGTGGCTGAATCCCGGGTGCATCCCGGCAAGGAGGATGAGCGTCGTGGACGCGGTCATGATGCCGAGCCCGCCCAGCTGCATGAGAATGACTAAGAACCAGAGCCCGGTGTGCGTGAACGTGGAGGGAATGTCGACAATCGAGAGGCCGGTAACGCAGACGGCAGACATCGCCGTAAAGAAAGCTTCGATGAGGCTTACTGGACGGACGCTTGCCTGGGGCAGGCTGAGGAGTGCAGTACCGATAGCAATAAGCAGAAGATACGCAAGCACCACCAGCATGATGGGGTTGGACTGCGTCTTTGTTTTGAACACGTTCTCGGAGAGCGAGTCCGCGAACATCTGGTACTTGGAACGTAACATAAGAATGAATTTAGTAAAGTTGGTGTGGCGCCTTATCCGTAAAAGAATAAAAGGCCCTGCTTGCGCAGGACCTTTCATGTTTTGTTTAGGAGGAACTCTTTGCGTTATTCCTGGACGCAGCGGACGCTGAAGCGCTTGGCCTTCTGGTCGACCTGGAAGAACAATCTGTCTTCGCCTTCCTTGTCCTTGACATATTCGGGAGATTTCTCCACGATGATGAGGGCGCCGCTTGTACCGCCGTTTTCGTCGAACTTCTTGTCGCCGGATTCCGGAGTGCCGGATGTCCAGTGGAAGCCCATATCACCCATGAAGTTGCAGTCGCCGTCCTTGCAGCGTCCGCTATAGCTCCAGGGCATGGATTCGTTGCTAAGAGCTTCTTGAGCTTCGTCACGGGTCGGGAGTCTCCAGCCGCTCGGGCATGCCTTCTGGGCGGAGTTGAATGTATAAAGTCTGCCGTTCGTGGCGCAGTTCGCTTCCTGCTCGTTGTAGCATTCGCTGGTGGCGCCCGCGTAATTGAGGTCCTGGGCCATCCAGAGCTTGGAACCGATTTGGATGAGCTGATAGGCGTTGTTGTCGCGGGTGTCGGTCAAGGTCGTGCCGTTAACGACAGGCGGCTTGTTTTCCGGAGCGTCGATGGTGATGCCGCCACCGTTCGAGGAAGAGGTTGCGGTAGCCTTGGACGAAGAAGAAGGCGGCTGGATCGTCTTTTCGCAGTTATCAGTCCAGCAGAAGACCTCTTTGTCCGCCTTGTAGGGGTAATCGATTTGAGAATCGGAGGGAACTGTGATGATCTTGATGACCGTGTCCCTTTTGGCAGACGAGGAGCTCAAGCCCGGAGGAGCCGGCTGTTCGGAACTGGACGAAAGTACGATTGGAGCAATGGAAGATGACGATGCTTCGGCTATTGGAGGAGCGACCGGACTCGGAGCATCATCGCCGGAGCAGCCGGCGAAAAGGGTAATTAAACCCGAAAAACCGAGAGAAAGGATTTTTTTCTTCATGATTACCAAATATAGTTTACAAAAATGCATTGCTCTAGCAAAAACTTTTTTACTATCTTTGGAATCACTATGAGCAATGTTGAAATTTTCGACACCACCTTCGCCATGACGATCCTCGTGATCATGGCCATCTGCATTCCCACAATCCTTTTGATCGCCAACTGGGTACTCCACCCGGGCAAGATCAAGCAGACCATCATCAAAGGTTCTGCTTACGAATGTGGCCTGGCTCACGTTTCCGGTACGGCAAATGAACGCTACCCGGTCAAGTATTATATGGTGGCTATGCTCTTCTTGGTATTCGACCTCGAAGTCGCCTTTATCTATCCCTGGACGATCCAGTTCCTCGCCGGCGGCTGGGAACTCCTGTTCATCCTCCTCGGCTTCCTTCTGATTCTTGAATCGGGTTACATCTACCTCTTGAAGAAGGGCGTCCTGGACTGGAATAGCGTTAAGGACTAATCCTTAAACTGTTGATTATTCTATCTCAAAAAGGCGGATGCAGACTTTCGGGTTTGCGTCCGCTTTTTTTTAGACGAAAGAGGACTGATGGGTCAGTTGCGATTTCACTAACCACTGTCTACTTTCTACTGTCTACTGATTTAAAATGCGTCGCGGACGTACATGGTCATGCCGACGTGCTTGAAGTCGACCCATGACAGTTCGGCGCGGGCGTACAGGTTTTCGTTCTTGTTGAGGGCGAACCTCGCACCAAAGCCCAGGCTCCTGTGCCACTTGTTGCGCATAAGGTCGCTGAAGTAGTCGCCGGTCTTTCCGCCTTCGAAGAATATGTCCCCGCCGAAGCGCCAGAACAGCTTCTTGCGGAATTCCATCTGCAGGAATATGGCCTGGTTTCCGTAGAAATAGTTCTTCTCGACGCCGCGGAACCGCTTGAGGCCGTCCGACCCCGCTAGTTTGTCAAAAGGTGCGTTTCCGTCTACGCGCTGCCAGAGGAAACCGACTGCCATGGATGTGTTCCAGATAAATTCTGAATATCCGCGGAGGTCGAGTTCCTGGTGGGTGTAGCTGTAGTCGCTAAGGGCCGTGTTGTAGAAGTAATGCCCCCACTGGACTAGGTAGCCATGTCGGGCCCAGTTGGTGTTGTCGCGTGTGTCGAGCGACAAGTGGTAGCCGAACCCGTTTCGCCAACCGTCAGTATTTGTCGGCTTTTCGATATCCCCATTGTATGGCTGGAATTCGATTTTCGTGTGGTTCAGTTCGAGATAAATTCCGTATTTAAAGCCGGGGAGCCATTGCAGTGAACCGAAGTTTGTCAGGACAAGTGCCGTAAAGTAGAACGACTTGCGGTCGAACTTGCGGAAGTCATCGTAATCGGGATCGTTTCCGGCTCCGAAGTAGTTGCCGACCCAGTCTTCGTAATGGAGGTCGACTTTGCTCGAAATCCGGTCGTTCAGAAAGAAGAACTTCGGGGAGATGGAGCCCGTGAACTGGTTTCGGGAAGTGCCGTAAAAGGAGAGGTCCAGCTCATGGACGTTTCCGCCCGGGATGTCCGGCCTGAAGAACAGGATGGCCATGGCGCCGAACTGGTATTGGGTTTCTTCGGTGTAACCGACGATAGGAACTGCCGAAATGCGCTGGAAATCGTCTTTTGTCGAGTCCGCAGGTGCTTCGGCCCCTGCGATGACGGGCGTAAAAAGGGCAGCTAAGGTCAGTAACTTTTTTGTCAAGAAACGCATTGCGACCAAATTTAAATAATTTCTATTTTTTCTCAAGGAAAAATTGAAGCAGGTCCTCTTATGCCCATATTGTCTGTACAAAATATTCTGCTCCGGTTTGGTGGCCCCCCTCTTTTGGACGGAGTCTCGTTCGATATCGAGGCCGGCGACCGCATTTGCCTTGTCGGTAGAAACGGCGAAGGCAAGAGTACGCTTTTGAAGGTCCTGACAGGCGAAATGGAAGCCAATTCTGGCGAAATTATCAAGAAAACGGGGCTCAAGGTCGCCCGCATGATCCAGGAAATTCCGGCAAGCATCGACGGATCCGTCCGTGACATTGTCATGGGGCATGTTCCCGTGGTGAGCGGTGGCGCCGTGATTTCGAAGAAGATGATGGACGACGGCGCCCATAATGCGACTGCCGAGGCCATTCTCGGAAAGACGGGGATCGATGCGGATGCCCGTTACGACAGCCTGAGCGGTGGCCAGAAGCGTCGTGTGCTTTTTGCCCGTGCGGTTGCCGAGGATCCGGACCTGCTTTTGCTGGATGAACCGACGAACCATCTGGACATTCCTGCGATCCAGTGGCTGGAAGGGATTGTTTCGCGCCTGAATTGCGCCGTGATGTTCGTGAGCCATGACCGTGCATTTGTCCGCCGCACGGCGACCCGCATTTTTGAACTGGACCGTGGCCGTGTCCGCTGCTGGGACTTCCCGTACGACAAGTTTGTGCAGTTCAGGGACCAGGCTCTTGCCGAAGAAGAAAAGGCGAATGCGCTTTTCGATAAGAAATTGGCCGAAGAAGAAGTCTGGATCCGCAAGGGCATCCAGGCCCGCCGTACCCGTAACGAGGGACGTGTCCGCGCTTTGATCAAGATGCGCGAAGAACGTGCCGCTCGCCGTACCCGCACGGGTAACGTGAATATGCAGATTACGGAGGCTGATCGCTCCGGACGCCTTGTGGCGCGCCTTACGGACGTGAGCTATTCTTATGACGGAAGCCCGCTGATTAGCCACCTCACGACCGAAGTTTCCCGTGGCGACCGCATTGGCATTGTGGGCCCGAACGGCTCTGGCAAAACGACGCTACTCCGCCTTATTCTCGGCGAACTCCAGCCGGAATCGGGTGACGTGCGCCTTGGAAGCAATCTCCATATTGCCTATTTTGACCAGATGCGCACTCGCCTTCGCGAAGACAAGTCGCTTGTCGAGAACATTGGTGACGGTCAGGCGTATATTACCCTGAACGGCGTCAAGCGTCACGTGTTAAGTTATTTGCAAGACTTTCTCTTCTCGGCCGATCGTGCCCGTGGCCCTATCAGCGCGCTTAGCGGCGGTGAACGCAACCGCCTTTTGCTCGCGTGCCTCTTTAGCCACCCGAGCAACGTCCTGGTACTTGACGAACCGACGAACGATCTGGACATGGAAACGCTCGACCTCCTGGCCGAACTTTTGGCTGACTACAACGGCACCGTCCTGACAGTGAGTCATGACCGTGCCTTCCTCGATTCCGTGGCGACCGGCATCCTTGCCATCGAAGAGAATGGGAACGTGTTCGAGGCCGTCGGCGGTTACTCCGATTACGAGGCGAACAAGAAGTTCCGCGACAAGGAAGCCGCCAATGCCGCCCGCATTGCCGCTGAGAAGGAGGCTGAAAAGCAGGCCCGCTCAAATCCAGCGGCCGCGACCCCCGCGCCCGCCAAAAAGAAAAAACGCAGCTACAACGAGGAGCGCGAATACGCCGCCCTGCCCGAAAAAATCGAGAAGCTCGAAACGGAAATTGCCGACTGGCAGCTGGAACTTTCGAAGCCCGAAGTCTATACGAACGCGCCTCTGATTGTCGAATTGCAAAAAAAGATATCCGATGGCGAAGCCGAACTCGAAAAACTCTACGAACGCTTTGAAATATTGGACAATTTAGGCTGATTTTTTTTCAACTCCGTGTGACATAAGTCCAATTCTATTATAGATTTACTATGATGGATTTTAGGTGTTTGGATCTTAGGTGTCAAAAGAGGAGTTTTTTATGAGATCGCTATCATTGTCAATTGCGATGATTTTAGCCGGCGCAGTATCGGGTATCGCCGGCACAAGTGTTTGGAGTTATGACAAGCCCAAGGGCAACGATATGCAGCCTGCAAGATGGGGCGATGTCTATTATCAGCCGAAAGAAGACGGTGCCACAGGTGAACTCACGACCACAACTGAAGGGTATCAGCAGTTTACCACGAAATTGGTCATTGAAGGTAGTTCGTACAGTGCCGCGGGTTTCTCGTTGGTGTGGAAACAGAATGGCACCGTGGATCTTTCGAGTTATCCGGGTCTTTGCCTCACGTACAAGGCTGACCGTCCCTTCCGCGTGGACTTCAAGCAGACCAGCGTGACGGACTATAACTATTACGGTATCATTCTTGACGCCCAGACCGAATTCGTGTCGAAGTTCATCGACTTCCAGAGCCTTGCTCAGGAAGGTGGCTGGGGTACGGAACTCCCGCTGGACCTGACCCAGCAGGAAGCGGTCCAAATTAACTACAAGGAAGGCATTGCTGCAAACCTCGATGCTAGCGATGCCAACAGAACCAAGAACGTCATTACGGTTTCTGCCGTTTCTCTTGGCGAATGCGAATCCTCCGTTGTCGTGGATGATGGTCTCAAGGTCCTTGAACCCTATGACAAGCCCCAGAAAGTGACCATCAAGGAATCCGACACCCTCAAGATCGATCTCAAGAAAGTGTTTTCTGCCAAGGAAACGGATGATGTCATCTTGACGACGACGATGACCAAGTCCGTCTTGAAGCAAGTCTCTCCTACGGGGGACGTGACCTTGAATGATGTCGTGGCCTATGTCCCGACGGGTATTGACAAGGATACGACCCTCACGCTCATCTTTATTGCCTTGAAGGGAACGGAATCGGCAATTGTTCAGCTCGAAGTTTCCATTACGGATGAAGCTGACGGCCCGGTCGGCCCGACTTGCCCGGGTGATCCTGAATGCCCGGACGATCCTCCTGCAGAAAACCATCCGACGGTTGCACTTCCGCCTTATGATACCGAAGTTCCTTTGATCGAAATGCTTGAAACGGATACGATGAAGATTGCTCTTGGCGATTTGTTTGCAGACGAAGACAATGACAGGCTCCTCTTTGTTGTCGATATGTCCGTTCCGTTGATGAAGACCTTGACGTCTTTGGATAAGGCCACCCTCCAGGATACGGTCGCTATCATTCCGACGGGAATCAAGAAGGATACGTCCTTGATTATCGCTGTCTATGCGACGGATGGAAAGTCCGATGTCGTGACGGTGCAGTATATCATCAAGATTACGAATGTCGACCTGAATAGGCCGCCAGTCGCGGTTGACACTGCATACACCGTAAACGAAGACCAGGAACTTGTTGTTTCCATTACTAACGGTCTCAGGGCCTTGGGCTCCGATCCAGATGGTGATGACTTTATTGCCATTCCTATCGATTCCACGAAGCACGGTTCGCTGTCGCAGTTCTCGCAGTTCGGTTCGTTTGTGTATAAGCCCGAAGCGAACTTCCATGGCGATGATACTCTCACTTACGTGCTTGTGGAAACGGCTAACCACACTATGATGAGTAGCAAGGGAACGGTTGTCATCCATGTGCTTCCGGTTAACGACGCTCCGACATTTGCCATTGCCGATAGCACGTTCCTGAAGGATACCTTGATGCTCGACGTGGACTTTGACGAAGATACGGTCAAGCAGATCAAGATTCCGACAAAGTCTATTGTCTTTAGCGACCTCGAAGTTACGGAAGGGACGCAGAAGTTTACTTATGGTGCCAAGGGAACCAAGATCGTCGCCGCAGTCGATAGCGTCAACGCCTCTTATTACTACATCTCCCTCAAGCCTGTCGCTAAGGCTAGTGGCGTGGCAACCATCTTCTTCTATGCAACGGATGGACTGGATTCTGCCGGTGTGACACTTGGCGTAAAGCTTGTCTCCCCGAAGGACTTGGCCCAGGCCGAAGCGGACGAATATACGACATTTAACGATAGCATCCTCACGGTGAGCGCCAAGCAAGGTGTTCTTGCGAACGACAAGTATCCTGAAGGTGTCACCAAGGGTATGGAAGCTGAACTTGCCCAGAAGCCGGCTCACGGAACGCTTGTGCTGAACAAGGACGGAAGCTTCAAGTACACGCCGGTGGAAGGCTACGAAGGTATTGATTACTTTGGCTACTATGCGGTCGTGAATGGAACAAAGTCCAAGGCTGCACGAGTGACTATCGTGATCGACAAGCGCAATTTGCTCCCGACCGTTGTTGTGAAGTCTTCGACGCTCGATACGACCGTTACCGAAGATTTCGCTACTTCGAGAGCCTTGAAGTACCCGAAGTCCGTGGTGGCTTCCTGGTTCAAGGATCCTGAAGGCGATACGCTTTCTTACTCTGCAAAGAGCAAGGATGGCAAGCTGAAGGTCGAAATCACTGACAAGGGAACACTTGAAATCAACTCTGTTGAAGATTCTACGGGCAAGGCTTACGTGGTCGTGACGGCTACGGACAAGAAGTCTGGCTCTAAGAGCTTTGAATTCTGCGTGACGATCACGCCGGTGAACGACAAGCCCAAGCTGTTGCGTCCTTCTGACACGATGTATGTTGCCAACTCTGGCTGGAAGGTCCAGTGGAAGCTCGATACGCTTGTGACGGATGTCGATGGTGACGAAATCACGTTCACGCCGAACGAAACCAGTGCCCTTACAAAGTATATGACCATCTCGCTGAAGGGTTCTGTCCTTACTGTGACTGCCATTGACGGCCTCAAGTACAAGGACGGCCAGAAGTTCGCTCTTGGCGTCAAGGCTTCGGATCCGGGCAAGTTGAATGTGACTGTTCCTTTGTACATCATCGTCGGCGAAAAGCCGCAGGGCCTGATGCCGCAGAAGACGCAGCCGAAGGCTTCTTGGCAGAATGCCGTGATGGCAAAGCGCGGAAGCGTTTCGATCATGGACCTGCAGGGCCGCAAGATCTGGAGCGCAAAGCTTCCGGTGAACCCGGCTGAAGTGCAGAACGCCTCTGCCCAGGTTCAGGGCCGCAAGCTCCTCCGTGTGAATAACCAGACCTGGACGATCAAATAGTAGGCTGTAGACGGTAATAAAGAAGGCTCCGCAATCGCGGAGCCTTCTTTATTACAAGTGTTGTTCAGCAGATAGGCCCGAAGGGCCCCTGTCTACTTCTTACTTCCTACTTGACGAGAGCTTCGGTATCGAGGGCGATAAGCAGTTCTTCGTTTGTTGCAACGACGATAGCCTTCGGCGTGCCATCCTTCGTGATGAGGTGGTTGGATTCCTTGCCGCTCTTGAGGTTACGTTCTTCGTCGACCTGGTAGCCGAGGAGCTTCAGGTTGTCGAGAGCCTGCTTGCGGACGTAGAAGCTGTTTTCGCCGATGCCGCCCGTGAAGACGATGGCGTCAATGCGCGGGAGTGCCATAGCAAGGCCGCCGATTTCGCGGGTGAGGCGGTAGCAGAAGACGTCGAGGGCGATTTGAGCCTGCTTGTTGCCTTCGCTTGCAGCCTGCGTGAGCGTACGCATGTCGTTAGAAAGACCAGAGAGGCCGAGCAAGCCGGATTCCTTGTTCACGAGGTGGTCGAGCTTGTCGATGGTGCCGTATTCTTCGCCGTACTTCTTGGCGATGTAGAAGAGGATTGCCGGGTCGAGGCTGCCGGAACGTGTGCCCATGATGAGGCCTTCGAGCGGTGTGAAGCCCATCGTGGTGTCGACGCATTCACCGTTCAAAATAGCGGAGCAGCTGGAGCCGTTGCCGAGGTGAGCCGTGATGAGGCAGGTTTCTTCGGGCTTGGTGCCGAGAACCTTGCAAGCTTCGGCAGTCACAAAGCGGTGGCTTGTGCCGTGGGCGCCGTAACGGCGGATGCCGTCCTTTTCGTAGAACTTGTACGGGATGCCGTAGAGGTAAGCCTTCTGCGGCATGGTCTGGTGGAATGCCGTATCGAACACGGCGACCTGCGGGAGGCCCGGGAAGAACTTGGTTGCGCATTCCATACCGGTAGCGTGTGCCGGTTCGTGGAGCGGGGCAAAGAGTGTGATGCTGCGGATGTAGTCGATGACTTCTTGAGAGACCTTTTCGCTCTTGATGTACTTACCGCCATGCACGACGCGATGGCCGATAGCTTCGATCGTGGAGGTGAGCTTCTGGGCGTCGAGGAACTTCTTGACCTGATCGACGGCTTCGGCATGCGTGGGGCAGTCGAAGTTGAAATCGATGTTGCCTTCGGGGCCCTTGGCCTTGGTGTGGCCGTTCACGCCGATGTTTTCAACGAGGCCACTTGCGATGGACTGCTTGGTCTGAGTGTCGATGACGGCGAACTTCACGGAAGAGCTGCCGCAGTTAAGAACGAGTACGCGCATAGTGTATCCTTATAAAAAATTATACCACCTAAATAATAGTATTTTGCCGCCTGGCTGGCATAAAGCGACCATTGAAAAAAGTGTGGGCTTGTTTAATCTCTGGCGTATGTTCGCTTTTGAACGGCGCGCATTTTGCGCATTATGCTAACTGTTTTTTTTATTGCTTTGCCGGGTCGTTTAGCGCTCGTCGCTTTGACAGCTTATGTAGAAATGCTAAATTCATGTCCATGTTTGATAAGATTTCAGATTTTGATAAACGCGTGACGGAATATTGGACGAACCGCCATTTTTCGCCAAAGGTAGAACGCGGCTTGCGTTTTTTCGTGCGTTTAGGTGATGGATATATCTGGGCCTTGTTCATTTTGTTCTTGATTTATATGGTGGGGTGGGACTGCTTTCTTCCGATTCTGTGGCAGGCCCTTGTTTCGCTTGCGATGAGCCTTGTGATTTACTGGGTCGTGAAGCTGAATGTCAAGCGTCCGCGCCCGTTTGCCGCCAATCCGACGATTCAGGCCGAAGTGCCCCCTCTTGACAAGTACAGCTTTCCGTCGGGACATACGATGAACAATCTGGCGGTGGCAAGCACGGTGTTCTTTTGCGTGCCGCAGTACGGATGGATCATGATGCTGTTGCCGCTCACGTGGGGACTTTTGCGCGTGTATTTTGGCGTGCATTGGTTTTCGGATATCGTATGTGGATTTTTCTTCGGCATCCTGAGCTTTGCGCTTGGACACGCTCTGTGGATTCCGCTTTCCGCTGCAATTGGTGCCTAATTTGTCATGCCGGCCACTGAGCCGGCATCTCCTTATACGGTTTTTGAATGACTAACGACTTTCTTCCCGTTTCCGACTTTTTTGCCCAGGTTGACTGGAACTCCAAAATTTACCTGCTCTTGCGCCACGCAGAACGCAACCACATCACCCCGGCCGACAAGGATTACGGAGCCCACGTCGGGCTTACGGATCGTGGGCGCCGCCAGGCGGTTGCGCTTGGGAAAATGATTCCGGCGTTTGGCGATGCAGTGTACTTTTCGAGCCCGGTTGGACGATGCGTGGAAACTGCGAAGTGCATTGGTGAAGGCCGCAAGCTCGCTGGCTTTGTTGACAACTCGATTGTCGGGGGAACCTCCGATGCCGTAGTCGGGACAAACACGAAAGTTGTGCCGATTGATGAACTTGGAGATTTCTTTGTCGGTGACAAGGATGCTTACGAACGTGCCCTGGACGAGGGCTTTTACGAGAACATCTGCAAGTGGCTCGACGAAGGCGAACATGCGGCGTTCTTGCCGCTTCACAAGCGGGCCGAACAGATGCGCGAGATGATGTTTTCGAGATCGTCTTCGCGGTTCAATATTTTTGTAACGCACGATGCCTGGATTGTGCCGTGCCTTTCGCATTTTTGCGGACTAAAGTTTGAGCCGAAATGCTGGATGAATTTTTTGACGGGTCTTGCCTTTGAACTCCCTGAAAAAGGCGACGTGAAGGTTACTCCCATCACTGCCATGGAAACGGGCTGGCTGCATTTCTAGGCTATGGGGTATGGGGTCGGCACTGCGTGCCTTTGAGGTATGGGTTAAAAATTCTGTTTGCTACTAGTAACTATTAACTAGTAACTTCTGACTAAAAAATTATACATTAACGGTATGATGCAGTCGAATTGTTATCGCCGTATTTTTGTACTGGGTTCTGGATTCAGCAAGTCCTTTTCGCCGCAGATGCCTACGCTCCGCGACCTGAACGAGCTGATCCCTTTTGGCATTCCCGATGAATTTCCGCACTTGCGCGATTACTGCAAACGGTTTGTCGAACTTTGCAATGGCGACGATGAGTATTTGGGGATCGAACCTCTGGCGACGTCGATTCTTTCGGCGCAGATTTTTCCGGGCGAACGTGAACGCCTTTACCACGCATCGCTGCGTTTTGAACTGTTGCGCTTTATCGCAAGCGTCATCCGTAGCGATAACGTCCTTGACGAATCTTCGGCCAAAATCCTTAAGCAGTTCCTGAAAACGTGCGAAAACAATCCTTCGGAAGGTTCGCGCGATACGCTCTTGCTTTCGTTCAATTACGATACGCTGATTGAATCGGTGATTGCGACGGACAAGGAACTTTGCGAAACGGTGTCGGTCGATTATGGCGTCAAGATTGAGCCGGCAGACCGTTCGGCCAAACGCGGAAAAAGACTCCGCACGATAGACCTTATCAAGCTGCATGGCTCGCTCAACTGGTTCCCGGTCAAGGGCGCAAGTGACGAACTCGACTTGAAGAATGTTTGTGAGGTGGAGCCCCAGGACCGTAGCTTCCCGATCTACTGCGAAGATACTCCAGTATATATCCCGATGGCACATGCCAAGGAATCGTTCTTGCGCGGAAGCCTTTTCAACTTGCTTTGGTCCAAGGCCGATTACTACCTGAAAAATGCCGAGGAAATTTACTTTATCGGTTACGGGTTTCCAAAGACGGATATCAACAATCTGGAGTTCCTGTTGCGCCACCGCGACCGCTTCAAGAAGGTCGTTGTGCTAGATAGCAAGGGCTGGCTCGATGTGCAGCGCTTGCAAAAGCTACTCGGAAACGACCTTGTCGAATGTTGCGACGCCAAGGAATTCCTGGAAAAACTGAAGTAGCGGTTTAGACGAAACTTATCTACTTCAGCAGCATCGATTTCTCGTAGACTTTGCCATTGACGTTTAATACGCCAAAGTATTTTCCACGTGCAAGATTTTCTGCATCAAATATTTCGTAATGCAAACCTGCCGCACGACGCCCAAGGTTTTGTGTTTCCACAATGCGGCCTTGTATGTCAAGCAGCGAGAACTTCACAATTGCAGCGGATGGAATTTCAAAGCGGATTTCAATTTTTCCATTTTTTATTAAAGATTCAAATGAGTGTTTGCCTGCAATGGTACGGCTCTGTGCGACTGCAACCCTTCCGTCATTAGGATCATCATCTAAACTGCTTTCCTTAATTTTCTTGGCGATGAATTCATTGTTAAAAGTGGGATAGGACTTTCCTTCATCAAATTTCCAGACATTTTCATCCCACCCTACAAAAGAAGATTTCATCATCATCTCGGCAGTGGTAAGGCCTTCGCCTCCATTACTTGTTTTCATTCCCGACAGTTCTGAATCCCAATACGAATTGTCACAAGTGCAGTCACTACCAACACCAATTAACCCTCCCCAATACTCACCATTATATCTTCTTAGCATGGTATTCGCTGCATAGCTTGTCGAAACATTCCCTTCAGATATTTTTATCAAAGAATCTTCTGCTATCAAGTATTGTCCCGCGATGTATCCTACAAGTCCACCAACCGTTTTTTCGCCGATGATATCAGTTTGTGCATATGAATTTTCTATAAGGCCGGTATTCGACCCTGCAATTCCGCCGATAACACGTTCGCCCTCGATTTTCCCGATGGCGTAAGAGTATTCTATCCGTCCTCCATTATCTCCTGCAATTCCGCCTATTTCCATATGCAATCTATATGAATCCATATACGCTTCAGATGGCGATACATCAAACCAGAAACTAGGCGATTTCTTCAAGTCCATAGACGAAGCACAAATAGAAATAAGCCCCGTGGAATAGCCGGCTATGCCTCCAACATATTCGACTTCAGAGGTGAGGGGAACGATCGACCCTTTAGTTTGTCCGTTGATTATGTTTCCCTTGTTGTTGCCAACGATTCCGCCGATTCGTCTTTCCCGCGCTTGAATATTTACGTCGACAGTTGCGTTGATTATTTCCGCTTCAGAAACTCCGGCGATGCCGCCGACATCGTTTGTTCCTTCTATATCTCCTTGGTAAGAGACGCCGTACAAGATTGCATTAACGGCATCGGTATTCGTGTATGTTCCTGCTATGCCACCAATGCGGTCCTTTCCTTGAATTTTTCCGTTTGTGACGTGGACATTCTGTATGCGTCCATTCGAAAATCCGGCGACGCTCGCACAGTTTCCGAAATCGCTAACGACCTCTATGTTATCGAAATTCAAGTTGACGACAGAACCATTCAATCTTGCAATAAACGCTAAATGTGAATCTGAAAGATAACGAATGTACAAGCCGCTAATGGTATGTTTTTTTCCATCAAAATTCCCCGTGAAATCAGTATTACCCTCAGCATCACGATTCATACCAATAGGTGCAAAGCCAAAACAACTATAGTGGTCGCAATTCTCTTGTTGAGAAAGTGAGGCATCGATATCCGCTTCCAAAACGTAACTAGATGAATAGAGGTAATTCCCTTGACCGATAGCCTTGAGGTCTTCGTAATCGTCTATCTGGAACGGATTTTGGGCGGATCCATCGCCTTTCATAATCGCGTTTGCTGCGTTAGCCTGAATCGCAAGCATCCCGAGCATCGCAAAGAAAGCAAATATCATATTCATATTTCCTCCTTAATTTATTTTATAAAAAGTTAGAAAAAACATCGAGCCGATAAAATAGACGCGATGTTGCAGTACAAATGAAGTGGCTGTTTTTAGAATTCCGGATCCTTGAAATGTCCGTAAAGCTCGCGGCCGTCGAATACCCAGACGACGGCTTTCTTGTTTTTCAGGAATGAGGACTTGTTGCGGAACATTTGCGGCCCGATGTTGCCGCCGCCGACTTTGCTGATGGAATACGTCTCGACGCTTGTGGCCATGGCGATGTAGTCGCCGATGGTTGCGGCATATGACTTGCCCTGCCCAACGTTGCTGTCGCCGATGACGATGATAGGTGCTTTCTTTGTTCCGTGGTACTTGTAGCCGTCGGGGCTTACGACTTTTTGCTCTTTTATTTTGTAGTGGATTTCGGAATCGTGCAAAAGCGTGTAGAGGTTTCCTGTTCCCTCGACGACTGTATCCCTGAGAATGTAGCGCCTGCGGTTCATCCCGTACAGTAAAGGCGCAATGGAGTCGGCCACCATGTTGGCGAGTACGAGTCTTGCAGGTCCTGTGCAATGGCTTTCGTACGGATCGAACATGGGCGTTTCTCTTCCCAATGTGCTGTTGAGCATCTTGATCTTGTCGAAGGCGTCGATGACGGTCACGTTGTGCTTGCGGAGCTTCTCCACCCATTTTTTGTACTGGGGGAGGTTTATCCCTTTTTTAGCCTTGTCGGAATAATGATCGGCGGTGACCAGGAACTTGTCCGGTACGGGAACGACAAAGAGCTTGATGCCTCTGCTTTCGAGGGAGTCCTTGAAGGCGATGATTTGCGGGGTGTTGTCGGTCCAGCGCTTTACTGCGTTCAGCAGGCTTTCTTGCAGGTACAGCCATCCGCTTTTGCCTTCGACGACACAGGTGACTTCTTCGGTGGTGCTGCCGCATTTTTTGAGGTCGCGGACCATCTGCTTTTGAAGCTCGGATGCGGCGAGGGCTTGTGCAGGCCACAAAGTGCATAAAGCGAAAAGCGCCACGAGGGCGCCTTTCAAATGCTTTATCTGTCGCGTCGCGTTGAACATTACTTGATCAGCGATTCTCCGGATTCCACGCTCTGGTAGATGAGGGTGTTGATGGTCATCGGACCGACACCGCCCGGAACCGGGGTGTATGCGGATGCGACATCTTCGAGACCCTTTTCGATATCGCCGACGCCACCCGGATGGTAACCTGCGTCCACGACGACTGCACCCGGCTTGATCCAGGACTTCTTGATGAATTCCGGCTTGCCGACGGCACCCACGAGGATGTCGGCCTGCTTCACGAATTCCGGGAGGTTTTCGGTCTTGCTGTGGCAAATGGTGACGGTGCAGTTGGCGTTCAAGAGCATCATGGCCATCGGCTTTCCGAGGATGGCGCTGCGGCCAACGACCACGGCGTGCTTACCGGCGAGAGGAATGTTGTAAGCCTTGAGAAGTCTCATGATGCCGGCCGGAGTTGCGCAGCCGTAAGCCTTTTCGCCCATGGACATACGGCCAAAGCCGAGGCAGGTCACGCCGTCCACGTCCTTGCGGGCGTCAATGGCTTCGAAGGCGGCACGTTCGTCGATGTGGCGCGGTACCGGGTGCTGCAAGAGGATGCCATGCACGTTCGGGTTTTCGTTGAGTTCCTGGATCTTGTTGAGGAGCTCTTCGGTCGTGGTGTTCTTGTCCATCACCACGCGGATGCTTTCCATGCCCACGCGGGCGCAGGCGTTTCCCTTCATCTTGACGTAAGTGGCGCTAGCCGGATCGTCGCCCACGAGGATCGTTGCAAGAATCGGGGTCTTGCCGGTCTTTTCCTTGAGCTTTGCCACGCGGGCGCTGAGTTCTTCTTCGGTAGTCTTGGCAAGGGCCTTGCCGTCTAAAATGAGTGCAGCCATAAAATCTCCGTTTTTTGCAAATTTAAAAATAAATGGGCAAACTGCCAAAGGTGTTTTTTTAAATAGTAAAAAAGTACATCATGCGGGCGGGCCCAAGCTCGGAGTTGACGCCTCCGGCGTCAGCGGCTTCACTCGGTTATGCCGGTCTGCAAGCAGCCCGTCGCAACACTCGTTTTGCACGC
>JBGVAT010000060.1:0-18813 GCA_045224895.1 Fibrobacter sp.
GGATTTGTACAAGTACAAAGCCCTTCGGCTCAGCTATGAAAATGCAAGCATTTTCGCAGCGTTCGCCTTGGTTGCTTTTATTCCGGGACCGTCTTACACATTTCTCTTTACTGTCATCCCGGCCTCTGTGCCGGGATCGCCTTTTTTTTCATACAATGTAAACTTTCGCTTATCGACATTTTGGCAACGATAAATTTTTTCGTTTTTGGTGTTGTCGAAAAAAATGGAGGTATCTTTAAATCGTGTTATAGGAGTACTTAACCTATGAGGTATGGGATGAATTCTAAAATGTTGAAAAACATTGTTTCTGCTGCACTTTTAGGTGGAGTGGTTAGTGCATTTGCTGGCCCCGGCATGGCTGATGGTGGAGCCAAGTTCCTTGGAAATATTACAACTCGTGGCCAAGTCCAAAGTGACTTTGGCACTTATTGGAATCAGATTACCGCCGAAAACGAGTGCAAGTGGGCCTCTATCGAAGGGACTCGTGGCAAGTACAACTGGTCGGGGTGCGACGCCTGCTATAACTGGGCCAAAAAGAACGGTGGCAAGTTCAAGTTCCACGCTCTTGTGTGGGGCTCCCAATATCCGAACTGGCTTAACGGCCTCAGCACGGATGAAACCAAGAAGGCTATTACCGCTTGGTTCGATGCCGTTGCGGCACATTACCCCGATCTCGAAATGATTGACGTGGTGAACGAAGCTATCAAGAGTGGCGGAAGCTACCATTCCGGCTACGGCAAGAACAACAACATCATTCCGGCTCTCGGTGGCGATAACGGCAACTACGAATTTGTGGCGACGGCCTTCAAGATGGCTCGCGAACGCTGGCCGAAGGCTATCCTTATCTATAACGACTACAATACGTTCAAGTGGCAGATTAACGAAGGCATAGACCTCGTGAATAAGCTCGTGAAGCAGGGCGCTCCGGTCGATGCGTACGGCCAGCAGGCTCATGACTTGACGGACATGGATGCCAATTCCTTCAAGAGTGCCTTGAACAAGATTCAGACTAGCGTCAAGAACGCGAAGGGCGAGCCGATGCCGCTCTTCATTACCGAATACGATATCGGTACCGATAACGATAGCCAGCAAAAGCAGCGCTATTCCGAACAGATTCCGGCATTCTGGGAATCCGAACAGGTGGCGGGCATTACTCTTTGGGGCTATGTCTACGGTGCTACTTGGACCACGAACGGAAACTCCGGCATTATCAAGAATGGTTCCGACCGTCCGGCAATGACCTGGCTCAAGGATTACTTCAAGAACCACCTCAATGACGGTAAGGACAACACGGGCCTCTTTGCTCCGTATGTAGAACCGGATCCGGTTCCGCGTAAGCCGTTCAAGGGTTCTGCTCTCGAAATCCCGGGCAAGATTGAAGCCGAAGACTTCGATATTACGGGTGTCGGTAAAACGGATGGCGTTAGCAATATTTCTTATAACGACGCCGATACCGACAACCATGGCGATTCCGATTATCGCAAGGACGCTCCTGAAGTGGACCTTTACGAAAAGGCTACCGGCGTTGTCGTTGGCTATAACAACGAAGGCGACTGGCTCGAATACTCCGTCAATGTGAAGAAGGCCGGCGACTATACCGTATTTGCCTCGGTGGCAACAAGCAATTCGACCTCCAGCTTCTCGCTTTCTGTTGATGGCAAGGCTATTGCCGAAAAGGTCGCACTTTCTGGCTCGAGCTTTGACGAATTCAAGAAGGTGTCTACCAATGTGACCCTCGCGGAAGGTAACCATATCCTCCGTATGGATGTGACGGGCGCCTGGTTTGATATCGACTACTTCAACTTCGTCGAAGGCAAAAACGCCGAGGATCCCGAGAAGGGCGGTGAAGATCCGGGTGTCGCAATTCATACCGCTCCGGTCCACATGGAAACTCCGCAATTGGGTGACTTCTATGTCTTTGACATGAACGGTGTCCGCCTCGGTCGCATGAGCGCCTATACCATGGACGAAGCCGTAGAAACGCTTAAGAACTCCAGTGCCATCAAGGTTCAGGGCGTCTATCTGCTCCGTTCCGTGAAAAATGGTGCCGTAAAGTCCGTCCGTATCGCACGCTAAATTTTGAATCCAATACTCCCCTAAAAGGGGTCGAACACCCAATGGCCTTCGAGGTAACACTCGAAGGTTCTTTTTTTGTGCAGTCGCGCTGTCACCCCGGCCTCCGTGCCGGGATCACCTTACACAATTCATTCCCTGTCACCCCGGCCTCCGTGCCGGGGTCACCTTTCCCCTCCTGTGATAAGCGTTAAATTCTCCAAAAACTTGTTCCCTCATCATATAAAAATGATGTATTTTATTTAGTGATTTTTACGATTCGGAGGGTTCATGAGCGATAGTAAAAAACAAGCTGCGTATGCGGAGCTTTTTGCTGACGTATTTTACGAGCAGTTTATTTTGGCGTTCTATGTGAACTTGAACGACTTCTCGTATGTTGCGTATTACCGTGCCGAAGAAATCGAAAAAAAGTATGGCAATGGTGGTGGTCTTAGGAACATCATCAAGTATTTCTATGAAGATGTTCATCCGGATGATCGAGCTCCGCTCAAGAAGCTTTTTTCTCCAAGTTATATCCGTGAGCGTCTTAAAAAAGAAAGTAGCTTCTCTTATACCATTCGTGATTTAGTGACGGGCAAGGAACGTTATTGCAAGCTCCAGATTTCGCGTGGTCGTGACGAAGACCATATTGCAATGAGTTTCTTGAATGTCGACGAAGATGTTCGTAAACGATTGAAGGTCGAAGAAGGAAACCGAGTCATTCAGGCGCTCGCTTCCGAGTACAGCAGCCTTTATTGCATCAATCTCGACACCGAACAGGTGGTGTCCTATGTCAAGTCGAGAGACGACGAATCGGTGTACGAACAGAAGGCACGCGAGAACATCCCGTATTCCGAAGCCTTTGCCGCGTATGTCGAAAAATATGTCTGCAAGGAAGACCGCAAAAATGTTTTGGTAGCGGGTTCCATCGCCAATATCCGTGAAAAGCTTTCTAAGCAAAGCCACTTTGAAATGGATTACAAAAACGACCGAAATCGTTTTTGTGAAATGAAATTTGTCCGTTCGTCTAGCGGAAACTCTTCCGTTGTCGTGCTCGGTTTTGCCGATCGCGACGACAAGATGCGCGCGGATTCTATGAACCGCGAGTTTTCCGAAATTGCAAATGCGTTGAGCGTCGAATATGAAAACATCTATTATGTGAACTTGAACGATGAATCGTATGACGAGTTTAACCAAGAGGACAGTTCCGTCAAGCTAAAGCTTGTAACGACCGGGAAGAACTTTTTTGACGAGTGCAAGAAGAACATCAAAAAAATTGTGTACCCGCAGGATATGGAAAAAATGAATTCCGTCCTGAAACGGGAATTCTTGCTTTCTAAACTCGCCCAAGAAAAGTCTTATTCTGTGGAATACAGGCTGGTCGTCAATGACGAACCCCGGTACTATCGTTTCAAGGCTCTTTGGTCTAAGTCGGCGGATGACCATATCATCATCGCCGTTTCGGATGTCCATGGCGAAGTCCTCGCCCGAGAAGAACGCAAACGCGGCATAGAACGCAATTATGAAATCATCAAGGTTCTTGCATCGGAATACACTTCGGTCTATTATATCGATCTAGAAACCGATACCTTTATGCCGTACACCGTGACCGAATATGCGGAGACGAATTATGGAAAGTTGATCCAGAGTGGAAACTTCTATTCCAAGACCATCCAGAAGTATATCGATGGTTATGTCTACGACCTCGACAAAAAACGCGTTACCGAAGTTTGTTCTATTGACTATATCAAGAAGGAGCTAAAGACTCAAAAATCGTTTACCTCGCAGTATCGAAAATACGAGGGTAAGCTGACCCGTTATGGCGAAATGAAGTTCGTGAAGGTTGGGCCCGAAAACGAGGAAGCCCGGGCTGTAGTGCTTTGCTTTGCCGACAAGGATGCCGAAATCCTAAACCGTTATGTCGATAGCAAACTTTATGAAGATTACTTCGGAGTCTATTTCGTGAACCTCGAAGATGATACCGTTCGTAGTATCCGTGACTCATCGGTCTACGAAAAAGGGAAGTTGTATGGGGGCGCGACAAAGTACAGTACTGCCATTCTTGAATTCAGCAAGGCCGTTTTGCCGGAGTTCCGTGAGACTTGGGAGAATATGGCGAGTGTTGAATTTATGCGTTCGTACTTGGCAAAAGACGACAAGCGTGAATACAACTATAGGGCGCTCAAGGGCGAATGGCGCCGTGTTACGACATTTGTCGTCGAACGTAAAAATGGTGTCCCGGTTACCGTCATTCTTGCGTTCATGTTTATCGATAACGTGACGGCGCAAAAGATGGAACTGGATGCAAAAATTGCAGAACAGAAGTTGGCGCTCGAACAGCAGCAGAAACTGCTCGAAAAGGCTTTGGTGCAGGCGGAGTCGGCGAACAAGGCAAAGACGATGTTCCTCTCGAACATGTCGCATGATATCCGCACGCCGATGAATGCGATTATCGGTTTTACGAACCTCGCCCTGAACAACTTGAACGATCCTGCGATTGTCAAGAATTACTTGGACAAGACCGTTGTCTCGAGTACGCACTTGCTTTCGCTCATCAATGACATCCTTGATATGAGCCGTATCGAGTCGGGTAAGATAAGTCTCGAATTGGTTGAATGCAACTTGTCCGAAGTCATGCATGACTTGAATACGATTATCCTGGGGGAGGCAACGGCCAAACACCAGCACCTCTATATGGATAGTTTCAACATCGAGAACGAGAATGTTGTTTGTGACAAGCTGCGCTTGCATCAGGTACTCATCAATTTGCTCTCGAATGCGGTCAAGTTCACGCCCGAGGGTGGCCACATCCACGCTTTTGTCCGCCAGATAGCAACCGATGGCCAGACGGGAACCTTCGAGTTCCATGTCAAGGACGACGGTATCGGTATGAGTCCTGAATTCTTGAAGGTGCTTTATGACCCGTTCGAACGTGAACGTACATCGACGATTTCCAAGACTCAGGGAACCGGGCTTGGAATGTCCATTACCAAGAAGATTGTCGACATGATGGGCGGCACCATTGATGTCGTGAGCGCTCCTGGCAAGGGTACGGAATATACGGTTTGCCTCTCGCTTAAGGTTCAAGAGACTCCTGTAGATTTGACAAAGCTGGCGTCGTTGCAAAACGCGAGAGCCCTTGTCGTCGAAAGCGACTATAATGCCTGCTCCAGTGCAACGCACATCCTGAACCGTCTTGGTATGCGTGCTGAATGGACAATGTACGGCAAGGAAGCTGTCTTGCGGGTGCAGGAATCTGTCCACCGTAACGAAGGTTATTCTGTCATCATCGTCGACAGTGTCCTTTTGGATATGGATTGCGTGGACGTGGTGCGCCAGATTTCCTCTATCCCGATGGACGTAAAGCCGATTGTCATCATGACCTCTTACGATTGGACGGGCATTGAAAAAGATGCCCGTAATGCTGGCGTGGCCAATTTTATGAGCAAGCCGCTTTTCTTGTCCGAGGTGCATAACGTGCTTGCCCGTGCGACGGGAGCCTCTACTGATGACGATGAAAAGGATGACGGTTGCGTCGAGAACTTCAGCGGAAAGAAGCTCCTTCTTGTCGAAGATAACGAACTCAATCGTGAAATTGCCCAGAGCGTCTTGGAGAGCCTTGGCTTTGTCGTTGATTCCGTTGAAGATGGCTCGGTTGCGGTCGAAAGACTCAAGACGGCGACGCCTGGCGCCTACGACGTGATCCTTATGGATGTGCAGATGCCTGTGATGGATGGTCTCGAAGCCGCTCGCCGGATTAGGGCTATGGACAGTGATTACTGCAAGAACGTTCCGATTGTCGCTATGACCGCCAATGCATTTGAAGAAGACCGTAAGGCCGCACTTGAAGCGGGCATGAACGAACACGTCGCAAAACCTATCGATGTCGATAAGCTAAAGAAAGTTCTACGGAATTTTTTAAAGTAAAACCTAGGAACAGAGCTCGATGCACCCGTAAATGGAAATGAGCTGCGGGTATTCCGGATCCAGCCTGTTCCAGTTTTGCTGGACGCGGATCTTGCAGGGCTTCTTTTCGCCCTTGACCGTAATTGCCGTGTCGAATTCAAAAGAATCGTTGTTCAGCTGCGGGTCGTGCAGTAGCTTTGTAAATTCTTCCCATTTGTCGCGCCCGAAGATATCCCAGAATTCATTCTTCTTTTCGGGTTCCACCATGGTCTTCGGAAATCCGATGAGCTTGGCGCTTTTCGGCGTCAACTTGAGTACGGACGGCTCGTAAGTGTATTCAAAGACGATGCCTTTTTGGAAGGCGGCGTAGAATTGGCTCTTCTTGTGTTCGTTGGTGTATTTCTGGAATATGGTGCTGTCCGAATCTTCTTCGTCGTTTTCGAAGTAGAATCTCGCAAGCTTGGCAAAGTCTGCGTCGTTGAGCTTGCTTAACGGATCGACATTCATTTCCGAAGGCAGACGGTCGGCGACATCGTTGAGGCATTCCAGCAACAGCGGATTGAATACGCCGCATTCGTTGTTGTGGATCATTTCAATCGCCTTCTCGTGGCTGAATGCTTTCTTGTAGCAGCGTTCGCTGGTGAGGGCGTCGTAGACGTCCGCAATCGAGACGACTTGTGCCGAAATAGGGATTTCGTTTTCCTTGAGTCCGTCAGGGTACCCGCGACCGTCCCAACGTTCATGGTGCCAACGGCAGATGTCGTAGGCATACTTCATCAAGGGTTCGTTCTTGAAGAACGACATCCCTTCGAGCATTCTCGCGCCGTTCATCGAATGCTGCTTCATGATTTCGAATTCATCCGGAGTCAGGCGTCCTGGCTTGTTCAAAATCTCGCTAGGAATGGAAATCTTTCCGATGTCGTGCATCGAAGAAGCCGTCGCGATGGTGCTGATTTCGTCTTCCTTGATGTTGTACCTGTTGGTGCGCTTCAGCAGGGCGCGGAGCAGAATGTCGGTAATCTTGTTGATGTGCAGGACGTGCAGACCGCTTTCGCCATTACGGAATTCCACGATATGGCTCAAGATGGAAATGAGCATGTCGCTGTTGCGCGTCCTTTCGTAAATCTTGTTCGTCACAAGTTCGGACAGCTGCATCTGCTTCACGTATAGCCCGATTGTGTTGCGGACTCGGTGCTGGACGACCATCTGGTCGAACGGACGGTAAATGAAGTCTGTGACGCCCAGCGAAAAAGCCTTTGAAACCTGCGAACATGAAGTTTCCGCAGAAATCATGACGACGGGCGTCCCTTTGATCCATCCCTTTTCGTTCATAACCCGGAGGACTTCGATGCCGTCGCGTCCCGGCATCACCATGTCGAGCAGTACAAGTGTAATCTCTTTAGCTTTGTTTTCGAGAATCTGGAGGGCTTCGTCACCGTTTTTTGCTTCGATGATATCATACTCGTCACAGAGCAGATCCGACAATACGGTTCTGTTCATAGCGTCGTCGTCGACGATTAATATTTTTGCCCTCTCGTTATTCATTGTCTTTCATGGGGTTATGCGCTTATTGATTTGCGCAGTGTGTAATATTAATTTAAGAAAAAACGTGATAAAAGGGTGCTGAATTCTTTTGAAAAAACGTATATTGCCCTGAAATTGCGTTTTTTTGGCGGTTTGATATTCCTAATTGAAATAAGCCTTGTCTTTCCCCTGCGATTCCTTTTCTACATTTGCCTCTTGAAATGCCAAAACCAGCAAATTATTTTCCGGCCATAGACGGGCTTCGTCTCCTTGCAAGTCTCAACATTGTCATGCTTCATTTGGGGAGTTCCAGTGCCCTGATGTACATGTCCGATTGCAAGTGGGTGATGCCGATTATCTCGGCGCCAGCCTTTGCGGCGGGAATTTTTTACGTGCTGGCCGGATTCTTGTTCGCAAGTAAGTTCAGCGATCCGGACCGTCGCATTCCGGTGATCCCGTTCATGTTCAGCCGCATTGCAAAGCTTTACCGCTTGCATTTCTTCATGACGCTTCTCATGTTCATACTGGTCGTGTTCAAGATGAGCGGTTACACTCACGTGCCAGGCCTTTCCGAAATTGGAGATTGCGCATCGGCCGGGCTTTCAAAGATGTTCCACCCGTGGCGAAGCCTCCTTATGCACCTTACGCTCACGTGGTCCATCGTGCCCGATCTCGGGATGAAACTCAATGAACCTTCGTGGTCGTTGACTAGCTTTTTCCTCTGCTATGCCATTACGCCGTGGTTCAGCCGCTGGCTTTTTAAGCAGAACCGTCGCACGTTGTGGGTGCTGTTCGGTGCCGTGTTCATTCCGGGAATCCTCTGGTCGGTCGTTTTTGGAGCGACGGACAATCTTTGGTTCAAGGGATTCGATGCCAAGTACCGATTCTTCCATATGTTCGCTCCGGTTCGTGTTTTCGAGTACCTGTTCGGCATGATCCTTTACCGTCTCCATAACGAGGGCGCTTTCGATTTCCTCAAGAAGGATTTTGTCAGCGGTGTGGCGCAGGCTTTATTGCTGCTCGCTTTGTACGGTAGCCTTTTCCTTATGCGTCCTGGCATGAATCCCGGATACAACTACTTTATGCACCATAGTCTCCCGATTTTCATTTATGGGATGTTCGTGCTGAGCCTCCTTTCGGGGAAGGGCTTTTTGGCGAGGTTCTTCTGCATTCCGCTGGTGCGTCGCATTGGCCGGGCCTCTTTTTACCCGTACCTGATCCACCTCCCGATCATTACGTTTGCGTGGGGCATTTGCAACCTCAATCGCCCCAAGAATACGATACTTTTGCTCGTCTTCATCTATACCGTCAGCACTCTTTATATGGAATTTAAAGTCTGGCGCCGCAAAAAAGCGAAGGCAAAGGCCCAAATCTAAGACTTTATTCGTCTTTTCTCGAACAACTCCGAAAAATAAGTGTATTTTATACCATAGGGCGCTGGAGACGCCCGTTGGAAGGGAAATTCTTGTCGGAGGAGTTGCAAAATCATGGATTGTCTTGAATCGTCAGACTTGACTCATGCGATTCTTTCGAGTGCTGGCGTCGGGTTGTGGGTCATCGAAGTAGACGAAGGCCGCACTCCACGGATGTATGCCGACAAGACTCTTTTGCAGATCCTTGGATTTCCCGAAGAAACTCTTCCCGAAGACCTCTACAATTTGTGGTGCAACAATGTAGACCTCTCGTATTACGAGGCCTATGCTGAATTTGTGGACCAGATGAATCGAGGCGAAATGTCCGAACTGGAGTACGCCTGGAACCACCAGACTCGTGGGGTCATATTCCTGCAAAACCATGGCAAGCGCAATGATGGGTACACCCGGGGCGTGCGTCTCGAAGGCTGCTGCACCGACGTGACCGAACAGATCGAATTCAAGATGCACTTGCGTGAATTCGAACAGTATGCCGATATCGCGAATACGTTGGGTGACGGCTTTGACAACATCTATTACGTCGATATCAACGACAATTCTTTTATAGAGTTCAATGCGCAGGGCGTCGTCAAGACCTTGGATGCCATGACCTGCAAGGACTTCTTTGAAGGGTTTGAGCAGGCGCTTGAAAAAGTGGTCTATAGGGAAGACTGGGATGCGGTCAAGGATTTTGTCGATAAGGAAAAAATGCTGCACGGACTGCAGAAGGACCGCGCCGTTTCAGTTGCGTTTAGGTTCCTCATCGACGGGCAGCAAGTTTTTTACCGCTTGAAGGCGGCAAAGACTCCCGATTCCGATAACCATATTGTCGTGACTCTCGAAAACGTGGACGAAGAAGAAACGGCTAAGGCCGAGCGCAAGGCGATTTCAATCCGCGATATGGCCGTGATTTCGGGCCTGTCGGACGACTTCGGTTGCGTCGTCTATGTCGACTGCGAAACTCTTTCTGAGATCCATTACCGATTTGATTCCTGGTTTGAAAAATATCTGCCCGGCTGGTCCGAGATCGATAACTTCGGCAAGCGTCTCGATGTGCTTGTCAATTCTATCGTGCATCCGGCAGACCGCGATGCCTTCCGTGACGCCATCCAGCGTGACAAGGTGCTAGGTGCGGTTGAACGCGACCATGTGTATTACGTCAACTTTAGGTTGCAGGTCGATGACGACGACATTTACTACCAGATCAAGTTCGTCAAGGACGAAACTTCGAAGAACCACGTGATTGCCGGTTTCCACAGCGTCGATGCCGAGACCAAGCGTGAAATGGCTAACCTCGAAAAGGCGGAACTCGCGAACAAGGCAAAGAGTGCGTTCCTCTTCAACATGTCGCACGATATCCGCACACCGCTGAATGCGATGATCGGCTTTACTGACATGGCCGTCAAGAATATCGATGACAGGGATAAGGCACTGGATTGCCTGAACAAGTCCAAGATGGCAAGCGAACACCTCTTGTCGCTCATCAACGACGTGCTGGATATGTCGCGCATCGAAAGCGGCAAGGTGGAACTCGACGTGAACCCCATCGACCTGGATGAAAACGGCGAAGACTACATTCCGATTCTCAAGTCGCTTGCCGAAAAGAAGAACGTGGGCTTTGAATACTTGCGGCACGACATCCGTAACCGTTATGTCTATGTCGATTTTTTGCGCCTGAATCAGGTGCTTATCAACGTGGTCTCGAATGCAGTCAAGTACACGCCTTCGGGAGGCCTTGTTTCTGTTGACGTGAGCCAGATCCCGTCGGATCGCGAAGGCTATGGCGTGTATCAGTTTGTCATCAAGGACACGGGTATCGGCATGAGTCCGGAGTACCAGCTGCACCTCTTTGACGAATTCTCGCGCGAAAGGACGTCTACGGTCAGCAAGCAGCAAGGAACCGGCTTGGGGCTTGCCATTACCAAGCGCATCGTCGATATGATGGAAGGCTCGATCGACGTCGAAAGTGAAGTGGGGAAGGGTTCTACGTTCACGATCCGCGTGCCGATGCGTTTGCAGGAGAATCCGGATAGTGTCGAGCAGGTGCGTTTTGCCTATTCTGAACAGGAACCGATTTCGTTTGCTGGGTTCAAGGTTCTCGTCGTCGAGGACAACGAACTGAATCTCGAAATTTCTAAGGACATTCTGGAAAGTGCGGGCATTACGGTCGAGTCCGCAAAGGATGGCTCCATTGCCGTGGAACGCCTCAAGGAAAAGGGCCCGGACTATTACGACTGCATTTTGATGGATATTCAGATGCCGGTGATGGACGGGTTTGAAGCGACTCGCGAAATCCGCAAGATGTATCCGGATAAACGTATTCCGATTATCGCTTTGTCGGCGAATGCGTTCGACGAAGACCGTCGCAAGTCCATCGAAGCCGGGATGGATGGACACTTGGCAAAGCCCATCGTCATCGCCCAGCTCGAAGACTCGCTGAAGAAGTTCCTCAAGAAATAAGAGGAAATTGTTAAGTGGTTAGTGATTAGTGGTTGGTGGTTAGGATTTTGTGATTCGTGCTTAGTAGGACGTAGCCTGTAGGAAGTCGGAAGTTTTTATAATCGCGGCTCCGCCGCCTAACTATTACTGCCTACTGTCTACTGTCTACTGTCTACTGCTCCAGCTGCTTGATCCCTTCGACGGCTACGGTGTAGTCGAGTTCAACCTTTTCTAGCAGCGCTTTGGAATTGCCTGTAAACGCAAGTGGCCTGAGATCTTCGGTCAGCTCGCTGCTCGATTTCGAAAGGGTGTTCAGTCCCAGGTTCGCGGCAACGCCCTTGAGCGTGTGGGCGGCGCGGAAAGCTGTTTTGGCATCGTTGTTGGCAAATGCTTCCTTGAGTTCGTTAAAACTCGGATCGCTCATGAAAAGGCCTAAATACTTTATAATGCGCGATTCCATACCGAGTCGTCCAAGAACTTCTTCAAGAGATTCCCCAAGGGAGCTGTAAAATTCAGAGAGAGACATAAAATAGATCCTTAGTTTTGTTGTAGAATGTCAATGTGTCCATAAACGGACGTGAGGACGGGTTTATCGTTGGGAGCCTTGTTCCAGATTTGTAGAATCTGGACTTTGCAGGGGGTGTTCTTCCCGTCGATGTTGAGGGTCAGCCTGATGCTGAATGGAGATTCCTTTGGTGCGGTATGGCGCAACAGAAGGTTCTTGATCTTCTTCCAGTTCTCGTTTTTACATTCGGCATTCAGCCCGTGACCGTCTTGTACTTCCTCTTCGATGATGGTGCTGGGGAGCCCGAGCTTTTGGACTCCTTTTGACGAAAGCTTCATTACGGAGGGGTTGTAGGAATATTCAAAAAGGATGTCGTCCAGCATGGAGCCAAAGAAATGGCTCTTTTTGCTCTCGTTGACGAACTGCCTGAACGCCTGGTTGAAAATGGGGTTGTTCCGGTCTTTCATCATCGAGTCGGCGATATAGAAAAAGTCCTTGTCGGCTTGCTTGCCCCAGTCAAAAGTCTGCAACGAGCTGACGAGCCTGTCGGCGATCGCGTCGAGGCATTCCAGCAAAAGCGGGTTGAACACTCCGCATTCGTTGTTGTGGATCATTTCAAGCGCTTTTTCGTGGGTAAACGCCTTCTTGTAGCAGCGTTCGCTGGTAAGGGCGTCGTAAACGTCCGCGATCGAGACGATCTGGGCGGCGATGGGGATCTGGTCTCCCTTGAGTCCGTCAGGGTAGCCGTTTCCGTCCCAGCGTTCATGATGCCAGCGGCAAATCTCGTAGGCGTACTTCATCAAAGGTTCGTCCTTGCCGACCGGGACAGAGTTGAGCATCTGGGCGCAGTTGATGGTGTGCCCCTTCATGATGTTGAACTCTTCGGGGGTGAGCTTGCCGGGCTTGTTCAAAATGGAACTCGGAATGGTGATTTTCCCGATGTCGTGCATGGACGATGCCGTGCTGATGATGCCGATGTCGTCGATGTTGATCTGGTACTTGTTGCTCCGGTGGAGGAGTTCGCGCAAGAGCATCTCGGTGATGGTGTTGATGTGCAGCACGTGCATACCGCTTTCGCCATTACGGAATTCCACGATGTGGCTGAGCATGGTCACCATCATGCTGTTGTTGCGCGTTTTTTCGTAAATCTGGTTTAGGACGAGGTCCGAGAGGTGTTTTTGCTTGGCGTAAAGCTTGATTGTGTTGCTGACCCGGTTTCTCAGGACCATCTCGTCGAAGGGGCGGCCGATAAAATCGGTGACGCCGAGCATGTAAGCCCCCTCAATGAGCGAGTGCGATGTTTCCACCGAAATCATGATGACCGGGATCTCGTTGATCCAGCCGTTTTTGTTCATGATGGTGAGGACTTCCATGCCGTCTTTTTCGGGCATGACCATGTCGAGGAGTACCAGTGAAATTTCGGAAGTCTTTTCTCTAAGGATGAGTAACGCTTCGTTACCGTCCTTCGCCTCAATCGTGTCGTACTTATCGCAAAGAACGTCTGACAGCAATGTTCTGTTCAGAGCCACATCGTCAACGATAAGTATAAGAGGGCGCTTTTCTTCCATAACCACAGTCCTTTATATACCAAAAGAAATATACAAGGCTTTTTCTATAAATGTATATAATTTTTTTAATCTTGGTAAGAAAAATGTAACCTTTGCAGGCTAGGTGTCTTTTATCACTTTTTTGTGTGGAAAAGGGAGAGAAAAGGGTTGTAAGGGTGTGATTTAACACAATTTATCAAGAGTTTTACAAAACTAGGCTTGATTTTCATAGGGGTATCAAACTATCTTTTACCTTTGGATGGGTGAAATCTTTTTTTAAAAAGGAATTCATATGAAGAATTTGGCAAAAGTTATGTTTGGCGTTGCTGCAGTCGCTGCAGTGACGGCTTCTGCTGGGCAGTACCCGTTCCCGCAGAACATGAAACACCCGCACGGCACGATCATTGAATATGCCGATACGGACATGATCAAGGAACATTATAAGCTGTGGAAGCAGGCCTGGTACCAGGCTAGCAATGGTTGGGTGCTTGCTCCGGAAGGAACTTGCTCTACCGTTTCCGAAGCTATTGCATACGGTATGTTGATTTCCGTCTACATGGACGATCAGGAAGTTTTCAAGAATCTTTATAAGACTTGGACTGGCAACAGCGCTGGCGGCAATGGTGGTATGAACTGGCGTATCGGTTGCAATGGTGGTACCGGTACTGCATCTGACGCTGACTTCGACGCAGCTCTCGCTCTCGTTATGGCTTCCAAGCAGTGGAATGACGATTCTTATCTCACTGCCGGCAAGGGCCTCATTTCTTGGATTGCTTCCAACGATATCGGCAGCAACAAGATTAAGCCGGGTAACCAGTGGAATGACGGTTTCAACCCGAGCTATGCAACGACTGCCAACTTCCAGCTCTTCCAGGATGTTGCTGGTGGTTCTTGGTCCAGTGTGATTTCCCAGGCTTATACCGACTTGAACGCTTGCCAGGATACTAAGACTGGTCTCGTTCCGGACTGGTGCGACTGGAACTCCCACAAGCCGATTTTGACATCTGCTGCCGTTTCTAACGATATCGGTTTCTATGATGACGCTGCACGTACTCCGTGGCGCATGGCTTGGGCATACTACTGGTACGGTGATACCAAGGCTCAGGCATTCAACCAGAAGGTTGTTAGCTGGCTCATTCCGGAAACCCGTACGGCTAGTGGCGTGAACTCTGGTTACCGCTATGTCAGCAACTCCTATGACGCCGACTTGAGCGTTGAACGTAACTTTGTTTCTTCTACATTCTCTGGTGGTCTCGGTCTCGCTGCTTCTTCTATCGAAAGCGCCGAAGCAAAGACCTACCTCGGAACCGTTTACAAGGTTCTTAAGGAAAAGAAGAGCTGCACTACCGCTCAGGGTTGCGGTGAAGGCTCTGTCGCCGGTGAAAAGTACTATCCGGCAACCTTGAACATGCTCTACCTCCTCCTCGTGACGGGTAACATGCCGAACCTCTATAACCTCACCGGCTTTACCGCTTTCACTCCGGATCCGAGCCTTGCTCCGTCCATCAAGGAAGGCGATGGTGAACACTTGGCATTCGGTGATACGACTGTTGCTGTTTCTGGTCTCTGGAACTGGGGTGCATACCACGACAAGCTCGGTATCGGCACCAAGATGGTCCCGGATTCTGGTGATTCTCCGCTTTACAGATTGGATGACGGCACTGTCATTGCTCGCGCTTCTATGGAAATTGGTCCGGAACCGGAATGGACTGAAGCTGCTGCTAAGGCTGGCACGCTCAAGTATCCGTCTGCAGGTATCGCTGTTTCCTTCAAGAAGGACGAATGCAAGACCGACAATAGCTGCGGTGTGGACTTCTCTGCTCTCGGCATCCAGTACATCCGCGTGACTGCAAAGTCTTCTGGCCCGATCCGTATGGCTATCCTCAATACCATCACCGACGACAACGAAAAGAACAAGGTTGAAAACGCTGGTGCAGGTTCTGAACCGGGTATCTATGTCGACAACACCGAAGATTACAAGGAAGTGCTCTACGATATGACTCCGTATGATTACGGCTTCATGGGCGTTGCTGGTGGCGAAAAGATCGACATTCTCGACTGGGTCAGCAGAACGAACGCTCCGGAAGGCGCTTTGATCCTCAAGAAGATCAAGGGTCTCAAGTGGGAAGTCAAGGATGCCAAGGGTGGTATCGGTGAAATCTCCATCAAGGCTGTCGAATTCCTCGATGCAAGCAAGACGGCTGTTGATCCGGTCAAGCTCACTGGCATGGAAATCAAGCCGGTCAGCCTCTACAAGGTCTCCATGCTCCCGAGCTTCAGCGCTCGTGCAAACGGCATGCAGATCGAAATCAACGGCGCCAAGGCTGGTAGCGTGTTCGCTGTCTACAACATGCAGGGCAAGGCAATTGCCGGTGGCATGCTCTTGAGCAGCAACATGACGGTCCGCGTTCCGACGACGGGTTCCTACATCGTTCGCGTCGGTTCCGAAATGAACCGCGTCAACGTCAAGTAATCCGCAACGTTACAAAGCGAATTTGCAAAAAAGCCGAGGCATTAAGCCTCGGCTTTTTTTAATGTGTCATCCCGGTCGCATTGTCATCCCGGCCTCCGTGCCGGGATCGCCTTACACGGTTCTTCTAGCATTGTCATCCCGGCCTCTGTGCCGGGATCGCCTTACACGATTCCCCTTACACTGTCATCCCGGCCTTTGTGCCGGGATCGCCTTTTAAAGCTTTTATCGAGAGATTTTCTTTGAAATAGGTGCTAGACCATTTGCTTCAGCCCGGATGATGTACGTGCCTTTGGGGAATTTTGCAGGCACTTCAAAGCCGTTGACATTCCCAAGGTCATTCCCGTTCAGGTCAAAAAGCGTGTACTTTGTGTATTTTTGCGAATCGGCAGGCGAGCGTTTGGCCGCACCCGGAAGAAACGTTTCCAAATCTGGATGCTCGCCATCTTTGGGCTTTCGGACCTTGAGGCTCTTTTCCGTGAATTCGATGACATAGCTGCCGTCGCTTTCGCGCCTGATGGTCTTGCCGCCCTGTTCTACGATGGCGTTTTCGCCAACGTTTTGAGTGTCGATGTTTACGCGGAGCGGAACGCTTGTTGGCATATGTTCGCTAGGAATTTCCCATTCTACCGTAAAGCCGTCGTCTGTTGCTGTTTCTTTTGCAGAATCGACGACAAAGTGTGCGCGGTAATAGGCGCCGACGGTACCGAACGGGGCGACCCAGAGATTGTTTTCGATGGCGTGCTTGAATTGCTTTTCGATATCCGCTGGGTCAATGGCGTAGTCGTCGCCCTTGTCGTCCGTGACGCCGTGATTCAAAACGACGAGCCAGGAACCGCCCTTTACCTGAACTTCCCACGGATTGGCGCCTTCGAAGTTGCCGATGAACGCTGCCGTGTCAAGCGACGAAAGCATCTCGTCTACGGAAGCGCCTGAGCGTGTCCAGATTTTGGCCTTGAGGCTTAACCAGTCCGGCTCCACGTCCCATTCATTGCGTCCGTGCCAACCGCAGTCTCGGTTGATAAAGTGGTGCTTGGCGATGAAACTTTTGACATTGTCATTGTCTTCGCAGAATGGAGTGGCAAATGAAACGACGCGAATGTTTGCCCCATTGTCTGCGAGAGTTTTTTCGATATTTTCGGCGAACTGGATGATCTCTTTTTCCAGTTCACTGTTGTCGCTGATCGAAGTCAAGTGCCCGTGCGATTCGGTGTGGTTGCCCATTTCGTGGCCATTGTTTGCAAGTGCTGCAAAACCTTCGGCCTTTTGCCTATAGCCGCTCCCCATATTTGTGAGGAAAAACGTGACATGTACATCGGGCAGCTTGTCTAGCACAGGCTTTAGATAATCGATCTGGTTTTCGAGGGCGTCATCGAATGTGAAACTTACGGCGCCGACATGACCGTTCCAGGGAATGGTCTTGATGGGGTTTGCCATGGTGTAGCCTGCGAGTCCGAATGTGAGTGCTAATATTTTGTAATTCATAATCCTAATCCAACAACAATCAAAATAGATAAAAAAAGTGCCCCGGACAAAAAGTCCGGGACGATTGGATTGGTGGTAGAATCTTGTGATTACATGGCTTCGAGCTTCTTGCCCTTGGTTTCGTTCACCAGCTTGGCGACGAACACAAAGCTTATAGCTGCAAAGGTTGTGTAAATCAAGTAGGTCGGGCCGATACCGATACCGTCCTTGCCGACGAGAACCGGGAAAGACCAGCTGACCAAGAAGTTTGCACCCCACTGGGCAAGGCCGCAGATTGCGATTGCCACGGCACGGATGCGGTTGTTGAACATTTCGCCGAGCATCACCCACATCACCGGGCCCCATGTAGCGGCAAAGAATGCCACGTAGAAGTTTGCAGCGAGGAGGGCGAAGATGCCGCTATTGCCAACGAGGTTACCGCTAGCGTCGGAACCGAACATGAAGCAGCAGGCAAGAATGCCAAGCGTTAGTGTCATACCTGCAGAACCGATGAGCAAAAGCGGCTTACGACCAATCTTATCGATAAGGAGAATGGCTGCGATAGTCATGGTCAAGTTGATGGCACTGGAAATCACGCTCGTAAGGAATGCATCGCTTTCACCGAAACCGACACTCTGCCAAAGCATGGAACCGTAGTAGAAGATCACGTTGATACCCACGAGCTGCTGGAGGATGGCAAGGCCGAGACCTGCCCAGACAATCGGGGCGATGCGCTTCTTGCCGGCGACCGTTTCGAGGAGGTCTGCGAGCATGGCAGGCTTGTGAGTCTTGAAGGAATCTTCGATTTCCTGAGCCTTTTCAGCAATGCCCACAGATGCAATCATGGAAAGAACTTTCTTCGCTTCTTCCATGCGGCCCTTGCTCACGAGGAAACGCGGGGATTCCGGGAGCTGCCAGGCGGCGACACCGTAGAGGAATGCCGGGATGGCTTCGACCCAGAACATCACCTTCCAGGATTCAATGCCCATAATCAAGTTGCTTGCAGAACCGGAGATTCTAACGATGATGTAGTTCGAAAGCAATGCCACGAAGATACCGATAACGATGGCGAACTGTTGCATGGAACCTAGTCGCCCACGCAAATGCGCCGGTGAAGTTTCGGCAATGTAAATCGGGGCGATGATGGATGCCACACCGATACCGACACCACCAATCACGCGCCAGGCGATGAAATCGTAGATGGTGAACGGGAGACCGGAACCGATTGCGCTGATAAAGAAAAGGACGGACGCTGCGAGCATGCAACGTACACGTCCAAACTTATCGGCCAGGCGGCCGGCGAAATATGCACCGATGGCAGCGCCGATCAATGCGAGAGAAACCGCAAGACCAAGCTGCATGTCGTTACAGTTGAAGTAACCCTTGAGGGCCACGTTTGCACCGTTAATCACGGACGAGTCAAAACCGAATAGGAACCCTCCGATGGCGGCGGAAAGGGTTATCATGATGACATGTCCAACTTTGTAATTGTCT
>JBGVAT010000061.1:0-18702 GCA_045224895.1 Fibrobacter sp.
ATTCAGAATCGTTTACGATAAGCCGGGTCGCCTTCGCTTGCGTGCTGGGGCGTACGCTTTTGAACGTGAATATGAAGCGCGCATTCACAAGGCTTGCTTGAGTGAGCCTTGCGTTAAAAGTGTTGTGGTGCGTAGCGTCAATGGCGGCCTCCTTTTTGAATATTCCGCCAAGGCGGGCGATTTCGAGACGAGCCGTAAGCAGATTCTTGATTTTGTAAGAGCGCTCAACCCCAAAGAATTGCCTGAATGCGATGGTGAAACGGAATACCAGTTGCAAGCATTGGATGATGGCTTTAAGGCTAGCCTCACGGGAATGATTGCAAGGCGCTATTTGTTGCGCTGGTTTGTTCCGCTTCCGATTCGCACGGCAATTACGGTGGTTCGCGGGTTGCGTTATGTGGCTCGCGGGATATCGACGCTCATGAGCGGAAAGCTCACCGTCGATGTTTTGGATGGGGCTGCGATTGGTGCTAGCCTGCTCCAGAAAAATTATGAGTCCGCAGGCACGGTCATGTTCCTTTTGGGCGTGTCGGGCTTGCTGGAAGATTATACCAAGGCGCGTACGCGCACAGCTTTGACGGGTAGCCTCGCCGTCAAGGTAGATAAGGTCTGGGTCGTTAAAGACGGCGTGGATACATTGGTGGATATGAAGGACGTCCAGGTCGATGACTTGGTCCGCATCCGCTCCGGTAGCATGATTCCTGTCGATGGTCGCGTGATTGAAGGCGAAGCCTTTGTGAACGAATCGACGATGACGGGTGAATCCAAGGCGGTGATGAAGACTGCCGGCAGGATTGTTTTTGCAGGGACGGTTCTTGAAGAAGGCGCGATTGTCGTGAAGGTCCATGCGGTTAACAGTAATACGAAAATTCAGAAGATCGTGGAACTGATCGACCGAAGCGAAGACTTGAAGGCAAGCGTGCAGAGCCGTGCGGAACATTTGGCCGATAGCATCGTGCCGTTCAGCTTCCTGGGCTTTGGGCTTACGCTCTTGTTGACGCAGAACATCTCGCGTGCGGTTTCCATCTTGATGGTGGATTACTCGTGCGCAATAAAGCTCTCGACACCGATTTCTGTGATTTCTGCGCTGCGTGAAGCGGCGGATATGGACATGACGGTGAAGGGCGGCAAGTATTTGGAAGAGCTTGCTCTTGCCGATACGATTGTGTTCGACAAGACGGGAACGCTCACGAAGGCGGAACCGCGACTCGAAAAGATTATTCCGTTCGGCGAATATTCCGAAAAGCGAATCTTGAAAATTGCAGCTTGCATCGAGGAGCATTTCCCGCATAGTATGGCTCGTGCGATTGTCAAGGCGGCTATGGAACGCAATATCAATCACGCCGAAGAACATGCCGATGTGCAGTACATTGTGGCGCACGGTATCGCAACTTCGCTCAAGGGCAAGCGCGTGGTCATCGGAAGCAAGCACTTTGTCATCGAAGATGAAAAGGTCAATGTCTCTGAAGAAAACCAGGCGATTATTGACGAACAGGCGGGTGCTGCGTCCGTGATTTACCTCGGCATTGGCGGGGAGTTGGCGGGTGCGATTTGCATTGGCGACCCTCCGCGTGAAGAAGCGGCGGAAGCGATTCGCGGGCTACGTGAAAGCGGCATCAAGAATGTGGTGATGCTGACGGGCGATAGCTTGAATGCGGCAGAACGCGTTGCGGAACATTTGGGAATCGATACGTTCTTTGCACAGGTTTTGCCCGAAGACAAGCACCATTATGTGGAACGTATGAAGGCCGAAGGCAAGCGCGTAATCATGGTGGGTGACGGCATCAACGATGCTCCTGCACTCGCTGCGGCAAATGTCTCTGTCGCCATGAGCGATGCTTCGGACATTGCCCGCGAAACTGCCGATGTGACGCTTCGTCGCGAGAATCTCCAGGATCTCGTAGAACTGCGCCTCTTGAGCCAAAAGCTAATGGAACGCATTATGATGAACTACCGCTTTATCATAACGTTCAATACAAGCTTGCTTGTAGGCGGATTCTTCGGTCTGCTTTCTCCGACAACGTCAGCGTTCTTGCACAACGTATCGACAATGGGCATTTGTGCAAAAAGCATGACGAAATTGAAAGTGGAGTAGTCGGTCACGGGATTTGTCATTCCCGCGCAATCGTGTCATACTCGCAAAAAAAAATGTCATTCCCGGCTTGACCGGGAATCTCCTTGTTAAGTATTCCCTTTGTTTTAGGGAATACTTTTTTTACGTGAGAAATTATGGATTCCCTCCCTTTGGTCGAGAATGACGTCGGGGATGACATTGCGTTAGCGGACTTGCTTATTGCGTTTCTCTTTTCCATACGGCTTGGTGACGTACACGAGGGCGGTGGTAAGCGTGTAGTCGGCAACGAGGGCGGCGGCAAGACCGATGATGGAAAGTAATCCGACATTGTGCAGTGCGCCCATCGGGCTGAAGATGAACACGAAGAACATCGCGCAGAGAATGAATGTCGTCATGCCCATCGTTTTTCCGATTTCGCGGTAAGAGAGCAACAGTGCCTTTTTGTAGCTGCCTGTGCGTTCGTATCCGTATTTGATGTGGTTGTTCATGTGGATTGTGTCGTCAACGGCGATGCCCAAAATCATCGGCATCACGATCATTGTTATCATATCAAGCGGCATTCCTGAATAGCCCATAACGCCACCGATTAAAAGTACGGGCGCGACGTTTGGAATCATGCCGATGAGGCCCGCCTTGAAACTCCCGAATGCGAGAATCATCATGATGGCGATAATCACGAATGAACCTCCGAATGAACGCAACAGTCCGTTTACGAGCTTGCCGTTCATTTCGGCGTACTTCACGACTTCACCGACGATTGACGTTTTGGCGTCCGGGAAAATTTGGGCGGCATATGATTCTGCGGAATCAAGGTCTTCAACGATTTTCTTGGCATCGTATCCGGAGAGCTCGATGTGGATGAATGTAGTTTTGTACTCTTCGTCCATGCGCTCAAAGAGTGCGTCGGCATCGGAAATCTCGTAGAGGAACAGCAGCTGCGTGAGCATGTCTTGCGCATCGGGAATCTTGTAGTATTCCGTGCTGTCGCTGTTCAGCGTGCGATTCATTTCTTTCACGAGGCGCGTTACGGATTGCACACGTGGCTTGTCGCCCGAAGTTTTTGTGAGCTGGAGTGTACCGAGCTTTTTTTCAAGCTCTTCGATGCGTTTCATGTTGGCGGGGTCTTTCAGTGCGTCGCCATCGTTGAATTCGACCATCACGTTGAAATCGTAGAGGCTTCCGAGCTTGCCGCTGAGCATGTCCATGAGTCTTGTGACGAACGGGATTTTTTCGCCCATCGTTTTTGTGTAGTCCATGTTCACGTCAATGTTCATCACGCCTGGAATTTGCGCCAGCATTATGGCGGCTGAAATGGCGGCGACGATTCCACTGTGTCTGCAAACTTTGCGACCGAAAAATTCAAAGAGAATGTCGGCTTTTGTGGCTCCTGCTGCTTTAACTTCTGTCGGATCGGGTTTTGCGTTTTTGCCGAAGCTCATAAGAATCGGAATCAGGATGATGACGTACAGGTACACCATGAAGACGATGCCGGCAGAAATGCCGCCAATCCAGCGGATCGGGCGGATGCCTGCGAACAGGAACGAAATCAGCGAGGCAACTGTGGTAATGACGGTGAAGAGGATTGGCCAACCGGTTTCTTCGACGGCGTTAATCACTGATTCGCGGCGGTTGCCCATGCGCCTAAAGTGCATGCGGAAAGAATTGATGTAATGGATGGAATAGCCGACGGAAAGCGCCATACCCAAAAGAATGGGGAGTGCGACCATGCTTTCGTCGCCGACGATGCCAAGCCAGGCGTTTACGCCGAGTACGGATGCGATTCCTCCGACGGTTGCGATGGCGGGAACGATGACTCCACGCAAAGAGCGTACGAATAAAATGAGGCAAACGAGCATAACGGCGAAGCCGAAGCAAATGCGCATGGCGCATTCACGCGAGATGACTTCGTTTTCTTCCATTTCTGTGTAGCTCATACCAGTTGGCAAGAACTGGAACTTATCACTTTGGAATTCTTCGGAGAGGATGACGTTGCGGGCGAAAGGTGCTATGCTGTCTTTGCCGAAATCAACGCCGCCTTCGTACGATTTCAACGAGAGGATGACCCATGTTTCTTTGGCGTCGTCAGAGACAATGTTGTTCACGAGCGATTCTCGGCTCAAAATGAGCGATTTCTTGGCAGCGAGCTGTGCGGAGTCTGTCGGAATGCCACTTTCGAACGGGTCGATGACTTCGAAGCCTTCGTCGTTTGCAATAGGGATGGATAAGTTGTGCGTGAGTGAAACAACGCGGTCGGCATAAGGAACTTCGTTTTCGAGCCGTTTAGAAAGTCGGTCAATGGCGTTTAAAACTTCGGGGGCGAAAACATCGTTGGCACGCACGAGGACCATGTAAGAATCTTCACTGCCGAAAATTTTGTTGAAGTGAGCCTGGTCGATTTTGACTTTGTCCCAGTCGTCAAACCATTCTTCTTCGCTGCTTGTCATTTGCAGTTGCGGAAGCCCAAGGCACGCGGCGAGAGTCACAAGAATTGTTGCGAGTAAAATCAGCCAACGGAATTTGACTTGAAAACGCCCCAGACGAGCGAAAATTTTGTTAACTCGAGAAACTTGCATGTTCCCTCCCCAAAAAATTTTGCCCGAAAATAACATAACGAACTCTGCTTTTCTACTCCAATCGGACGCGTTAAGAACATAGGTGGATATAGTATGTGTGCGAAATGTTAAACGTGGCTAAATTGCGTCTAAACGGAGTAGATTTTCACGGGAAAATTTCTCTATTTTCGCCGAAAAAAGTATCCGCAATCGGAACTGTTTAAGGAGATTCCCGAATAAGTCGGGAATGACAACTTTGGGCGGACAGAATTGCAGGCTTAACGGATTGTGAAAATGAGAACTACTGGTAAAAAATCTTCGAATACGTTGGTACGCGACCTCGTGAACGTGGGCATTTTTGGCGCGCTTTACCTTGTACTTTCAGGAATTGGGGCAAGCATTGGTTTTATTCCTGCGTTTATTGTGGTTTCCACATGCATAGTGAGCTTAGTGACGAGTGTTCCGTTGTTCCTTTTCTTTTCGAAAGTAGAAAGACCTTTGCTTTGCTGTGTGCTGATTTGCACCCTTTTCGGTGTTGTTATGGTGTTCTCTGGTCACGGAATTTCTTTTGGATTGCTTTGCGTTGTTTATGGCGTTCTGGCGGGCCTTTGCTTAAAGCTGTTCCATAAAAATTTTGTCGGCTGTCTGCTTGCAAATGTGATGATTAGCTTTGTGCCGTCTTCGATGATGATTCCGCTTTGGTCTTCGACTGAAGAATATTTGGCGTATTGCAGTTCTGTTTGTGATAGTGCCTATATCGCTCACTTGGCTGAACTTTCGAACAGTTATTGGCCTTTGATTGGGCTTTTTGGCTTTGGTGCCGCAGGCGCTGTGGTGGGTGGCTTTATTGCTCGCCGTGTGATGAAGAAGCATTTTGAACGCATCGGACTTGCCCAGTGAAACTAGATCCGCGGACAAAGCTGTTTTTAGCATTGGCGGCGAATGGAATGATTTTTACCGCTCCGCTCGCTTATAGCTTATTGATGGTTGTTGCTGCGTCTATTTTACTTTTGCTTGAAGGAAAGTGGAGATTCGTCTGCACTTTCTTTTTTGTTTATTTGGGCGCTGCACTTTTTTTTGACCAAATAAAGAATTTGGATATTGGAACTTCTGGCACAATTATTCTTGCGTCGTTGTTTTTGATGTTCCGCATTATGCCTGCTTGTGCTGTGATTTACTATGTCATCACGACGACCAAAGTCAATGAATTTTTGGCGGGTATGTCGCGGATGCATATTTCGAATAAAGTGACGATTCCATTGATTGTGATGATTCGCTTTTTCCCGACGGTATTCGATGAATCTCGTGCGATTGGAAATGCCATGCGGATGCGTGGAATTCGCTTGTTCAGTTTGCGGACTTTAAAAAATCCTGTGGCATTTCTTGAATACAGATTGGTTCCGCTTTTGGTGTCCATTACGAAAATTGGCGATGAACTTTCGATTGCGGCGGTAACGCGTGGACTCTCGGCAGAAACGAAACGCACCTGCGTTGCGGATATTGGTTTCCGTTGGTTGGATTTTGTTGTGTGGGCTTATTGTATTGCTGTAATTGTAATGTTTTTACTTAGAAATTAACGACGCAACGTCATTGCGAGCGTAGCGAAGCAATCCATCATAATTGTTTATGAACATTTCTCTAAAAAACGTTTCCTTCTCTTACTCCGATTCTTTGGACGATGCGATTCTCAAGAACTTGAATTTGGAGATTCGTTCGGGTGAATGCGTTGTGCTGGCGGGTGAGTCGGGCTGCGGAAAGACGACTATTTCGAAGCTTATTAATGGCTTGATTCCGCATTATCATTCGGGAACGATGGATGGCGATGTGCTGCTCGGCGATAAGAATACTGCCGATATGACGCTTGCCGAAATTTCAAGAACTGTGGGTTCCGTTTTCCAGAATCCGCGTTCACAGTTCTTCAACATTGATACGGATTGCGAGCTTGCTTTTGGCTGCGAGAATTTGGGAATGGATCCCGAAGAAATCAAGCTGCGTGTGGCAAATGTTGTCCAAGAATTTCATTTAGAGCATTTGCTTGGACGCAGCATTTTTAACCTTTCGGGTGGCGAAAAACAGAAGATTGCGTGCGCGTCCGTTTCGGCGACAGGGCCTGAAATTTTTGTGCTGGATGAGCCTTCTGCAAATTTGGACCTCAAGACGATTGCAGATTTAAAGGAAATTGTATCGCGATGGAAAAAGGCGGGTAAGACTGTAGTCATCGTGGAGCATCGCCTTTACTATTTGCGTGATATCGCTGATAGAATTTGCTATGTGAAGGACGGGCAAATCGCACACGAATGGACTCCCGCAGAACTCGAAGCCAAAGGCGCTGCATACGCATCAAGCCTCGGCCTCCGATGCATGAATTTAGGGATGTTAAGTGAAAAAGGAGATGCCCGTTTTCACGGGCATGACAAGATTACATTCACCAACCTCACATTCTCTTATCATCGAAAACACCCGATTCTGGATATTGACCGTCTTGAACTCCCGTGCGGTGAAATTACGGCGCTGATTGGCCATAACGGTGCGGGTAAATCGACGCTTGCGCAAGTGCTGTGTGGATTGCAAGGCTCTTGGCGTCAAAAGCGCGCGGCTCGCAAGCGCGGTACTTACTTGATTATGCAAGATGTAAATCACCAGCTTTTCACTGAAAGCGTCTTGGACGAAGTCTTGCTCGGCATGAAACCGCAAGACGAAAACTTGGCCCTTGAAATTCTTGATGGCTTAAATCTCAAGCAATATGCGGATAATCATCCGATGGCTCTTTCGGGTGGTCAAAAACAGCGTGTCGCCATCGGCAGCGGAATTTCGAGCGGTTGCGATGTCGTTGTCTTTGATGAACCCACAAGCGGCTTGGATTACAGGCAAATGCTTGCTGTTTCTGCAACGCTAAAAAAGCTTGCCGCCAGCGGAAAAACGCTACTTGTGATTACGCACGATCCTGAATTCATCTTGAACAGTTGCCATTCCGTGATTCGTATGGAACATGGAAAAGTCGTGGAACAGTATCCGCTATCTGGGAATGAGGCTCAGCTCATCAAGACGATGACGGAATGTTAATTTGAACCAATAAATTATCATTTAATGATATGAGCCGAAACTATGTTGCAATATTTTATGCGGTCGCTGCGGCCTTTTTTTACGCATTGAATATTCCCTGTTCGAAGTTGTTGCTTCAGCATATTTCGCCTATATTTATGGCTGGCTTGCTTTATATTGGCGCTGGTATTGGTGTCGGTTTTATATATCTGTTCAAGGTGAAAAAGGAAGCTAAAATAGATCGACTTTGCAAAAATGATTTACCATATACATTGGGTATGGTGATTCTTGATGTTGTTGCTCCGATTTTTTTGATGTTTGGCGTCAAATATGGGCTGTCTTCTAATGCATCTTTGTTGGGAAATTTCGAAATAGTTGCTACAACTTTGATAGCCGTGCTTGTATTCAAGGAACGTGTCTCATGGCGTTTGTGGATTGCTGTTTTTCTTATTGTCGTTTCTAGCATAATTCTCACTTTTGAAAGAACGCAAAAATTAGAAGTTTCGTTAGGTTCTTTATTCGTGCTTGGTGCCACCATTTGCTGGGGCCTAGAAAATAATTGCACGCGAAAAATATCGAACAAGAGTACTTATCAGATTGTGACAATTAAAGGAATATGTTCTGGAGTGGGCTCTGTTTTGGTTTCTGTAATTGTAGATGATATTTATTTTGTTTTAAAATATGTACCTCTAGCATTGTTGTTAGGCTTTGTTGCATACGGGTTGAGTATTTTTACATACATTCGTGCACAAAGATATTTGGGTGCTGCGAAAACAAGTGCTTTTTATTCAATCGCCCCGTTTATAGGAGCCTTCTTGGGCTTTGTCCTGTTGAAAGAAGCGCTTTCTTTGCAATATGTTTTAGCGTTGCTTGTTATGATTGTCGGAACAATTTTTCTTGTTTATGACACGAAAGTAATTGAAACCCATCAAAATTAAATGTATCCGTATTTATTGCGGAATCGTATGATACAGCATCCTGTAAATACGAATGCTGCGACTTCTGCAATTACGGTTGAAGCCCAAATTCCATCGACTCCGAATGCAAAGGGAAGTGTGAGTACGGCAATGATTTCAAAAAGAAATGTCCGTAAAAAAGAAATGAGGCCAGAAATTAATCCGTTGTTTAATGCTGTGAAAAATGAGGAACCTGCATAGTTTACCCCCATCAGCAAGTAAGCAAAAGAATAAATGTATATACCGCGACGAATCATTTCAAATAAGTCTGAATCATAGCTTGCAAAAATGTATGCAAGCGGATATGCTAAAATTTCAGAAGTTGCGGTCAGTAAGAAACCTGCGAAGAGGACGATAATCAAATCTTTTTTGAATAAGTTTTTTAATTCGTCTGTATTGCCTGCACCATAATGATAGCTTACGATGGGCGCTCTGCCAAATGCGTACCCCATATAAACGGTTGAGAATATGTAGCTTGTGTACATGATGGCTCCGTAAGCGGCTACGCCTGTGTTGCCTGCGAATTTAATGAGCTGGTAATTGTATAGCATGCTTACAACTGACATGGCGATGTTTGAAATCAATTCGGAAATCCCGTTTGTCGATGTTTTTAACAAGGCGGAACCATCAAAATTAGACTTTACAAGTCGCAAAGGTGTCTTGTTGGGCAAAAGGAAGAATATTAAGGGTATAATCCCGCCAACTATTTGACCGATTACTGTAGCAAGCGCAGCGCCGGTTATGCCCCATTTCAAACCGGCAATAAATACAAGGTCTAATACAATGTTTGTGACACCTGCCGTAACTGTGACTATAAAACTTAATTTGGGTCGTTCGGCTACGATTAAAAAACAGTAGAAAACATGCTGAAGAATAAAGGCAGCTCCGCCTAGAACGGCGATGCGTCCATAGTGCGTTGCTTCTGCGAGTAATTCTCCTTTTGCTCCCAAAAAACAAGCAATATTTTCCATGAAAAACGAGGTGACGATGCTAGCGATGATGCCAAATGTAAGCATGGTATAGACTATCATCGAAAAAACTTGATTCGCCTTATCCCTTTTTTGTTCGCCCAAAAGTTTTGCAACAAGGGCGCTACCACCGGCTCCCATCATTACACCAACAGAAGCGAGAAGCATAAGAATCGGCATGATGAGATTTACTGCGGCAAAAGCAGTCTTGCCAACGAAATTCGATACGAAAATGCCGTCAACAATGCTGTAGATTGTAGTGAAAAAAAGAGTCAGGATAGAGGGGAGTACAAAGCGCAAAAGCCGCAGATAAGTAAAGTGGTCCGAAAGTTTTATTTCCATAGGCTAACAAATTTAGATTAGTCTAATAATTTTGTCAATGGACTACTAACGGAATGCTAAAATTCTACCACGAATGCTTTGGTGTATCCATCGATTTGAGATGAAAAACGCAGGTTGCCTCCGTGTTTTTTCATAATCTTGTGGGCTAAGGCAAGACCGAGGCCGCTTCCGCCTTGGGAACTTCGCGATGTATCTCCGCTTACAAAGGGCTTAAACAAATTTTCGGCGAGTTCTTTCGGCAACGCTTCTCCGGAATCTGCTATTGTCACGCGTCCATCTGAATCCATTTTTACAAGGACGCGAATTCCGTCTGCGTTATGCTTTAATACATTGGTCAAAAGATTTGAAAAGACTCTGGAAATTTCAACCTTATCGACTTCTTTTACAACACCGGTTTCTGGAATTTCAATCTCAAGCCGTATTCCTTTTTCTTCGTATTCGGTATAGGAATCTGCAATGCAGTTCCGCAATATTTCCGTGATGTCGCACGCTTCTTTCTTTAAAATATTGTCGGCACTCTCCAGTTTTACGTATTCAAAAAGTCTGTCGATAAGCACATTCATCCGAACCGCTTTTGTATTTATGGTTTCGATATATTCCTTTTTCTTCTGCTCTTCAAGAATAATCCCATCAGAAAGAGCCTTCGAAAAACCGATAACGCTTGTAATCGGTGTTTTTAAGTCGTGAGCCATATTTGCGAAAAGAAGCGTCCGCTCGTTTTCTGCATTCTGTTTGATTTTTTCGGCTTCCTCCAATTTTCCTGACATCTCGTTAAACGCATCTTTGATCTGGTCGAACTCATTACGCGACTTAAAATCGATTTTTTCATTGTAGTTCCCTTCTGCTACGGAATTGAGCGAGCTAACGATTTTCTGCACAGGCATATCGACATGCCTTATCAAAAAACGTAAGAAAGGAATGTTCATTAAAATCAGGAGAATGCCTTGGATTATGTCCAAGATAATGTAGAAGCGGAACGGAAATTCAATGCCCCGTTGTTCTTCCAAGTAATAAATCCACTCCGAAATAGCCGTAGAAAATAAGAACCATAGCGCAAAGCCAATCGCCATGTACAGAAAAATCTGGTACTTCAGTTTTTTCAAATTAGCTTTCATCCTGAATCTCCATTCTATAGCCGAGCCCACGGATATTCTTTATCCAGCCGTCGCCTCCGAGCTTTGCACGTATTTTACTCAATGTCACCATAATGCTGTTGCTTTCTACATACGGGTTTTCGGGCCAGCCGGCGGCGGCAATTTGGTTTTTGGTATAGACGCGCTTCGGGTTTGCCATAAAAAGTTGTAGAACGCGAAATTCCGTAGAGGTGATTTCTATCGGGGTTTCGTTTTTGAACAAGATGCATTTTTCCACATCGAGAGTCAATGAACCTGCTTTCAAAATGACCGGAGCGTTTTTAGCATTTGAGGCGTGATAGCGGCGGATATTTGCCTTGATGCGAGCGCATAATTCTAGCGGGTCAAATGGTTTTGCTACATAGTCGTCCGCTCCCATATCCAAAGCGAGTACTTTATCCGAAGATGCATCACGGGCTGTCAACATAATTACGGGAATATTTGAGCTTTCGCGGATTTTCTTGAGCAGTTGAAATCCGTTTAATTTAGGCATCATCACGTCAAGAACTGCGCAATCAATATCTTCGGTTTGCACAAAACCGAATGCCGACATTCCGTCTTCTGCCGAAAGGACTTCAAACCCGTCTTTTTCAAGATAAAGGCGGACCAGTTCCAAGACTTCCTTTTCGTCATCTGCCACTAAGACTTTCCCCATAATTCGCTCCTCACATTCTTTTTTCGAAACGGAAAAAATAGTCGCCACCGATCATTTCATCTGGAATTGACGGATCCTTATGGTGCGGATTGAAAAATTCCACTGCATGAAACCCCAGTCTGTTGATGTAAAAATGGATATTCCTTTTTTCAAAATAGGGTGTACAGGTTTCCCAAATTTTTGTTTCCGAATGGAGTCTTTCTATTTCGTTCCAGATTTTTTGTCCAATTCCGCCATTTTGCGCAGAATGCTTTACATACAAGAAATCAAGATGATTATGCCGAGTTGTTCCGTCAATCACAACGATTGCTCCACCGACCATTTCCCCGTCTAGAACAGCCTTGTAGGCGACAGAGCCTTCTTTCGAGAGGGATGCGTCAATATCACGTTCAGGAAGGATTTCTACAGAATCCACATCAAATTCATCGGCGGCTCCTTTTTGAAACGCTTCCTGCATATCCTTCTTGAACGAGGGCATATCTTTGTTTTCGACTTTCAACAGTTTGAAATCCATACTATCCTTCAATGACAAAGAGGTTGATTCCTTCGCGTGGGAATTTTTCTTTTATGCGTTTAATGTATTGCTTTACCATATCTGCCGAGCGTTCGTTGACATAGGTGGTAAGCGCAAAGTTCATTTCGGGCCACACGCTATTTCCCAACTTGCGAGAATTTCTCCCGCGACCATAAAGGTTCTCGTCAACCGTATATTCGAAATCGGGAATCGATGTTTCCAGAGAATCGATGATATCCTCTTCGACGGACTGATTGGCGATGATTTCACAACGATAGATTTTCTCCTTTTGTCCACTATTTTGAATATACATTGTTTTGGGCGAGGAATTAGCACCGAAACCGATGGCAATAGCTTCTTTTCTGCACAATATCGCGTACAAGACGGGAATCAACACGAGTGTCACGAATGTACTGGAAACAAGTCCGCCGACAACGCAGAGTCCAATCGGTTGTACCAAGGATGCGGAGCCATCGCTTGTAAAACTCATGGGAATCATTCCAAGAATTGTCGTAAGAGTTGTCATCAAAACTGGACGGAGTCTAGAAATACCTGCCTTAAGGCACGCCTCGTTTACGTTGAGACCCCTAGAAACCATGAGCCCTGTATAATCGACAAGGACGATCCCGTTATTGACCACGATGCCCACTAACATAACTAGCCCTACCAATGTCATAATCGAAATACTTTGATCGACGGTAAAGTGAATCAAGAGGACTCCGATAAACATAAACGGTATGGTGAACAAGTTGATAAAGGGCTTTTTAAAGCTTCCGTACATTCCCGCCATAACGCCAAAGACTAAAAGAATGGCGAGTATGATGATTTTAGAAAATAGAACGGTTTGTTGTTGCATCTTTTTCCATGAACCTTCAAAGTCGATAGAAACATCACTCGGAAGGACTAAAGAAGAACGAATGGCTTTCTTGATTTTATTTTCTACATCAGGAGCGTTTTCGTCACCTTCAATTCCTGCGGTGATATGAATTGTGCGAGCCTTGTTTTCGTGATTGATTGCAACTGGGCTGTAATTCTTTTTGACGGATGCAAAATTTGCAAGAGACACAAGACCGTCTTTGCCTTGAACCATTATTTTTTCCAAATCGGGAATACTAGACTTGTCTTTGTTCTGATAGGTGAGAAGAATGTCGTATTCGTTTCCACTCTGTCGATATTTTGTTGCGTTTACACCGGCAATACTCCCGTTAATTTCGTTAGCTGCGGCTTCAACGCTTACGCCAAATGAATAAGCGCGCTTTCTGTCGATTTCGATTTCAATTTGGGGCAGGCTGTTTTTCATGTCCATCTTGACATTGTTCAAGTTTGGCATTTTTTTCAGAAGCTCGAAAATTTGATCACTGGCAAGGCGGGCTTGTCCAATATCATTAGCTTTTACAACGATGTCAATGTCGCTACCGGCCATATTTTCCATTTCGTCAGTCGCAAAATTGAACTGGATTCCTGGGAAATCCTTAAAGTGCGCTGAAAGCTTTTTCTTGATAGTGCTTGAGTTGTCAATCTGTTCTTTCGGGGATGGCAAAAAGATGGATACGCTCCCGAGATAAGATGCGAAATTGTCGCCTTCGCCGCCCGAAATTCCGGTAGATGCAAGGACTGTCTTGTATCCCTTCACTTCGTCTTGAATGATTTTTTCAAATTGATGTACGACTTCTGTCGTCTTTTCAAGAGATGTGCCTGTAGGGAGCGTAATCGACATCGTGACACTCTGATTCTCGCTGTCCGGCATCATTTCTATATGAAGTTGCGGAACAATCAAGAATGACGCCAAAAGAATAGCGAAAGAAATACCGACTGTCTTTATCTTATGTGCAAGTGCTAGGGATAAAATCTTTTTATACACGCTTTGAATGGCGTTAAAGCCGATGTCAAAAAGCTTATGCAGGAAAATAAGAGCCTTGTTTGTTACCGGTTTTTCGATACGGTTTGTGATAGGCATGTAATGCCCTGCAAGGACAGGTACGAGGAAAATAGCGACGAAAAGGCTTGAAACAATGGCGATGACTATCGTGTAAATCATGTCTTGCGTCATCAAGCCGATAAAGCCTAAATCCTTCATGAAAAGCAGGAACGGTACAAACACGACAATCGTAGTCAGGTTTCCGGAAACGACGGAAGAAATCATTTCTTGTATGCCCAAAATTGCAGAAACTTTTGCCTTCGTTCCGCGCATACGGTATGAATAAATATTGTCGATCATCACGATGGATGCATCTACAACCATTCCGATTCCAAGAATCAAGCCCGTTAAAGTCATGGTGTTCAACGTAATTCCTGCAAAATTCATCAGGAGAAGCGTGATGATGATTGAAAACGGAATTGAAATAGAGATGATGAAGGTGGACTTGAAGCTTTTCAAGAATATGAAAAGAATGGCGATGGCGAGCAGAATCCCCTGCCAGGCGCTAGAATACAATATATCGAGTGTGTTTCTGATTTCTACAGAATCATCTGAAATGATTTCAAGTTCAATGTCAGAAGGGATGGATTTCTTGACTTCTTCAATTTTTTCATAAAGTGCATTCGCGACTTTGACCGCATTTGCGCCAGACTGTTTTTTGATGGAAATGTAAACGCCTGGCTGACCGTTGATGAAAACTTCGTCGCTGGCATCCTTGTAGCCCATATACACGCGGCCTACATCGTTAAGGCGGATTGGAGTCCCGTTTACTGTGGCAAGAACGGTTTCGCCAATTTCTTTGACGGATGCAAATTCGCCTTTTGTACGGAGGACATAATTCCAGTTGTTTTCAGTAATTTTTCCGCCACCTAAATCGAGGTTTTCGGCGGCTAGGCGTGTTGCAATTTCTGATACAGTAAAGCCATAAGAAGCGAGGCGGTTTTGTGAAAGATCCACGCGTACGCAAGGTGTGCGGCCGCCGTAAACGGAAGTCTGCGAAACGCCATTTGCCTGAGCGAGAACGCGTTTGATGGTTTTGTCTGCGATATATTTGAGTTCGTTGTCGCTTCGATTCCCGTGTACGGCAATGTCCATCACGGGCATATCATTTGAATTTTCCTTGAAAATGCTTGTCTTTACGTTCTTAGGTAGATCCTCTTTTACGTTTTCGATTTTGTCACGCACTTCGCTTGCTGCGATTTCGAGATTTGTGCCGTAGTTAAATTCTAGGCCGATTGTAGAATAGCCCTCTTGCGAAGTGGAGGTCATTTTCTTAAGGTTCGAAAGACTTGAAAGTTCGTCCTCAAGGATTTGAGTCACTGCAGTTTCTACCGATTGCGGACCTGCATTTTCGTAAGTTGCAGAAACCATTAAATACGGTTCCTTGATGTTCGGCATCAAATTCACTTCGAGATTCGTGAATGTAAAAAGGCCGGTAAGCGCAATCAGTGCGAATATGACTACAATTAAAACCGGATTGCTCATGGTTTTTCGTGTAATGCTCATGATTGCCTCCTATTCAGCGATGTTTACGCTGCTTCCGTCCTGCAAAGATTCGATGCCTTGAACGACAACTTGCACGTTTGACTCGTCAAGTGCTTTATTGATTTCTGGGGCTGTAAAATTCACAATTGTTCTGTCCTGAATTTCTTCGCCCGTTTTGATTGGCGTGATGTGAACGACTTCCGGCTTGTCCTCCAAAATCACATACACAAATTTTTCCCCAGCTTTTTCAATGATGCACGATGTTGGAACAGAAAACACCTTTGCGTATTTTTTGAGATAAAGCTTTACATCTGCAAACATCCCTGCGTTGATGCGATTGTCCATTTTAGTAAACGAAAGCAGAACTTCCTTGGTGCGGGTGGCTTCGTCAAGAACAGGAGATATTTCTGAAATGACCGCAGAAAACTTTTTGTCGGGATAAGCTTCTAATGAAATGTCTGCAGCGAGTCCATTTCTTAAGTATGAAACATAGCGTTCGGGGATGTTAACGACAACCTGCAATTTTGAAAGATCGCCGATTGTTGTTACTGCGGTTTCCGTACTGACGCGGGTTCCTTCCTTAAGTGGCGTAGAAATAACGGTGCCGCTGATGGGTGCGATAACTTCGTTAAGTGCAAAACGTGAACCGGGAACGGACGGGTCGACATAGGCGATGACTGTCCCTTTTTTTACCTTTGAACCGAGCCGAACATTTGTCCCTGCGATTTTTCCGGCCATAATTGGATATACGCTCATGGATTTTTCCGCACGGATGTTGCCGTTCAATTCGATGAACTTTTTCAAGTCAGAAGGAACTAGATCTTCTACGCGGACAGCTTGGATCTGATTTTCTTCTTCGTTTTCTTCAGATAATTCCGATTCATTTTCGTTGTTGCTCGAGCATGAAGAAAATGTTACCATCAGGAACGAAACGAATAGCAAGGCGAATGTGTATTTAAGGGCATTTTTCATTTTAAATTCTCCTAGATTATAAATGTTATGCTTCAAGCGGGAGCGATTTTCCGCTAAGTTTTTCAAGCGTGATGTAGAGTTTTAGCATTTCTAAAAACTCGTTTTGCAAATTCAATTTTGCTTCAAGTTTTTCCTTTGCTGCTGTTTTTAACGAAAGATGCTCTGTCATGCCTTTTGAATAGGCGTAGTAGATGGCGTCATAATTTTTTTGAGATAAATCGACTAAACTTTTGAAGGTTGCGACCGATTTTTCTTTTTCTGCGAGAATTTCCGTGATGGTGAAAAAATCGTCATTCGCGTCTTGTGTCTTTTCTTTTATGGAAAGCTCTATTTCGTTGACTTTGTCTTGTGCGTTTGCAATTTCGTCAGCCCCTTTGGAAAATGACAATAGATTTTCAAGCGGTAAGGAAATTCCTACTGATGCAGATTGCTTGATTCGTCCTCGTTCTGCTCCGGTAATGATGGGGTTGATTGCGTATGCCAGGTTTAAGCTTGGACCGTATGCGTTGTGTTCTTCTATGGAAACCTGTTTTAATGCGGCCTCCAATTGCTTTTTAAGGCTGATAACGGAAGGAACGTCACCTGCATTTATGCCTTGTGCAAGATCTTCTTTTTTTTCTTCATCGAAAAAAGAAGCATATTTTTCGATGTATTCTTCAAGAGTTCCGCTCAAAGAGAATGCTTCTTCATTATCGTTTTCAGAGGATGTTTTTACGCCTAAAAATCGCAAAAAAACAAGGCGATTGTTTTTGAACGAAAGTTCTTGCGTTTTAAATTCGGATTTTAATTTTTCATAGGTGGCTTTGCTGGAAAGGCATTCCATTTCGGAAAGTGTTCCCTTTTTATAGCGTATTTCATTCTGTTTTGCTTGGCTCTCAGCAGTTTCAAGATTTTCTTTGAGAAAGTCTAAGTTTTGCTTTTCAAGTAAGAGTGAAAAATATTTCTCTTTCACTTGAGAGTGAATTTCTGAAACGGCATCTTCGTAGGCGAGGCGGGAGGCTTGATAATCCAATTTGGCTTTTTCCCTTGAGGCGAAATAACCTGATGAAAGTGAAACGGCTATTTTACCTTCGATGCCTATATTGTTTCGAAATCCGTTATAAACGCTGTCGTCAACATTTCCGCGTTTTAAATCGGGGAGTTCAATTTCGTCATTTGCTGAAATTGTCACGGATGGCAAAAGTGGATTCCAGGAATGCTCTGAAATGCGCTTTGACGTGTTTAATGCAATGGCCTCTCGCTTCAATGAAATGTTGTTTTTCGTAGCAAGGGTCAATGCCTTTTCAAGTGTTATGATGGTCCCCTCAGCAAAAACGGACGCTGGGATAAATACCATCAGCAAAAAAATAAAAAGTCTTTTTTGCATAATTATCTCCTATACCTCCCCAAAGATACAAGAGTATGTTTTCAAAAGACTTGAATGAACCTTTCTGAAACCTTAATTTTTTTTCTGAAAAAAACGTTTATTCCTTTTTCTCGCGGAAGGCTTTGGGCGTCATCCCTGTCATGCGCTTGAAAAATTTCCCGAAGAAGCTGACTTCAATAAAGTTTAGCTCGTTTGAAATTTCTTGAATGTCTTTTTGCGTTGATTGCAAAAGGACTTTTGCGTCTAGGGCGATGTATTCGTCAATCCATTGTTTTGCGCCTTTGCCGCTCATTTCTTCAACGACTGTAGAAAGATATTTTGGGGTGATGAATAGTTCGTCGGCATAATACTTGACGCTGTGATTTTCGCGGTGCTCTTCTTCGACTTTTTGCAAAAATGCGTTGAGTAAAGCTTTCTTGCGGTTGGATCCTTGCGGCTCAATGCATTTTTCGGTTAGAATGTCAAGGCATTCGAAGGCGGTGGATATTACAAGATTTTTAATGATTTGATAATGATAACGATTGTCTTTTGTGACTTTTATTTTTTCTTGTATGTGCCTGAACGATTTTTTTAATTGTTCAAAATCCTCACCATCCCTTTTCTGGAATGGTGATTGTTTTGCGTGCTGGAATAGTTGCAAGCTGTCTTTGACTTGTGACATTAAGTCGTTCATCATGTCGATAGAGCATGCGATACATAACGGTTTAATGTCATTGCTTATGCTA
>JBGVAT010000062.1:0-3567 GCA_045224895.1 Fibrobacter sp.
AAGACTCTCGGCGAACGCCTTGGCATTTTTGACTTTGAACGTGGCGCCAAGATTTCCGGTTCCGGCTTCCCGGTTTATCGCGGTCTCGGCTCTCGCCTCGAACGCGCCCTCATCCAGTTCTTCCTCGACGAACACCAGAAGGCAGGCTTCGAAGAATTCACTCCGCCGTACCTCGTTACCCGCAACACCATGCGCGGCACGGGTCAGCTCCCGAAGTTCGAAGAAGACATGTACCGTTGCGACAAGGATGACGACCTGTTCCTCATCCCAACTGCAGAAGTCCCGCTCACGAACCTCTACTCTGGCGAAGTGATTCCGGAATCCGAACTTCCGAAGCGCATCTGCGCCTACTCTGCTTGCTTCCGTCGCGAAGCTGGTAGCTATGGCAAGGACACCCGCGGTCTCCTCCGCTTGCACCAGTTCAACAAGGTCGAAATGGTCTACTTCGCTCATCCGGAACACAGCTACGAAGACCACGAAGAACTCACCCGCTTCGGTGAAAAGCTCCTCGAAAAGCTCGGCCTCCCGTACCACCGCCTTGCCCTCTGCAAGGGCGACCTCGGTTTCGGTGCAGCCAAGTGCTACGACCTCGAAGTCTACGCTCCGGTCGAAAAGAAATGGCTCGAAGTCAGCTCCTGCTCGAACTTCGAAGACTACCAGGCACGCCGCGCCAACATCAAGACGAAGGTCAACGGCAAGAACGTCTACCTCCACACGCTTAACGGCTCTGGCCTCGCCACTCCGCGCGTGATGGTCGGCATCTGCGACAACTACCAGCAGAAAGACGGCTCGCTCAAGATTCCTGAAGTCCTCCGTCCGTACATGGGTGGGCTTGAGTTTATCAAACCGAAAGCCTAACCATGTAGTGAGGATTTTTCGCAAGAAAAATCCGAGTGCGAGGTTTCGCTAGAAACCTTGCCCGCTCATCGGGGTGGCATGGAATTCATCACCCCGAAGAAGTAATTAATTGTCATGCCCGGCTCGACCGGGCATCTCCTTCTTGTTATGGCAAGACGGGAACCACTAAATTTCAAAAAGCAAGTCCCCACGGACTTGCTTTTTTGTATCAGGCGACCCCGGTACAATGACCGGGGTGACATAAAAAAAACGTCATTCCGAGCAACGCGAGAGTTCTAGTCACATTTATTTTAGCTTTTCCAACTTTTCATAAACGTCATACAATCTCTGCACGCCATTCTCAAGCCCGTAGTAATGCCTCACGTACGGCACGAGCAATGCAAAGAAAAGCGCGTCCAGCGCAAGCACCGGAATTTCCGGCACAACGACCAAGAATAAAATTCCACCAACGGTCAAAAGCGCAAACAAGATCATCACAAGTTCGTGAACCAGGCGTTCATGCTGAAAAAAGCCGATGTGCGTCCGCACCGACAAGAGCTGCTCCGCCGTCAAAGGCACCCCCACCTCAACCATTTTCAAAAGTTCATTTTCGTAGTCGCTTAATTTTTTCAACATACCTCTAATATACCGTATTTTTGAATCATAAGCAACAATCCGATGCAACAAAAAACAGACTTCGCGCGGCAAACCTTTTTTTAAAAAAAATTTGAGCTATTGCAAAATAGAATGTTATTTTAAAAACATGGAGACGCTTCAGTTTACATCACTACCGTCGATGTTCCTTGCGAACTGCGACCGTAGAACCTTCAAAGGTTGGTTCCACCGTAAAGACGGTGAGTGGGTTCACTATTCCAGAAAAACGATCAAAAAGAATACGTTGGCACTGGCACTGGTTCTCCATGACCTCGGACTGCACGAAAACGAAAGCGTAGGCATCATCGCACCAAGCGCTCCCGACTGGATGATTGCAGACATCGCCATACAACTGAACCACGCAAGAACGGTTCCCCTATTCCCGAACATTTCGTCCGAGAATTTCATATACCAAAGCATCGATGCGAACATCAAAATTCTCATCATCGATTCCGTTGACGACCTCGACATTCCGCTTATAGAGAACCTCTCGATTTTCAAGACCATCATTTGCATCAAGAAGGATTCCGCTCTCCCCGCCAATGGAATTTATTGGGAAGAAATGATCCGCGCAGGCAGCAAGCTTCTCACGGATTCCGCCCAGACCGAATGGATCGAAAACCAGCTCCAGACCATCCAGCCCGATGATATTTTCAGCATCATCTACACTAGCGGTTCCACGGGGCGCCCCAAGGGTGTCGAACTCACCCACAGGAATATGTTGGTACAAATTCAGAATCTGAAGCCCATTTTTAACTTCGACAAGAAAAAAGATTCTTGCTTGACCATCCTTCCTGTCGCCCATGTACTCGAGCGTATGGCAGTCTACTTTTACGTGTTTAGCGGCGTATCCATTTACTTTGGCGACAATCCCAAGAATCTTTCGCACATTCTGCGTGAAGTCCGCCCGACCATCATGATCGTGGTTCCGCGCATTCTCGAACGTCTTTACGAAAGCATGACCACCGCAGCAGACCGCGCCAAGGGACTGAAGCGTATCCTCATCAAGCACGCCATTAAAGTGGCAAAAATAAAAGATCCCAATAAATGTCCAAGCCTTCTGCACCGCATTTTCAACCTGTTCGTCTACAAGAAAATGCGTGAAGCCGTCGGTGGCAATTTCCGAATGATCATTTCAGGCAGCAGCGCCTTGAACAAATCCATTCTGCGATTCCTGCTGAACATCGGACTTCCGGTATATGAAGGTTACGGCATGACAGAATGCTCGCCGGTCGTTTCCGCAAATTGCGAACAAGCTATAAAGCCCGGTTCTATCGGCAAGCCGCTCCGCCACCTCCAAGTCCGCATCGGCGACAACAACGAAATCCAGATCAAGGGCGAAAGCGTCTTCAAAGGATACCACAAGCGACCGGATTTAAACGCCAATATTTTTACCGAAGATGGATTCTACCACTCCGGAGACCAAGGCTACTTTGACGAAGACGGCTACCTATACTTTACGGGCCGCATCAAGGAACTGCTCAAGACAAGTACCGGGAAATACGTGAGCCCGAACCCCATCGAACTCGAAATCATCCGTCACCCGCTTATCGAACAGGCGCTAGTCATTGCGAACGACCGCAAATTCGCCTCGGCCATCATCTGGCTCAATCCGGTCGGCGTCCGCCGTATGCTCAAGCCTCAGAGCGAAGACTATTCCATTGAGAATGCGATTGAATCGCCACTCGTCCGTGAAGCCATTCAAAAGCACATCGAACACATCAACGAAAAGCTGAACCATTGGGAACAAATTCGCAAATGGACGCTGGTCGGTGACGAACTCACGATTGAATCGGGACTTTTGACCCCCACATTAAAAATTCGGCGCACCGTTGCTGAAAAACGATACGCCGAACAAATTGAAAAGATGTATCAGCAGTAGGAAGTTAAAAGTAGGAAGTCGGAAGTTGAATAATCGCAGCGAAGCTGCCTAACTTAAGAGTTTCCTACCGTCTACAGCCTACTTCCTACTAGAAGTGGATCACGCGAACCTTGATGACCTTGTCGAGCTTGGAGAGCTTTTCGACGATGGAATCATCGACCTTGCTTTCGACGTCAACGAGGTTGTAACCGATC
>JBGVAT010000063.1:0-4134 GCA_045224895.1 Fibrobacter sp.
GTGAGCACATACGGTGAACTCGTCGCAAATGGTGGCAAGCTTTCTGGTTCTTGCCCGGAATACTCTCAAAAGGCTGTTCAGGTCAAGGGTATGAGCCTCTTCTGGAGCTCGGGCAACACCTATTCTACCGACTTCTACTCCGAAAAGGGCATCAACCGCTTGGTTGATGACATGGGTATCGAAGTCGTGCGTTTTGCTCTTGGTGCCGCAGACGAAAAGTTCAACAGCTCGGGCCGTTCTTACACGACGGGTGGCGAAGGCTTCCAGAAGGCTTTGCTCAAGTCCGTGGTGAATGCTGCCATTGACAAAGACATTTACGTGATTATTGACTGGCACATCGAAAGCTCCGAAGGCTTTACCGATGACGCTGTCAGCTTCTTCGAATACGCCGCCAAGGAATATGGCCAGTACAACAACGTGATTTTCGAAATCTGGAACGAACCGACCGGTAGCATGGATGCCGTGAAGCAGCATGCCGACCGCGTGATTCCGGTTATCCGTAAGTATTCCGATAACCTCATCCTCGTGGGTAGCCCGGGATGGTCCAGCCAGCCGAATGCTTGCGCTTCCGCAGGCATCAGCGACAAGAACTACGGTTGTACGCTCCACTTCTATGCCGCAACTCATTATATGGGTGATGGTGGCTATAACAAGGCTGCAGAAACGGCTATGGCTGCGGGCGTGCCTGTGTTCGCTACCGAATGGGGTACCGTCAATGCTAACGGTGACGGCCAGCCGGATGAAGGCTCCAGCAACCAGTGGGTAGAATGGATGGCTCAGAAGGGCGTGTCCTGGACGAACTGGAACGCTTCTGCCATGAACGAAACGTCTGCTGCATTTGCTAATGCCGTGTTCGAAAACGGTTTCACTTACACCAATTCTGGTAAGTATGTGAAGAGCAAGCTTGGTGGTGCTACTTATAAGGATTGCGGCCTCCAGAACGGTTCTGCTTCTGAAGAAAGTGGCTTCTCCGCTGGCGTTGCCAATGGCGCTACGACTTCCATTCTCGATGATATGGAAGATGGCGACCGTTATGGTTACCTCGGTGGTGCATGGGCTGCTGTCGAAGACCAGGAAAACGGTGGCGCAAGCTCTATTTCTAACGAAAAGATCCAGGATGACTTTGGTAACACGACCTATAAGGTTGTCTATCCGGTTAGCGGCGACAACAAGAATACGTCCAAGTATGTTGCTGCCCTTAAGGATGTTAAGATTGGTAAGGGTTCCCTTACTTACGGTCCGTACATCAAGATGTTCCTCACGCTCTTGAAGGAACCGGCAAAGGATTCTCCGAAGGCTTATGCGGACTTCTCCAAGTGCAAGACCATCAAGTACAAGTACAAGGGTGCTAGCCACAACTTCGCTATCGAAACGACCGATGTTACCGACTACAACTATCACCGCGTGAACAAGGACGCTTCTGAAGGTTGGAAGGAAGTCGAAATTACGACGGACATGTTGAAGCAGGAAACCTGGGGTGACGATTCTCGCTCCAAGCCGATCAAGATGGAAAACGCAACTCGTCTTTCTTGGGAAATCAAGGGCCTCGAAAAGGTTCCGGACGATATGAACCAGCCCAAGTATCCGTACCTCTATGTGGATGACGTGAAGTGCGACGGTCTTTCCTTCACTGCTGTTAGCGGTGGCGCTAGCGAAAATCCGACCTCTTCTAGCGCAGTCATTGCCCAGAGCTCTTCTTCTGCTGTTGTTGCTGGTTCTTCTAGCAGCGCTGTTGCTCCGACTTCTTCTAGCGCAATCGTTCCGGGTTCTTCTGCTACTGTAACCTACAAGACTGTTGTCGATATCGACGATGTCGAAGATCTTGATGAAGTTCTCAAGACGACTGGTACCTGGTATGCTTACACGGATAAGGAACCGGGTGGAAAGTCCACTATTTCTAACGTCTATGATCAAAAGCTCGGCGGTTATGTGGTTGCCTTCCCGGGTACTGAAGATCCGACGAATGGCACTAAGGGCTTCGTTGGCTTGAAGGACATCAACTGGGATCAGGGAACCTATACCGAAGCTCCGTTCGTGGCTCTTGGCCTCAATACGAATGCCGATACCTCCAAGGGCATTGACTTGAGCAAGTGCGGTGCTATCAGCTACCGTTACAAGGGCTCTGCTCATACCCTCAAGGTTCAGGATGGTTCTGTGACGGACTACGCCTACCATGAATATCCGCTTGAAGATTCCAGGGAATGGAAGACGATGACGATCCTCCTTGACGACATTGCTCAGCCGAACTGGACTCAAGATCCGAAGGACCTCAACTGGGGTGCTATCAAGAAGATGGCTTGGGAAGTCGTTGGCTACAAGGGCATTGTTTACCAGCCGACCATCAACTTCCTCTATGTTGACGATCTCAAGTGCGTTGAAAATCCGAATGTTGGCATCAAGACGGTTGCTCGCGCTGCTAGCGGCATCAAGTTCGGTATGAACGGCGACGTTTTGAATGTGAACTTCAACAAGGCTGGCAAGGCTCGCGTCCAGGTCTTCGACCTCATGGGCCATGTCGTTGAAAGCTTCAGCGAAAATGTGAATGCCGGTGCAAACCAGTTCTCTCTCAAGAACTTGAGCAATGGCAGCTACGTTGTTCGCGTCATGATGAACGGTGCAGCAAAGACTGCTCGCATCTCCATCAAGTAAAGACTGATGGCGCTCCTTCGCGGAGCGCTTAAGTAACCATCAAAAAACGTCCCGGTTTTTCCCGGGACGTTTTTTGCTTATATGAGCAAGGGAGGGCTTACGCCCTCCCAAAGCTGTCATCCCGGCCTTGTGCCGGGATCACCTTACGCAGAACCTATTGCAAATCGCGTTGCAGCACTTCGCACTTAGCCTTCGCCCATTCTTCAAAAGTATCGTCGGCGAGGTGGTCCTTTGCTTCTTGCATCAAATGCAGGTAGAAGTGCAGATTGTGGATGCTGGCGAGCGTGTAGCCGAGCGATTCGCCTGCGTGGTGCAGGTGGCGCAAGTAGGCGCGGCTGAAGTTGCGGCAGCAGTAGCAGTCGCAATTCGGGTCGACTGGCTTGTCGTATTCTTCGGCGTGGCGGGCGGCCTTGTAGCGGAGCACTCCTTCGCTTGTGAATAGCATGCCGTTGCGGGCGTTGCGCGTCGGCATCACACAGTCGAACATGTCGACACCGCGACCAATCAATTCCAGCAAGTTCCACGGCGTTCCGACGCCCATCACATAGCGCGGGTGTTCTGTCGGCAAGTAGTCGGTGCAGAAATCGGCAATCTCGTACATCGTTTCGGTCGGTTCGCCGACCGAAAGGCCGCCCATGGCGTATCCGTCCGGGTCGAGTTCTGCGATGCGTTCAATAGCCTGCTTGCGCAAATGCGTGTGCATTCCGCCCTGGATAATGCCAAAGAACTGCTGATCGTAACCGTGAATTGGCGGGTGTTCCTTGAGCCATTCCATTGCTTCTGCGGTCCAACGGAGCGTGTAGTTCAAGCTGTGTTCCGCTTCCTTGACCGTACTCGGGTAAGGCGTACATTCGTCGAGCGCCATGATGATGTCTGCGCCGATTTCGCGCTGGGCGTTCATCACGCTTGCCGGGCTAAAAAAATGCTTGGAACCGTCCAGAATGCTTCTGAATTCAACGCCTTCGGGCTTGATCTTGCGCAAGTCCTTCAAGCTCCATACCTGGAATCCACCGCTGTCCGTAAGCACCGGGCCGTTCCAGCTCATAAACTTATGGATGCCGCCTGCAGCAGCAATCTTCGGCGTTGTGGGGCGCAAGTACAAGTGGTACGTGTTCGCGAGGATAATCTGGGCCTTGATGTCTTCCTTGAGTTGTGCGGGCGTTACGGCCTTTACGGTCGCTTCGGTACCCACCGGCATAAAAATCGGCGTTTGGATGTCGCCGTGGTCGGTGTGCAAAACACCCAGACGGGCCTTGGATTTCTTCGACGTCTTTTTCAGTTCAAAACGGTTCATACTTGCAAATGTAGAATTTTATGAAATGGATGTGAAGACATTTTTTTTTGCGCTGTCACCCGGCCTCAACTTGTCATTGAGCAAGCTCATCTCCCTTTTTGCAAAAATAAAAAAAAGACTCGATTTTCATCGAGTCTTTTTCTGCGGTCGGACAGACTTGAACTGTCATGAGATTGCTCCCACTAGCACCT
>JBGVAT010000064.1:0-3470 GCA_045224895.1 Fibrobacter sp.
TGACTAACAACTAGAAACTATTATGGGTAAACAAGCACTTGGTCGCGGTCTCTCTGCAATTTTTAAGGCACACGATGTTCTCGGCAATTCTGTCGATAACGCTATCAACAATTCCGCAGCTCCAGAAAATACTGCAGCGGACAACCAGAAGATTGTCGAAATCAACATCGACTTGATCGACCCGAACCCGTTCCAGCCGCGTAAGTTCTTCAACGACGACGAACTTGTCGAACTCGCCGAAACGATCGAAAAGCACGGACTTATCCAGCCGATCGCCGTCCGCAAGGTGGGTGACCGTTATCAGATCATCAGCGGTGAACGCCGTACCCGTGCATCGAAACTTGCCAATTGCCAGACCATCAAGGCACAGGTTTACGAAAATCTCGACGACAAGACCATGAGCGAATGGGCCTTGATCGAGAACATCCAGCGCGTGGACTTGAACCCGATTGAAATTGCACAGTCTTACCAGCAGTTGATCGACAACCATAATTATACTCATGAAGACCTCGCGAAGACGGTGGGCAAGTCCCGTTCCGCCATCACGAACTCGCTCCGTCTTTTGAAGCTCCCGAACCAGGTGCAGGCCTGGATCCAGGAAGGCAAGCTTTCGAGCGGTGCAGCCCGTGCTCTCTGCAGTGAAAAGATTTCGGACCCCGAGGCTCTCGCCCAGCGCATCATTGCCGAAGGTCTGAACGTCCGCCAGATTGAAGCCATCAGCCGTGGCGAAGATCCATTCGAATCCAAGAACGACGCCTCCGCCCAACAGGAACAGGCAGCCGAAGAAAATTCTCTCGAAACGGCTGAAGACGAACTTCCGGAAGTTCACGGCAGCAACGAACCCAAGCCGAAGGTCGAACTCAGCGCCGACCTCAAGAACTTCGAAAACAGGCTCGAAACGTTCTTCGGCACAAAGGTCGCCCTTAACCCGAGCGCCAAGGACCAGACCAAGGGTACCATCGTGATCAACTATTATTCCATGGACGACCTGACCAGAATCCAGGAAATCATGGAAAACCGCTAGTGGTAGAATCGTGAGTCGTAAGTATTACACCATTCAAATCATTCCGGAAAATCCGGAAGGCGCAAGGAAGTTCCGCATTTCGAGTAAGCAGTTCAAGCTTTTCAACATCGGGCTTGCTGTCATCGCCATTATTCTCGGATTGTTCATATTTCACATTGCAAAAATCAACAAAACGCTTGCGACTTACGAAAAAATGCGTGTCCATAACGCCCAGTTGGTGAAACAGAACGCGAACTATGAAGAACTCTTCTCACGACTGGACTCCCTCTGGATCATGGAAAACCGCATCCAGAACATTTTCGAGACATTCCTGGAAAACGACTCCAACAAGATCAACAGCATCATCGAGCGCAACCGCTTTGCGCACGTCCCCTCCAGCAAGAACAGCATCGACTTCGAAGGTATCCACAACTGGCTTACCACCGACGAAAAAATCCGAATGGAAAGAATCCCTAACGTGATTCCGGCAGTCGGCATCATCAGCAAAAAGTTCTCGCTCGAAAACAAGCACCTGGGTATCGACATTTCGGCACGCAAGGGCAATCCGGTTTTTGCCTCCGGTAGCGGAAAAGTCGTTTTTGCCGGAAACAGCGGCGATCTCGGAAATACAGTCGTCATCGACCATCAGAATGGTTACAAGTCATCCTACTCGCACCTCAAGACCATCAGGACCCGAAAGGGCGCCAACGTCACGAAGGGTGACATCATCGGTTACGTAGGTGACACCGGAAACACGAGCGGACCTCATCTCCACTATTCCATCAGCAAGGACAATGTCCCGCAGGATCCGGAAACAGTGTTCACGTACTAGAACGTAAAAAACATACTAAAGGGGAAGAGTATGGCAAACAAGAATGATCAGGAATTGACCCAGGTCGGAAATACCGTCCAGGTAAATGGCGATATTGTTGGAAAAACGGATTTACGCATAGGCGGAAAGGTTTTTGGAAACATTTCCATTGATGGCGAGCTGATTCTTGAAAAGTACGCTACTGTCGAAGGAAACGTCAAGTGTGGATCTGCCATCTTAGCAGGTTCCATAAAAGGCGACGTCGAATGCAAGGGAAAGCTCTATCTCCAGGACAATGCCCAGATTATCGGTAATGTCAAGGCAGACCAGCTCATCATCAACGAAGGTGCCATTTTTCAGGGTTCCTGTGAGATGAGCAGTACTCGCAGGGGGAAGGAAAAGTAATCAACCACCTATATTAAATAATACTAGATATATGTATATATAGTATTTAGTATTTGATATGGTGAATAGTGGATAATTTTTTGGATTTGGTTTTGTAAGTCGATGATGATCAACGAGATAGAGAAATAAAGAAAATGTTGATTGATGTTGAAAATTCAAAATCTATTCACATTCTTCAACGTTAATAGATGTTGAACCCCAGTTTTCAATGCTAATTCACGAGATGATAACGAAAGTATGTTGAAGATTCGGGTCAAAACGGCTCAAAAATCAAGATAAAATATGAAGTTTATCACATCAAGTCTAAAAAAGTTGATGAAAGTCACGTTTTTTTGTTCTTAATAGCTATATTCTAGTACGTTTCATAAAATAATGTATATGGGAAAGAAAGTATTGAAAATAGGACAGATTTCGGATCCCCACATCGGGGAAGATTCTGGACTAGTGCAGGGCATAGATGTTCGCAAGAACTTTTTGACTGCATACCAGTCTGAATCCATGAAGGATTTGGACCTTTTGGTACTTTCGGGCGACCTGGCCAACGAACATGCGGAACCGGGGGCCTATTCCTATATTTCGGATGTCCTGAAGGACTGCAAGGTTCCGGTCTGCATCATTCCGGGCAACCATGACGATCTTTCGGTCATGGAGAAGTTTTTTGACCTCAGGGGCAAGGTTCATGACGGCAAGTGCTTTTACCGTTATGACATAGCCGGCCGTTCCATCTTCTTTTTGGACAGTGCCGATGGGACTGTTTCGAGTGAACAGCTTTCGTGGCTTGAAGAAGAAGCTTCCAGGATCAATGACGAGGTTCTGCTTTTTATCCACCATCCGCCTTGCCTTTGCAATCACAACTTCATGGATTCGAAGTATTCCATGAAGAACATTGCGGAGGTCCAGGCCACGCTCTCGAGAATAAAGAACATCAGGCATATCTTTGTGGGTCACTACCACTTTGAGAAGGATGTTCAGCTGGGCGACAAGACGGTACACGTTACGCCTGCGACACAGATGCAGATAGATGCGAATAAGTCCGATTTTTACTTGCAATCTATCAAGCCGGCCTGGCGCGTCATCGAATGGGGCGAAAATTTTGTAAAAACGCAAGTTTATTTTGCCTAGACCCCTTGAAATTTTAGACACCTATTACTAAATTTGGAGTCGATGGCGGTTTAGCTCAGCGGTAGAGCACTGGAATCATAATCCATTGGTCCGGGGTTCAAATCCCTGAACCGCTATTACAAAAAAAAG
>JBGVAT010000065.1:0-2775 GCA_045224895.1 Fibrobacter sp.
CCACTGGTATACAATAAACTTTCCGTTAATGTTGTCTTTCCTGCGTCAACGTGAGCCAGAATGCCTAAGTTAATTATTTTCATGTGATTTTCCTCTTATCAACACCCAAAAAAGGGCATAAAAATACCCAGTGATAAATACTCCTATCACTGGGTAAATAACTCCAATAGCCCCAAAACACTTATATGTTTTCGGGCATATAAAATTACATGATAAAAGTATTCTTAAACTGGGTACAAAAAACTAAGCCCCATATTAAAAGTGAAACGGGACTGCTACTTTTTGTTCCCACTATCAAATTGACAGTTTATTTAAGAATACCTTGCCGCATATTTATTAACTCCTTGTATAATACTAAATCTAATTATATTCCTTAGATTAGGCAAGTCTTTTTCTGTAAATTCATGCACAAAAAGCAGATTTTTCCATTTCCTTCTCGGTTAAGTAAGCTTTTTCTTCCATCCATTCCTCGTGTTGTTCCATCAGTAGCGAGCCGATGAGCCTCTCGCACGATTCTGGATTCGGGAAGACGCCTACGACTTTTGTCCTCTTCTTGATTTCCTTGTTCAGGCGTTCTACGCAGTTCGACGTCCTGATTCTTCGCCACCATCCCTCGTTGAAGTCGAAGTAGGTCATGGATTCCTCCGCGTTGCTTTCCAGCCAATCCGCGAAGGACTGGTGCTTCTTGGTCTCGGACCAGTATTGCACAGCACCGCGTAGCGCCATGCCATAATAGGGGTTCAAGTTTTCGGGGTCGATGGAGAGCGACTTCTCGAAAAGCTCCTTTCCCTTCGCGTACTTGCCCTGCTTGCAGTAGATGCCGCCCATTTCCTCAAAAATTGTCTTTGCCATTGTCTGTTACCTCCACATTCTTTTTTATTTTGAATGTCCGCAAAATCCGTCCTACATCTTTCGGCAGCCCCAGATTGCACAATCACAACGACCTCGTTAATGTTTAGAATTTGTACTAAACAAAAAGCGTGAGCCGTTGTCAGTGCAATTCCACTTGAGGCTCTGGAAAACCCATCTTCGAAATGCACAAACGACCCACGCCTAGAGGGCGTGAACCTTTGCGACTTATTCTCGAAGATTTCGAAATTTTCCAGATTTCCAAGTGGAGAACAAGAGCAATGCTCAAACTATGTCAATTCGGTTTATTCTATAAACACCTCGTTAAAATTCTACCAATTTAAAAATAACTTAAAAATGGGCCAAACGCTCAAAAAGTTTACAAAAACGAGCGTTTTTGCCATAAAAACGGCGAATTCGGGCCAATTTGTAAAGAGGAAAGAGTGTTTTTAGGGAGAAAAAGGAATAGAAAGGGCCTATTTCTTATTGTGTACCAGCGACAACAGAAGGTTGAAAAGTTTTTCGCCGATAAAGCGGTTCATGCCCCTAAGCATCGTAACACTTTGGTCAATTTCATCTGCAGTAAGCAACTTTTTCTGATATGCTGCAAAGAGAATGCCTATACTTCCGGTAATCGTTAGTTTCATGCTCTCTGCAACAACACGGCCCTTGCTTTCATCAATCAGCAAAAGACTCGGTTGCTTTTCGTCTGCCAAGATAATCGCTTCGCTTTCGCCCAGGTCCAACCCCGTCGCCCGCTGCAATAGAGATACTCTATCTGCAGAAAGGTCCGAATGGACTTCTAAAAACGGGCAATTCCTAAAATACTCCGCTTCTTCAGGGTATTCAGTATTGCGAGTCAATTCTTCAAACACAGCAAAAGGGATGTGTACGGAATTATATAGTTTATTTAAAACATCAATCCGTCCAATTTTGAACAGAGTCAATAATGGAGTCGTGTCAGAGACAACTATCACTTAGACTCTCCGCAAGCAGCTAAAGCGTTTGCAATATCGCGTTCAAGTTCCGCTTCGTCCATGTCAATATACGGGATACCCATAGAGCCATACAGCTGGATAAGAGACCACTTGTCCATTTCAAGAATCTCGGCAGCACGGCCATGCGAAATAGTCCCATTTTGAATATAGGGGTACAGGAGCATCGCACGTTGTTTCAGCCACATATCACGCTTATTTACATAAGGTTCCATTGCAGTTGTTATTTCAATTGTAGCGGTTTGCATATTCATACCTCACCCATAAATATACACTTTTTAAAACAAAAGACCAAATAAAGAAAGCGCCCTTTCACAAGGAAAGAGCGTTTTTAGAATCTTTTTGAGAGTATTTAGGCTTTTACCGTCGTGAAGCTGAATGCTTCGCCGTCGGCATCGTTAGCTTCGAGGCCATCGGCAACGGCAGCCCACTTGATGGCGACAGCTTGCGTCTCGCCGGCAATATAAGCCTCATTCTCCGCGACAGCCTGCTTGAAGACGTCGCTTGCAGAGAACAGCGTCACTTCGATTTTGTCGGTGATGGCGTAGTTCTGGTCCTTACGGCGGTTCTGGATGCGGTTCACGAGTTCGCGGGCCACGCAGGCGCGGCGGAGTTCGTCCGTGATCTTGAGGTCCAGAGCCACGGTGAAGTGCTGGTTGGCTTCCACGGCCATGCCGTCGGCCACGATGCGGTTGAGCATCAAGCAGTCAGCACCAACTTCACCAAATTCGAACTTAATCGTTTCGCCAGCCTGGAGAGCCTTGATTTCATCAACCGTAAGGCTGTTGAGCTTAGCGGAAATTACCTTCATGTTCTTTGCGTAATCCGGACCCTTCGCCTTGATGGCGAGGAAGTTCGGCTTGGCGGAGAGCTGCACGAGCTTCGTCTCATCTTCGAGGAACTTCATTTCGCGAACGTTGAGTTCTTCGAG
>JBGVAT010000066.1:0-9028 GCA_045224895.1 Fibrobacter sp.
GCCGAAGGGCCGCGAAGGCGTTCCGGGCTCCAAGGAAGAAATCGGCTTTGACACCATGAAGTACAGCCGCTACGAAGTCGAACGCATCGCTCGCTTCGCTTTCGACGCCGCTATGCTCCGCAACAAGAAGGTTGCCTCCATCGACAAGGCCAACGTGCTCACCACGAGCGTTCTCTGGCGCGAAGTCGTGAACGAAGTCATCAAGGACTATCCGGAACTCACTCTCGAACACCTCTACGTGGACAACGCTGCTATGCAGCTCCTCAAGCGCCCGCGTGAATTCGACGTGCTCCTCTGCCCGAACCTCTTCGGCGATATCCTCACCGACGAATGCGCAATGCTCACCGGTTCCATGGGTCTCCTCCCGTCCGCTTCTATCGCCGAAGGTTCTTTCGGTCTCTATGAACCGGCAGGTGGCTCCGCTCCGGACATCGCAGGCAAGGGTATTGCCAACCCGCTCGCACAGATCCTCTCCGTGGCCCTCATGCTCCGCTACACCTTCAAGGAAGAAGAAGCTGCAAAGGCTATCGAAGCTGCTTGCGAAAAGGTCATCGCCCAGGGCTTCCGCACTGGTGATATCTACCAGGAAGGCTGCACCAAGGTCGGCACGACTGGTATGGGGGATGCCATCATTAAGGCACTCGCCTAATTTTTGCGACAAAGCGCAAAAAGCGACCGGATTTCTCCGGTCGCCTTTTTTTTCCTCCTGCAACAATTACATATCAAGTTCTATAACGATAAACATTGGGCAAAAAGGGAATCTTCAACAGCATTCTGTCTTTCAAGCCCCGCATTCACAGTGGCATCAAATTCAGCCTTTAACTGGGAATACTCCACCGATTCCGATTCAGAACCATCTGCACAAGCAAGAATCTTTGGACGCGGATTATCGCAAGGGTTCATGCTCAACCGATATGTATCAAGATTATACCTAGCAGTAAGGTTTCCATTCTGCAAACTTTTTTGAGTGGAATCAATACATTCAATCACTTGCGGAGAATATGATTCCGAGCCATCATGCAGTTTCGAGAAATGAAATCCGCGCTTCGATCTTAATTCAAGGTCAACAATTTCTTCTGAAAAATCACAATCACAGAACGATTCCTTAACGGAAGCCACCTCGCAATTTTCATTTACAGGAAGAGTACCCGTAGGAGGCGTTGAGATTTTTTCATAGAGACCAATGCTCAATATATTAAAGTCATATTCCAAATCTGCTTCGGTATCATGCCTAGATTCAATCACGAATCGCAAGCCTTTTAGATGAGATATAACATCTTCTCTACGAACATCCGTATTTGAGCAAGCTTCACTTAGCGATAAGCCTTGAGTGTAATCGCAATATGGCTCATAGTAAACATCAGACCAGGAGAAGCATTGTTCTACAGGCTTTGGTGCAACTGTATGAACAACTCCGCCGTTGTCCGGCACGATATTCCCAGAAAGCATAAAATGCATATATCCACCATTCAATAGAGGCGTTATTGAATCATCGGCAACAAGTTCAAAACGAGCAAACGTTCCCGAATATTCAATACAAAGTCCATTCAAGTCACTCAAATTTGCACTTTGGACATGTCCTAAAGAATCCTTACCCGCAAAGTAGAATTCAACATAGGCTTGACTGGTCTGAGTATTAGATTCACTCCCATTCGATACATGCTTTGCAACGACCTTGCCGCATAAAGAGCCTCCGCACTTGTCAATCACATCAGCAAGAGCCATCGAATCATATTCGGCCGTGGCCGCACCAGGCCATTCAAAGGCAATTTCGACATTGTTGCTTGCAGGAACAATGTTCCAAGTCCATATTCCCGATGTATTCGAACCATTATCGAAGCCCGTATAGACGCGGTAACCCGATGTAGTGTTCCACATTTCGCCATCCCAGCAATTCTGCGATGAATCAGCAGACACTACCCTTTGGCTGCATAGCACTATTGAACGGGGAACTATTACATTGTTAGGATTTACCATATTCGGGACACTCGTCGAACCCGAAATTGATGCATTGTCGGAACACGCCGCAAAAAGAAGCGTTCCGAGAGCAAACAAAGTATAGAGTTTTTTATTCATATTAATCCTCCTCGTCTTTTTTTAATTTCCAAGTCATCGGGAACAGTTGCACATTCAAATGGTAAATTTGGTCGGCTTTTTCTGTTTCCGTAGCCATAGCCACGATCTTTTTGCGGAACGCATCGACTTCTTGAGCAATGCGTTCGTAACATTCGCGGTTGACCGTAAAAGTCACACAGGACACACTGCGGTCTTGCGGTTCAAAGCGTTCGATGGATTCATCGGCAAGCTGCAACATTTTGTGCTGCATGGCGTGTACAGCGTAGGCCATTCCTTCCTTTGACGCAGTCACGTTCTTTTCGGTCTGACGATACGAGCCGTCCGCACCTTTTTTCAGGAACCCCGCCTTCGTCAGGAACTCGAGCGATTTACTGACTTCGGCTGCGGAAATTTCGTTGCAGCACGTTTTCGCCATCTGCCCTGGGGTGGCTCCCTTCATCATCGGCGCAAGTTCGCGTACGACCTGGTTTTTCCAGCCATCGAAATACTCGACAGCTTCTTTATCAACGACGCGCACCTTGAACTCAAGCGCAATCTGACGCATTTCTTTCCAATACGGCTTTTTGGCTTCGTCATCCTTGGCATTGCAAAAATTGACAAGGGCCTTGAAGTAGTTCGCCTCAAACCCCGCAAGCCCCATTGCCGAAATCATACGGTTCATCGACACTCGGCTCAAGTTGCTCTTGCCTTCGCTCACAAGCCGCAAATAAGTCGGTGAAGAAAATCCCGCAAGTTTCGCGAATTCCCTCCAGGAAAAGTACGAAGTGCGTTTTTGGTCTTCGTAAAAGTCCTTGATCAGGGAATGATAATCTTTGTATTCCGTTATCTGTTTCATATAAACAAATATACCCTATTCACGGGCTACTATGACACAAAACACGTATTTTTAGTTAAAATTCAATGCTAAAAATAAAGATTTTTTGTATATGACACAGTCTTGAGTTTTTTGTTATACAAAAAGGCGATTCCGGAATAAATCCGGAATGACAAGCTATAGTCGGGCATGACAGGCTAAAGTCGGGGATGACAAGCAAAAGGTGGGCATAACAAATAAAAAAACACCCTGCCGCGGGGCAAGGTGCATTCTGAATAAATTTCAGCGAACGGATTAGGCGTTCTTCGTGAAGTCCACGTATGCCTTGAGCACGTCGAGGAAGACTTCGTCCGGAGTGTTGTCGCCAACGATGTGGCTGATGATCTTCGGATCGTACTTTTCGAGAACCTTAGCGGTGGATTCCTTGTAAACCTTGAGACGGTTCTTGATGACGTTTTCGTCAGCGTCGTCCTTACGGCCTTCGATCTTGGCGCGGTTGAGGAGGCGGGCAACAATCGTAGCTTCGTCCTTGATGTCGAGAACGAAGATGTGCTTCACGTCGACGATCGGCTTGATGAGATCGACCTGAGCAACCGTGCGAGGAATACCGTCGAGGAGGAGGGTATCCTTTTCCGGGTTGAGCTTGTTCGTGTTCACGAGACCTTCGACAAAGCGGCCGAAGATTTCAACGGTAGCTTCGTCCGGGACGAGGAGGCCCTTGCTGGAGTAAGAAGCAAGGAGCTTGCCGGATTCGCTAGACGGAGCGATACCACGGAAGATGTCGCCCGTGGAGAGGTGCTTGAGGGCGGTCGTTGCAGCGAGCTTTGCGCCCACAGTGCCCTTGCCAGAACCCGGAGCACCGAAGATAAGAACAGCAGAAATCTGAGACATTTATAACCTCATAGGTTGATTGTTAAAATTCCGAGGCAAATATAGCAAAAAAGGCGACCCCGGCACACTGGCCGGGGTGACAAAGCACTACGACTTGATCTTTTCGCACTTGAAGGAGAGCTTGCCGTTTTCGACGCCCACAGAAATCGTGGAGAAGTCCGTCATCGTTCCAAGCAAAAGCCCTTCGGCGATTTCGTCTTCGACCAGGTTCTGGATAGAGCGGCGAATAGGACGTGCGCCCAAGGAAGATTCGTAATTGTGGTTGACGATAAATTCCTTGGCTTCCTGGCTCATTTCCAAGAGGATGCCGCGATCGGAAAGATTCTTCTGCAAGAATCCCATCTGGATATCCACAACAGAAACCAAGTCCTGCTTAGAGAGCGCACGGAACACAATCTGTTCGTCCACGCGGTTCAAGAATTCCGGAGAGAACACACGCTTGACTTCTTCACGAATGGCGGTTTCCATACGTTCGTAATCGTCGGTCTCACCCATCTTGGTAAAGCCCATGCCACTGCTATGGCGGACTTCGCGGGCACCGGCGTTACTCGTCATGATGATAATCGTATTCTTGAAGTTGATCTTACGGCCATAGCTATCCGTCAAAATGCCATCGTCCAAAATCTGGAGGAGCAAGTTGTAAATGTCCGGATGTGCCTTTTCGATTTCGTCCAAAAGCACAACAGAATACGGATGCTTGCGAACCTTTTCGCTCAGCTGGCCACCGCCATCTTCAAAGCCCACATATCCCGGAGGAGCGCCAATCAAGCGGCTCACGCTATGCTTTTCCATATATTCACTCATATCGATACGCACGAGCGAATCTTCACTGCCAAAGAGTTCCTTGCAAAGTACCTTCGCAAGTTCCGTCTTGCCGACACCCGTCGGGCCCAAGAAGAGGAAGCTTCCCATCGGACGCTTGTTGTTGCGGATGCCAGCACGGCTACGGCGGATGGACTTCACAATCGCATCAACAGCCTGATCCTGACCAATCACACGCTGCTTGATTTCGTCACCGAGATGCAAGAGCTTTTGGGCTTCTTCGCCACCGAGCCTACGGACCGGGATTCCCGTCATCTTGCTGATGACATCACGGATAACGTTTTCGTCGACAACAGGCGTTTCGGATTCTTCGCTCTGCAACTGCTTTTTGCGTTCAGCGATGCTGTTCTGCAGTTCTTCTTCGCGGGCGCGGAACTTCGCCGCAGAACCGTAATCCTGATTGGCAACAGCCTCTTCCTTTTTCTGGAGGCATTCGCCAAGCTCGTCTTCCATATTCTGCAAGTCCTGCGGAATCTTGATGGAATTCAAGCGCACACGGGCACCCGCTTCATCAAGAACGTCAATCGCCTTATCCGGCAAGAAGCGTTCGCTGATGTAGCGTTCACCGAGTTCAACGGCAGCACGCACGGCATCCGGCGTGTAATGCACATTGTGGTGCTGTTCATACTTCGGGCGAAGGCCATCGAGAATCTGGATGGAATCTTCGACCGTCGGCGGATTCACGACAATCGTCTGGAAGCGGCGTTCAAGAGCCGGATCCTTTTCGATGTACTTGCGGTATTCGTCAAAAGTCGTGGCACCAATGCACTGGAGTTCGCCACGAGCAAGAGCGGGCTTGAATATGTTCGAAGCGTCGAGACTGCCTTCGGAGCCGCCTGCGCCCACAATCGTGTGGAGTTCGTCGATAAAGAGGATCACGGAATTGCCAACACGCTGGAGTTCCATGATGAGCCCCTTCACGCGTTCTTCGAACTGGCCACGGTACTTTGTACCGGCGACCATTGCGGCAACGTCAAGCGTCACCACGCGCTTGTTCGCGAGCAAATCCGGAATCTTGCGCTGTACAATCTTGAGAGCCAGGCCTTCGATAATCGCAGTCTTGCCTACGCCCGGTTCGCCAATGAGTGCCGGGTTGTTCTTTTTGCGACGGCAAAGAATCTGGATCAAGCGTTCAATTTCAGCTTCGCGGCCAATGATCGGGTCGAGCTTGCCTGCACGTGCCATCGCCGTGAGGTCACGGCCAAAGTGTTCAAGAATCGGCGTCTTGGAACGGGACTGCGGATTCGCCTGACGCGTTTGCGTATAACGTTCACGCGGTTCGTCATCAGGCTGCTGACCGTCATCCATCGGCTGGCCATCGGTCTGGCGCTTGATCTGCATCAGCATTTCCTGATAGTTTTCAAACGTCACGTTGTACGTCGAGAGCGTCGCTGCCGCCGGAGAATCCGTCTGCTGCAAAATAGCAAGCATCAAATGTTCGGGACCAATGAACTGAACGCCCTCTTCCTTGGCAATCTTTGCTGCATTGTAAAGCACCGCCTTGCACTGCGCCGTAAACGTCAAAAGACCGCCGTGAGCATCGCCACCGACCGTCATGAGGCCGCCGTTTGTACTCAGCGCACGCTGGATGGTTTCGCTAAGCTCCGTCAAGTTGACTTTAAGAGCCTTCAATGTTTCAGAAGCAAATCCCGAATCCTCGCGGACAAGGCCAAACAGCAAATGTTCTACCGTCACGCAGTCACTACCTAAATTGCGGGCCGCAATACGCGCCGCTTGCAAGGCCGCTTTTGCCTTTGCAGAAAAGATTCCATTAATATCCGGCATTACAAACTTCCTTTTCTTATAAACTTTTATTCTACGCTCTGGATAACACCGTTATGCATCACGACCCGGCGTTTTGCAAACTGAGCCAATTTTTCGTCGTGAGTCACAATCAAGAACGCCTGACGGAACTTTTCGTTGAGTTCGCCAAACAGTTCATTCAACTTTGCCGAGTTCGCTTCGTCCAGGTTGCCGCTCGGTTCATCGGCTAACACAAGATCCGGGTGGTTCATAAGCGCACGGGCAATGGCAATACGCTGGCGTTCGCCGCCCGAAAGTTCTCGCGGCAAGTGCTTGAGACGATCCTTGAGGCCAACCGTTTCCAAAAGCATCTCGGCACGTTCACGGCATTCGGCTTCGTTCGTACCAAGAATGCGACCCGGCACGCAGACGTTTTCAAGCGCCGTAAATTCGGTCAGCAGATGATGGAACTGGAACACGAACCCCACCTTGACTCGATGGTACATATCGCGTTCTTCGCTGTTGAACTTGCTGAGCGGCTTACCCTTAAAAAAGATTTCGCCCGAAGTCGGCGTATCAAGCATTCCGACCAGGTTCAAGAACGTCGACTTGCCCGAGCCCGAAGAACCCGTCAATGCAACAAGTTCGCCCTCTTCCATTAAGAAGTTGACGCCCTTCAAAATTTCAAGCGATTCACCCGTCTCGGAAAAAACTCTGCGAAGGTTGACGGTCTGCAACAAACTACTCATGTCTAATCGCTCCTACAGGGTCAAGACGGCTAGCCTTCCATGCGGGCAACAACGTCGCCGACACGCAAAGGACAATTCCAATAATAAAGATCAAAATCACATCGAGGGCGTGTACCGAAATCGGGAAGTACGGAATCACATACACATCACCCGGAAGCTTGATGAAGTGGAAGGCTTCTTGCAGCTTGCAAAGCACAAGACCAATAGTCCCTCCCACAACAGTTCCGCCCACGCCAATAAAGCTTCCCATGAGCATGAACACGCGCATAATGCCCGCCTTACTAAAGCCCATGCTGCGCAAGATGCCAATTTCCTTCGTCTTGTCGATCACGACCATGATTAGCGAACTGATGATATTGAACGCCGCCACGAGAATGATCAGGCAAATCACAGCCGCCACAATGAACTTTTCGTAGTTCATCCACTTGAGAAGTGTGATGTTCTTGGACTTCCAATCCATTCCGTAATACGGATAAGAGAGCCAGGTCGCCATGCTATCGACCGCCTCGCCCGCCTTCCAGTGATCCTTGATACGGAACTGGATTCCAGTCACGGTGTTACCCATGCCAAGCAGCTTCTGCAAATCCGAGATGCCAACATACGCAAGGTTTCCATCGTATTCGTAAGTGCCCGTCTCGAAGATGCCGCTCACCACGCACATCATCATCTTCGGGCCACCCGAACTCATCGCCTCGTCCGGACTCTGGAACGTCTGCAACACGAGCTTGTCACCAACGACAACTCGCAAACGTGCCGCCAAACCAGAACCAAGGATGATTCCCGGCCGGAGCTTGCCGCTCATATCTTCCAAACTATCAACGGAGTAACTTCCCCACTTGATGTACTTGTGGATGTCCGTCACGCCCTTCGCGGTTTCACCGTCAATGCCGTAAATGACAATGCCGTCGTTCACCTTCTTGGAGCTGATGCCCACCTTGTAGACAATGAACGGAGACGCAGCCACCACATCGGGAATACGGGTACGCACTTCATTTGTAAGGCTATCATACGGTTCCACAGGGGCTCCGTTGTAAGCCATCAATTCGAAGTGAGCATCCTTGCCAATCATCTGGGCTGTGACTTCTTCTTCAAAACCATTTACGGCAGCCAGGGCCACCACCAGCGCAAACACGCCAATGGAAACGCCGAGCATACTAAAAATACCAATAAGCGAAACAAAGAGACTCTTACGTTGAGCCCCCAAGTAACGCCAAGCGATGAGAAGTTCGAGTTTATTCATTTTGAGGTATGGGGTCGTGCCTTCGGCACTTTGGGGTATGGGCTATGGGCAATAAACGTTGTCATCATTTTTATTATCATAACAACTTTTGAACTAAGTGTTTCGAAACAGGCATCATCTATATAATTCAAATCATGAGCTAACTGCAATTGATACTCAACCTCAGAAGAAGAACCAATAGCAATCTGCAGAAATTGATTGAATTCGGCTTGCGTCCTTCGACCACAGCCCTCAGCTATATTTGTTGGGATAGAAGCAGAGGCTCTTCGAATCTGAGATGTCAAGCCATAGAGTTCTTCTCGAGGAAAAAATTTTCCGGTAACCTGATAAATGTCCAGAGTCAAAGAATGCCCCTGGTTCCAAATTTCAAGCGATCGAAAATCTCTCATAGCAAAACCTCAAAGCGAAGCGCCCCCAAAGGGGCAACGCCCCGACCTCATAGCCCATAGCTAAACGCCAGTTTTTTCGCCTTACACTTCCGGCTTCATCAGCGGGAAGAGCTGCACGTCGCGGATAGTCTGCTGGTTGGTGAGGAGCATGACCATACGGTCGATGCCAAAACCCACGCCGCCCGTCGGCGGAAGACCGCTTTCCACAGCATGCATGAAGTTTTCGTCCATCGGGTGGGTTTCACCTTCACCACCGCGGCCACGGCGCACCTGGTCTTCGAGGAGTTCGCGCTGGCGGATCGGG
>JBGVAT010000067.1:0-6119 GCA_045224895.1 Fibrobacter sp.
GCTCAAGGAAATCCTCGACCTCCGCAAGTTCGTGGGGCGCGCTCCTGGTCAGGTCGTGAAGTTCGTGACCGAAGAAGTCCGCCCGGCTATCGAAGCTGTGAAGGACTGGGCTAATATTGACGCCGGCGAACTGAAGGTTTAATTTGCCTTATTGCCGTCGCGATACTGCATCACCGCGACTCTCGACGTACGACTTGTACGCCTTCGGTCGCGGATTCTTTGTCTCGCTAGGCACTAAGACAAATTGACTGTTGATAAATCAGCTCGGTTCTAACGCGATTTTGTTTTGCAAGTTAAATTATTGATAATACCCCATTTTTTAATGGGGTATTTTTTTTACGTTAACTTGTATATTTGAGGGCGCGCATAAATGTATTTTAGTGATGTTCTTGAGGAAATGTAATGAGCAAAAAATGGATAATTTTTATTATAGCAATCCCTCTGGCTGCCTATTATATCTATGACTGTTTCTCGTATAAGCCGCCTAAAATGGATATTGCTGTTAAACGGAAAATAGGTTCTTATGCGCGCTATGATGTGTCTTCTTTGGATGGTGAGTTTGACAACTTTGTTTCGTTCTCCTTAAATTCTCTTGATGCAAATAGGATCAAATATGGAAAGTTGAAATGGAATGATGATTTCAGTGGTGCTTACATTTGTACCATCAAAGAAAATGATTGTGTTTGGGGGAAACTTGCTGTTGGAAAAGAAAATTATTTAAAGATGCTGAAAACGGCCATTAAATCTTATGTAATGGAATACGAAAACATCGAAGTGTGTTCTTTGGATGGAGAAACTTTCGATATTGAATTCCTTGATAAGAAAGAACGCTTATTCTACGTTTTTAGCATAAACGAATTACCGGATACGGCGGAAAAAGCGAAAGACGTATTTGAACTGTTGGAAAGAATAATCTTTAACTAAAAAAAACGAGTCCTTTTGGGCTCGTTTTTTTGCATTGTCGTAAATCCTTACGGCTTGTACGGCGGAATATAATCATCGCCATCATTGCTACGGCTTGGAATCTCCATTTTCCCTCCTTTTTTGTTCGACTTAAATAATAATTCGATTGTGGGATTTTTATTTGTGAATTATATCACGGTGTGATGATCTTCACTTTTCTTGTCAACTTTTTTTAACGATTTTTACAAAAAACGCATTCATTTGTGTTTTTTAGGAAAATTTTGGGTATTTTAATTATATGGAGAAAATTGAATTGTCAAAATGGAATATGTTCAGCAATCGCCATAATTCCGAGAATTACAACAGTCCGGATGGAAAGTGGATGCTGAAATTGGGGTTTCCGGGATTTTGTTCAACGAAGGAAGAGCTTCTTCTTGAACAGAGTATTTGCCGGAAAGTTCTTTCGCTTGGAATCCCAACTCCGCAAGTTGGTGAAATTGTAGAATTCGAGGGGCGAAACGGGCTTATTTACGAACGTATCGAGGGCAAACGTTCTATTTCTAAATGCGTTGGTGAAGAACCTGCTAAGCTCGATTACTACATCAAAATTTTTGCAGAAAATTGCAAAAAACTTCATTCGACGGAGTGCGCTCCAGGCACATTCAAAGACGCGGAAGAAAAGTATTCGCGCCTGCTTGAACAATCGAAAATGTTCCCTGAGAATGTCAAGGAATATGCTCGAAAAATCATCAAGGAAACACCGAAGGTTTTCACTTGCATTCATGGCGATATGCAGACGGGCAACCTGATTGTCAATGATCATGGAGCGTACTTTATCGATTTGGGCGAGTTTGCTTGTGGTAATCCGCTTTACGATTTAGGTTGCTATTTCTATTTCTGCCATTATTTGCCGGATGATTATTTGCTGGCCGCTCACTATATGAATGCAGCTATGATGCACAAGTGCTGGGACGTGTTTGCAAAGTATTACTTTGGTGCCGATACCCCGGAAAAATTGGCGGCGGTGGATGCTCGCGTCAAGCCGTACGTGCTGTTCCCGATTCTCGATTTTGAGCATTTGATGGCTGAAGATGCAAATTTAAAATACCTGGAAATGAATTTCCAGGTAGCTAAAAAAGACTTGGGATTGTAAGCGATTTTATTCGCCTATTCCATATAGCCGGTTGTGCGCAAGGCAATCGGCTAATTTTTTGTATTCCGCGACAAATTCTTCGTGGGCGGGGGAGTCGCCGAGTACTCTGTAGAGGGCGCTGGAAAGCGTTCCGCGTTCGAGCATTTTTTCCATGAAGCTCTGTGAGACTTCGGTGAGGTCGTTTTTCACGACGCTGTAGATGTGCTTCCAGATGTCGCCGGCTGTAACCGGGGCGTTAGTGGCCGAGGCCGTGGAGGCGGGAGTGTTCGCAAAATTCATACCAAATACACTGAGGTATTCTTTCCAGTCGATGGTCGCGTCTTCGGCATCCTTTGTGGTTTTGGTGAGGAGTTCGGCTAGGCGCGTCGTGTCGAAATTGCGCAAGAATTCGCGGTATTCCTTGAGCGTGCGCGGCACAGAATTTGCAACAGAACTGCCCGCGAACTTGCCATTTACAATGGCCTTGAGTGTCGCAATTTCGAGTTCCGCGATGGCGATGTCGGCGTTCGGGCATTCCTGAATGTCGACGAGGCGGATTTCGATGGCTCCGCGGTCAAAGCGGGCGATGGCACCACGGCTGTTCAAGAAAAAATGATTCAGCAGGTGTTGGCTGTCGTACGGATCGATTGCTTTTTTAACCTTGCTAAAAATCATCTTGTTGTATTCGTCGTAGCTGTAAGCCGGTTCCGGGATGACTTCGCCCGTGATTTCAGGGACTTTGTCCTGGTTGTGGCGGTAAACTTCGATGCGGGCGTCGCGATAGCCGGTGTATTTGCCGTCGAGATACGGGCTGCTTGCTGCAATGGCGGGTATCAGAGGCAAGAGCAAGCGGATGGCGGCATGAAGCTCGCCAAATTCTTCGTCACCGTCAAAAGAAAGGTTCAGGTGCGTGCTTTGCAAGTTGGCCCAGCCGTGTCCTTTGCAGTTGAAAATGCGGTCGTAAGTCTGGTATATGTCGAGGCAATCGTAAGGCCAGAGCTGCATTTCTGTCGGATCCATGAACGGATGGCAGGCGCTTGGCAAAAGCATAGCGTTGATCTTTTCGAGCTTCTTGTTTGCACGGCGAATCTCGTGGAAGAATCTTTTGCCGAGTCCGTCAAAGGTGGACTTGGGGTGTGCGCACTTGAATTCCAGTACGTGGCTCACGAGCTCGTTCGAAAGTCCGATATCATCGTATTCGATGTCCGAAAGCTGATTGCCGTCTTTGTCTTTTCCGAGCGGGACATCGGCACGCGGCAGCACATTGAGCGTGTCGCGATCGACAATCATGAATTCCATTTCTACGCCGAAGCGTTCCCAGATTTTATAACTCATGTAAAAACCTCTAAGTAATGAGGTATGGGCTCGGTCGCCTACGGCTCCCTTTGGGCTATGGGGGTGTGATTCAAATTGCCCAAAGCGAAGCGATCTCACAAGCATGCAAAACGAGCGTCGCAAAAATATGCTTGCATATTTTTATGACCGAGTGCAGCTGCGGATGCTGGAAGCGTCAAAGTGCGAAGCACGACCTCATACCTGAAAACCTCTATAAAAACATATCTCTTTCGTGTTGTTGGACCTTTTGCTGAGCTGCGTTTTGGCGGTCTTCAATGCGGTGGCGCAGGCTTCTCATCACTGCGAGATAAATCTTCTTTTTGCCGACAAGATCTTCGATGCCGTGGTCAATGCTCGGGTTATCATTCACCTCGATCACGACCGGATGACCGTTGATTTCCTTGAGGTCAACACCGTAGAGTCCGTTACCGATAAGGCTTGCGACACGGAGAGCCGTTTTCACGATGCCGTGCGGTACGCTTTCGATCGGGAGGCAATCCCACTTGCCGCAGGTCTCATTCTTGTTTTTGCTGTCCCAGTTGTAAATCTGCCAGTGGTTCTTTGCCATGTAATATTTGCAGGCATAGAGCGGCTTGCCGTCGAGAATGCCGATTCTCCAGTCGAAATCTGTGGGCGTAAATTCCTGCGCAATGAGCAGGTCGCTGTGTTCGAACATCGAGTCGAGAATCTTTTCGAGTTCTTCCTTGTTGTTCGCCTTTTTGACACCCATGCTGAAGCTCGAATCCGGAGTCTTGATGACCATGGGGAAGCCGAGTTCCTTCGCAAGCGTGTGGCGGTTTTCGCTATGGGCAATAATCGTCTTGGGGGCGGGAATCTTGCCGACTGTCATCAGTTCTTGCAGATAAACTTTATTCGAACAACGCAAGATGCTGTCGGGGTCGTCGATGACGGCGATGCCTTCGCTCTGGGCACGGCGTGCAAATGCATACGTGTGGTGGTTGACGTTTGTCGTTTCGCGAATGAAGATGGCGTCAAATTCACCGACGCGGTGGTAGTCCGTCTTGGTGATCATTTCCACGCGGAAACCTGTCTCTTGAGCGGCTTCGATAAAGAGCTGGATAGCTTCCTTATTGCTCGGCGGTTCCACTTCTTCGGGGTTCGTTAAAATGCCGAGGTCGTAAACGTATTCTTCGGTCTTAGGCGACACAAAGCGTTCTTTCTGGAAGTATTCAATGGCGAACTGATCGACCATGTCCTTGTGCGTCTCGGGAATTTCGTCAACGCTAATCGGGCGGATGGACTGGATGAACCATTTTTGCTTGAACACGAACTTGGCGCGAAGTAGCGGAGCCTGGAAAAGGCGATAAAGCGCTTGCGATAGTTCCAGGTATTGCGGGCTCACGTTCTGCCCAAAGTAAATGGAAAGGATAAATTCCGTACCCGTCAGTTTGCGGAGACTCTTCTGGATCAGCTCGTCGATATCATCGCTGATGATTTTCACGACCGCAGGTGCCTTGAAGTCGCGGATGTTCTTGACGTTCGGGATGACCTTGTGGCCGCGCGCTTCGGCAAGCAGGCTAACATAATAGCCCTTGCTCTGGTAGCTGTAGTCCTTGCACAAGTTGAAAACGCGAACGTTTTTCTGTGTTGTAAATTCGGGATTAGTAAGGTAGTCTTTTGCCGAGACGATTTCGGCTTCGGGAATGTGGAACTTCCAATTCTTTGGCGTGTTCACGACAATAATTTTTTTCATAATGTTTGCACGTGTGGCGTCTTCATGGCGAAGTTGCGTCGTGCGTGCCAAAAACCTCTTTGCTTTTTGACACTATAAAGATAGTTCAATATTTCAAGAATTGTAAAGCGGGGCGAGGAAATGGTTAAAATAAAACATCTAAAAAGGGGCTTTACTGCCGTTAAAGCCCCAAAAATTCTGTTTTTTACGTGAAAAAATGTATCTTATTTTATATGCGTATGCGAAATTGTCTTTTATTTGTTTTGCTATTGAAGGTTGTTGTTTTTGCAAATGACTGTAACATTCGTCTGTTACCCGCTTTTACCGATTCTCACCAAAAACAGACTTTGGCAAATGTTAGAGATTCTTTATTATCTGCTGTGCAGGCTCAGGATTCGAATGAAGTTTTTCGATTTGTAAATGTATTGAAAAATTCTGGTCATGGCGAACGTGCGTTGGACAATTATGAATTGTTGCAGATTTACCTTATGATGAATCAGTACGATTCAGCTTTAGTCACGCTAGTAAATGAGCATTTCCGTTATATTAATGAAAGTTATGATAATGAATTCGGTTACTGTAGTAATAAAGCCCCATATTCTGCTTTTGATGATGAATTGATTGCTTATGCTAATAAAACGATTCATTTGACAACAGAAGCAAACTTTCAAAAACAGTTAGACCGAATATCAGATGGAACGACTACGCAAGAATATAAGGATCTTGCTAATTTATTGAAAGTCATCTTAAAAGATACAAGATTCAACTATGTTTCTAAACGTAGTGATTATTACGCAGGTCTTTCGCCTAATAGAGATTCTTTTCAGCAAGCTCGTTTTGATGGTGGAAGTTATACTAAAGAAGATTTTGATAACTCTCTTATTTTTGATTCATTGCTAGAGAAGCTGATTGCTTTTAAAAATAAATATCCTGAATCAGAATTTAATCCATGGATTATGAAGCAAGTGGAGCTAAAAAAAGATGACCGTGAAAGAGATTTGAGAAGGCGACATTATTATTATGAATTTTTCTATACAGGTGGCATCGGTGGAGAAT
>JBGVAT010000068.1:0-15699 GCA_045224895.1 Fibrobacter sp.
AATGTCAGAACAAACATTAACTCGCGAAACCTTAATTGAATTTTTCGGTGAACAAGAATATGAAAAACTCTGCCGCCACGAGGCGGGACACGCCCTAATCGCATTCCTGTTCAAGCGTCAGATTGATTACGTCAGAATCAACAATTCTAAGGAAAAGCCGAGCGCCACGCGCATGCCTGGTAACTCTCTCGATGGTGCCGCCCACATTGCCATTGCGGGCCATATGTCGGACTTTTTGATCCGCAAAAATTTCGCTTGCGACCTCGATACCGTCATGAAAGAACTCCCAATGGAGCTGTACAGGAACGATCCTGATTTCCAAAGCTTTCAGGCTTCTTGCTATTATTACCAGCTTTCCGAAGTAAACGTCGTTGAACAAGTTTACAACATCATGATGGCATGCCAAAAGTCGCTCACCGCAATCGTCGCTGCCCTTAACGAAAAGACGAACTTGAGTGGTGCTGATCTCGCCGCCATCATGAGCGGCAAATAGTAACATTGTCATTATGATCCGTAATGGGTGTTGCCATCCCGTACACTTTGTCATCCTGGCCTTTTTTTTGTCATCCCGGCCTTGTGCCGGGATCGCCTTCTCGTATCTACTTTATTTTACGTTCCTTTATTAAATCTCCATAAGGCTATGTTTTTATATTGTTAGTATGCATAGCTTTTACAAATTCTTTTTCCTTATCCTTGCCGCATGCGTTCTCTCTTCTTGCGGAGACGAAAAAGTCATCAAATTGCCTTCAAACGCGAAACAAAGTTTCGAAGGCTTTGTTCGCGATACAAGTGCGTATGTCGTGATCGTTGATTCTAGCGTCCAAAGCAAACCTTTTAAAGAGAAATTTGTTCCTGTTGAAAAGGGTGGTTTTGCAGAACATTTTTCTAAAAATAAACAAGAAAGAGGACGCAAGATTTTTTATGCGTACTCTGATTCGATAAGTCCCTTTATCAGAGAAAAGTCTGATATATCATCATTCTTTGATGTTGTTGAACTTGCGTTTGCCAATCATTATTCCCTGGAAATAAATCCAGATGATATTTGGCTTATGATTTTGGATGGTTTCCGCTACCATGTCAAAAGCAATCGCGAAGCTTTGAAAGATAAATTTGTCACTCCAGGAACGGATACTGTAGTTGTTTTTGAGGATAATTCGCTGACCACCGAATCAACTCATCGTGAATGGTTCTGGACGCTTGCGAATTTATTTGAAACCTTACAGTCCAAGTTGCCCGAAGAGACTGGGTTGCCGCTGAAAACAAAGTTCTCGACGACAAGCCCGGTGGACTATAATATTTCTAGTGCGATGGTCATGGCGGTGGCATCGGAATATTACGAGTATTTGGTTTCTACGCTTTGTGGAATCCCCAAAATCAAGATAAATGGTAAAAAAGAAGACTGGATTTTGCTCAAGGATTCTTTTAACAGACTTGCATCGCGTCTGGATATGGATTGGTGGGCCGTTGGGCTTAATCCTGTTCTAGATGAATTTATCAATGTCTTTGATGGCAAAATAAATATGGAACATTGGAGAGGGATATACAAGCGTTACATTCCAGAATTTTGTGGTAATGTGACCTTTAACGGTTGGATTTCTAGATTTTTCCCGTACACAGGATTAGATATAAACGAGAGTAATTACCAAAACGATCGTATTGAAGCTTATAGACGGCATTCTCCAGATTGGGATGAACAACTGGATGTTAAGAATGTTCCTAGAGGTGTGACCTCGGTACGGATTGAATGGAAGTATATGGGTGAAATGATTCCTTTGAGGCTTTATACCGGTTTTATTGGTATTCAAGTTGATACCACCACGAATATGTTGAAAGCTGCCCGAGGCTACGCTCTTTTTGAAAGCATTAAGGAAGAATCAATCCCGTAAAACGGGAAGTAATGGCCCGCTTTTGCGGGCGTGGCTGAATCTCATTTGACAAATCGTCAACGCTTTTAACGGCAGAATTTGGGCTTTCGCCGTTCTTTGTTATATATTTAAATTCGGTGTTATGGTCTTTCGTTGTTTGGGGATAAAACGCGAATGGCATAGAACCAAAGGATTGACTATGTTGAAACAGCACATTCGCGTTGCTGCTCTTTGCAGCGCGTTCTCTTTTGCATTGGCGTCAAATTCCTTCGCGGCTGATTTGCCGACGGCAAACGAAATGTTTGCCAAGATGGGCTTTGGCATTAACATCGGGAACACGATGGAAGTTCCCCAGAATCCGACGTGGTGGGGCAACAAGTTCCCGACCGAAGCGTACATTGATTCGGTCAAGGCGGCGGGATTTAGCACGATTCGCATTCCGTGCGCGTGGTATAGCCATTCGAACGCTTTGTCTCGTGATTCCAGCAGGGCGGACATTGTTCCGGGCGGTGGTCCAAACGAAATTGCGTCTAGCTGGATGGATTCCGTGCAGACGGTCGTGGATTACTGTATGCGCGCAGGTCTCGTGACGATTCTGAACATCCACTGGGATAACGGCTGGCTCGAAGGCAATTTGAACGACCAGGAAAAGGACAAGGTGAATGCCCGCCAGAAGGATTTCTGGACGCAGATTGCAAACCGCTTCAAGAACTATAATGAAAACTTGCTCTTCGCAAGCGCTAACGAGCCCGCGACAACGGATGACAATTACAAGCACGAAACCGAAATCCTGATGACGTACCACCAGTCGTTTGTGGATGCCGTGCGTGCAACGGGAGGCAATAATGCCAGCCGAACGCTCGTAATTCAGGGACCTTCGACGAGCGTGGACCGCAGTTGCGAAGTGATGCCCGTGAGCAAGCTACCGAAGGATGTGATTGCGGACCGCCTGATGGTCGAAGTGCATTATTACGACCCTTACACCTACACGCTGTTGAACGACGTTGTCGATTGGGGCGCTCAGGTCTATCCGCAATATTACTGGGGCACCGAAGACCTCGCAACGGGCGAGGATATTGTGCATAACTGTGGCTACAACGCTTGGGCGGGCGCTATGGGCGATCCGTGTACGGGCGATCGCATGGATGACCAGTTTGGCAAGATGAAAACGAATTTTGTCGATAAGGGCGTGCCTGTGATTATCGGTGAATTCGGCGCCAATGATCGCGTGGGTGTTCTGACGGGAGACAAGTACGCCAAGCACCGCAAGGGGCGTCTCGCGTATTATGATTACCTGATGAAATCCGCTAAGAGAAACAAGGTCGTGCCGATTGCATGGGATACCGGTCACGAAGGCGAAAATAACATGACTATTATCCGCCGCCAAACGGAACCGGACGGCTCTGTGTTCGATATGGAAGTTTTGAACATCATGCGTCACGCTTACGGCCTCACGGACTACGTGAACAACGGCATTACGCACGTCGAAAATTTCAAGACCGACGATGGTACGATTTCCATTTTCAAGCGCAATCGCCCGGTGCAGTCTCGCAGCTTGCGCACCTCCCGCACTTACGACTTGCTCGGTAAGCAGAATCCGCAGGCAAGAGTCGTGAAAGTCAAAAAATAAGTCATCCCTAACCTCACACATAAAAGGCGGAGTTTGTACTCCGCCTTTTCTCGTCATTAAAAAAAGTCGCGCTTTTCAATGCGCGACTCTTCAATGTTTACTGGATCCTGTCGGTTGTCTTCGGCGCCCTCCAGAATGACAGACTTCCTGCCAGCAGCTAGCTATCAACCTTCAACTGCCAACTGCTTACAGCCTACAGTCTACTTCCTACTGCCTACTTCCTACTGCCTACTTCCTACTGCCTACTGCGGCCTCGCCGCGACCACTAGAATCCTATGCTGGCCTGGACCATGTAGATTCGGTTTTCGTCCTGACCGGTGTAGTAGCCGCGTTCTTCGCCCCAGGTAGCCGCTTCGAACGAGAAGAAGCGAAGCACTTCGACGCCGATACCTGCGGAAGGATAACCGCCTCTAAAGCCACCTGCAAGTCGCAGCACGATAAAGCGGACTTCGTTATTGAGCCCCGGAATGGCGGCCAATGTCTGTTCCAATTCAAAACCAAAATTCAGGTGCGTGCAGAACTTGTAGTTCTTTTCGGTATTGAAGGCGTCGGCAAAGTCAAATGCCACGTTGAACTTGCGCCCGAATCCAGTGTTGCTGTTCATAAATCTCGGACTGTAGTTTACGCCCATGGTAAAGTTCGGTATAAGCGTTTCACCAGCAAGCTTCTTGAAGTAGATGTCGCGGAGCGATGCACCGACGCGCACTTCACGGGTTAGCTGGTAAAGAACACCCATGTCCATACCGAGAGAGAACGTTTCGGCATCAAAGAAATCGTCCGTTGCGTTGTCCAGCTGATTCTCAAGAGTATCCTTGATGGAGCTGTAGTTTGCAAGGCCGATCGTAATCATGTTCACTTTATGGCGTTTTGCAATTTTACCGCCAAGACCTACAGAGAGCTTGTTCTTGATGATTTCGTAAGCGCCACCCATCTGAGCCACGGCATCGATGTAGAACGTGTCGACTACGACATAAGGCATGATCAAGCCGCCATCAATATAGGGGGCAACGCCACCGCTCATCCAGAATGCCGCACCGAAGTTGTGGAAGGCCATTTCGGCGTCAATTTTCAATCGTACATCCAGATTCTTGTGGTCGTACGAGTTGATGGTCTTGATGTATTTCGGATGGCTGATGAGAGAATCAAGCTTCGCATTTGTGATGCTTGTGCCGTTCTTTTCGGCATCTTTCTGGGCGTTTCGGAACAAGTCCTGAATGTCCTTCACGTCATCGAACGTCGAAAGGAACTTGCTGAAGTCACCTGCACCACCGACGGTCAAGCGCATATCACCAAACCAGTTGCGCGGATAGTAGCCCTGTTCGGGGCGCTTTTCGTAGTTACCGATTCGGTTGATTTGGCTTAAACCGGCATAGTTGTAATGGACTGCTTCCTTGTCATCGACAACGGCCACGTGTGCGCCACCCATGGATTCGGCGCGGAGCGAGTAATGCGTCGGGGATTTTGCTAAAGCAATGCCGAAAGAACAGGCGAGGACTGCAAGAACTGTTAATTTATTCATTTAGCATTCCTCCTTTCGAACCACTGCTTGAAATCGTCTTCGGTATAGTTGTTCCAGCAGCCACCGACTAATTCCTGGCGTTTCTTCAAATCGTATTTTATGTTGTTTATGTCTGTATCTAAACGGATCTTTTCCTTGTTCTCGATCAGCTTTTCAAGATCCTTGTCGGTATACTTGAAGTTCACCGCATAGGTGTAGCTCAACTTTTTACCGAATTTGAGAAGGTGGTTTTCCTTTTCGTCACGTTCGTTCGGATCGCGATAGACGTAATGCCATTCGTCTGGGTCTTCGCTACCGCTCTTTCCGTTCATATCGAGGTCGATGGGTTCATATTTTTCGATAAGCTTGAGCGAGTCGACTTGCGCCTTGGTGAGGTCGTATGTCGATGCGTCCTTGCCCTGGTCCAAAAGTTCCATCAGGTTTTTCGGATTTTTCACGAGGACAACAACGCGGTTGTCACGGACATCTTCGTCAACTTCGCCGTCGCCATCGTTGTCGTAGTTGTCGAGGATTTCTTCGTCGACGCAGCCGTCGCCATCATCATCGAGAACGTTGCCAAAGTCAAAGAATACGCTTGTGCGATCGTCGTCGATGGTCTGCGCTCTCTCGTTGAGCTGGATTACAGTGTTGGCAAGTCCGACCGTTGCGTCTGCGTAGAAGTCGTCTCCAAGTTCTTCACGGGTCGAATCAGGGAGGTACGCCTTGATGATTTCTGCTGCACTTTCTGGCGATGCCTTGATGGCTTCTGCTGCGGCTGCCATATCGCTGAGGAACGGCTTGAGGCTGTCGCCAAGTTCGTTCAACGAACTCAAGTTCATTTGCATACCGGCGTTGTCTGCCGAGACCATCGACGTGAGCTGTTGATTGGTCGCTCTGATACGGAGTGCGGCCTTGGTCAGCTGCAAGATGGTGTAACTGTCTGCAATGTCGCTAAACCGCACCTTCTTGTCGGTCTTGCCTGTGGTATCACGATCGACGAACTTGTTCAGGTAAATCATAACGGAGTCGATGCCGCGCGAAATGGAGTCGGCCTTGGCGTCATCCATTTCGAGGAATCCGTATGTCGCCACCTTTTTCCCCGTGCCCTTTTCATCATCCTTTTCGGTCTTTCGGGCATAAGAGATGAGTTCGAAAGCATTCAGGCCTTCTTGTGTATTCAGGACGGACTTGCAGAGTCCGATCCACGCTTCGGAGTGTCCCGAGTCTGCGCGGATTGCCTTATTGAAAAATGCACGAGCGGCATCGTAGTTTGCCTTTTGAAACTCCTGGTAGCCTTCGAGTGTCAGGGCGGCGGCATCGTCGCTGTCGGCATCGTTACTTCCGGTCGGGTGAAACAGGTTGCAGCCTGCAATGCCCATAGACAATGCGATTGCGGTAGACCACATCCATTTGCCTTGCGAAATTTTTCTCATATTGCTAATCCTGAAAAAATCCGTTATTCTACAAGAAAAAATATATATCATTCTAAAAGAAATGAAAATTTTGTTTCTTTTTTAAAGAGCGTTTTTTATCGGTATTCCCATAAAAAAATATATTTGCGCTCGATGGATTCTTATAAAGAGTATTTTCCTACCAAATCTTATCGCATTGCGGAGCTGCGGTTGTCCAGCCTGCTCAGGGCCGAGAGAGATCGTCTTGATTCCATAGCATCTTCGCTCCATCGCGAATGCGCCATTGGTCCCGACAATTTGCGGGATCAGTTGCCCGAAATACTCAAGTTTACAAAAGCCTATCACGCTGCGTATGACCAGTACCTTAAGGCGGTCCTTGTGCAGCAACCACGCCCAATCCAATGCCGGCCGGCCTGTGGAAACTGCTGCCATCATTATCCGATGTCGGTGGAACCTTTTGAGCTGATTTCAATGTACAGCGAACTGCGCAAGCGGGATGACTTGCTCACGCTGATGGAAGCGTGCCAGTTGCGTTCGGACAAGTTCGAATCGCTTTTTGAATCCCGCAAGGATGAAGGACTTTCGGAAGATGACGCCGAAGACCGGGCGCTGCACGACTATTTCTCGTGGTGGAGATCCTGCCCGTTTTCGAATGCCGTTGGGGATTGTACCATCTATCCTTTGCGCACGGTTTCATGCCGGATGTACTTTAGCGAGACGGATCCCCAGTACTGCACTCCCGACATGCTCCAGACCGAAAAGAACGACAGCTACATCGTCTATATGCCCGATGTCGTGGAAGATGCTGTTTATGGAATCTCGGAACATTATGCCGCTTTGGATTTGCCCGAAAGCTTTTTTGGCGGGCTCCTGGCGGTAAACGGTTACGAAGGGGCTCTTGGCGAATGAGCCTGTTTGGAATAAAAGAAGAACAATCGATCCCGCCCGATGGTCAGATGGACTTGTTCGGTTTTGTTCCGACGGAAACGCCGCCCGAAGTCAAGGCTCCGTCTGCAGAATGTTCTGCGAACGGACTTGTCCATTTTAAGTATAGTCCCTTGATGAAAAAGAGCATCCGCTGCAAGGGCGGGTTCCTGTTTGGGCATCCGGAAGTCTTGCTGCCGGCCTATATGAAGGCGCCGGAATTTGCTGCGGCTCGTGAACTGGCTGCGGAGTGGGCCGAACATGCCGTACGCCGTAAAACGCAAAAGAACAAGGCCATTGTCAAGGACTTGGTGAATCGTTTTTGGCAAACCGTCGACCAGATTTTTACGGATAAAGGTGAAGCCCCGCTGGCGAGCAAGGGACGCCTGCCGCCAATCCGTCCTCAAGGCAAGTACCACAACTTGGTGGATGTCCTTGCGGCGATTAACGATACCTATTTTGATGGAACGCTCTCGTGCCGCATCACCTGGAGCAATCGTGTTGGGGGCTTAAGCTTCCATACGGTGCGCAAGGATCCGGTGACCGGAGAGGACTTTCATCTGATTAGCATCAGTCGTGGCTATGACGCCGCCAACTGTCCTTTGTATGCGATTGCGGGTGTCGTTTATCACGAATGCCTGCACATCGTCATTCCTGTCGAGGTTCGTCAGGGGCGTCGTGTTGTTCACGGCCGTGAATTCCGCCAGCGCGAAAAACGCTACATCTACTACGATGAATGGATCAAGTGGCACAAGGAAGTCTTGCCGCGCAATATCCGTGCCTTGCTGCATCACCGGGAACTGTAAACCGGTTGTTAGTCAAACCAGCTTTGAATGCCCTGAAAAATCTTGCTGAAGAATCCCGAGTCGCTTTCGCTTGACGGGTTGTTTTGTGGCGTGCGCACGACGATGACGTATTCGTTCTTGTCGTAGGGGATCGAAAAGTCGATGGAGTTGCTGCGCTCTTCGGTGATGCTCATCGCGGCAATGCAGAGGTCGGTCTTCTCGTTGACGAGGGACGGAATCAGCACGTCGAAATTCATGTCGGCAAACTTGATGTTCTTGTTGAGCATATTGCCGATGGTGTACATGATGTCGATGTCGATGCCGGACAGTTCGTCGTTCTGGTAAAATTCGTAAGGGGCGTACTGGGCTTCGGTTCCGACGATAAGCGTGTCGTCGCCAATCCAGTTTTGCCTGATGGCGTGGATGTTCGGCTTGTCCTTGGACCATTTGTCCTTGATCCTTTGGATTTCGCCAGTTTGCTGCAATACGTTGATGCTCGAATCGATGCGTGCCTTGAGCGGACTGTTCTTGCCCATGGCGATGCCGAATTCGTCTTTGCTCAGGCGTTCTTCAAGGATGCTGAATTTCGGATGCTGCTTGAGGATGGTTTCTGCAACGGAGTGGTCGAGCGCGATGGCGTCAATGTTGTTCTGTTCCAGCGATTTGGTCATTTCGACGACGTTCGTGAAATACTGGATATGCGGGAGCTTGACGAATTGCTGGACTTGCTCATCGAGTGTCGTGCCTGTCTGGACTCCGATGGTTCTGCCCGTCAGGTCTTCGAGCTTGTAAAAGTCCGGTGATTTGGGTGCTTCGACATAAGTCCCGTTAGCGTCCTTGTGCGCCATGATAGCCTTTGTGGAATCGTCCTGCCTTACCACGAGCGCCGTTTTGCCAATGTAATAGGGCTTGGAATAGTCGATTTCGTTATCGCTTTGGTTTGTTTTGTTGAATGCCGAGATGATAAGGTCGGCTTCGTTGTTCTTGATGGCGTCTACAAGCTTGTGGCGTTCGGTCTTGAGGATGGTCGTCTTGACTTTCAGCTTGTTTTCGAGGAGCTTGATCAAGTCGATGTCGAGACCGATAATCTGGTTGTTGTTGATGAACGAGAATGGCGGGACGTCGGCGGAGGTGGCGATCCTTAAAAGCTGGTCGCTTTCCATGTCGCTGCTGCTGACAAGCGGGTTTGTCTTCAGGTTCTTGTTCCAGTGTTCGTTAAGCTCGTTCAGTGTACCGGCGGCATTCAGGCTGTCGATAAGGCTGTTGATGATGCCTTTCAGGTTCGGGATGGTGCTGTGGTTGTTCATCCCGATGACAATCTCTGTAGGAATGCCGATGTCCTTGTCGATATAGATGAGCCCGCTCCCGTCATCGTTGAAGGTGTGCGTGAGGATGATCTCGTTGTAGGCGAGGGCATCGATGTCGCCGACCTGGAGGGCGATATATGCCGAATTCAAGTCCGGAAATTGCTTGATCTGGGCCTTGGGGAGTATTTTGGCGATGGATTCGTGGGCGCTGGAAGTCCCCTCGACACCGATGGTGTATTCGGGGGAGTTGGCCTGGGATACTGACGTCAGCGGTTCCTTGGATTTTCCTTTACACCCGGCGCATAAGGCAAGCAAGGTGCAGAATGTAATAACCCGTAAAAAAGAACTCTTCATCATATTACCCTAAATGTAAGAAAAATAAATGAAAAAAGTTCAAAATATTAGGGTCTCTTGGTGCAAATGGCCTACCTGTAGCCGTCCTTGAGCGATTCGTCATAATGGGCACGCTCGCCGCCAATGAATTTTGGACGGGTACGTGCTGCAATGAGGAATGCCTTGCCGATGTGGTTCTGTTTCAAGCGTACAGGTACGGCGACTTCCTTAAGGTGCATCCCGATGAGGGTTCCGCCGATGTCGATACCTGCGTTGGCCTTGATATGTTCGACGGCGACCGGGGCCTTGAAGTTTGCGTAGCAGGCCGTTGCAAAGGAGCCGCCCGCCTTGGGTTGCGGCACGACGTTGACGATGTCGACGTTCGGAACGGCTTCCTGCTCGATGATGATGGCTCGGTTCAGGTGTTCGCAGCATTGGGCCGCTATGTAAATCCCGTGTGCGCCGAATACGTTCTGGAGTCCTTCGTAAATCGCCTTGCCGACTTCGGGGACGGAATGGCTGCCGACCTGGTTCCCTAGCGTTTCGCTGGTGCTGCAACCGATGACGACGATGTCACCCTTTTTGAGGTGGGCTACCTCAACGAGTTCTGCCGCGGCGTTGGCAGCGTCCGACTTGATTTGCTCGACAATCATCTTGTCGTCAATTTCGTAAGTAATTCCTGCCATTATTGAAACTCCTGTTAAAGATTTGTGTAAAAGATATATTTTTTTGAGTTTTTTCGTGAAAATAGGGCAATTTAGACTATAAATTTGAGGTGGCCTGAGCTAAAACCTTCTTTGGCTATGTATATTATAATTATGTTACGTAGTGGTAGCCTATGAGTGACGATGTTGAAAATTCTTCGAGCGTAATTGGGCTCAATCGAGAGAAGATCAAGGACTTCTTTTTGCGCAAGCTTCCGGATATGAAGGAAGCGGTTATTGACGCTATTATCGAAATTTTGCCGAGTGTTCCGCATTATCAAGAAGAAAACGACCACTTTACGTTTAGAATCATCATGGGTAACGGTAACCCGCCGATGGGCTGGAACCGCCGTATTTACAGTTTTTCGGGAGACGCTCTCGAGAACCTGTTCAAGGAGCGCGTCAAGGCCTGCCTTAAGGACGTCATCCATTTCTGCAAGAGCGGCTGTGACTTGATCATCCAGCATCTGACCGGACGCGAAAAGTCCGAATCCTGCATCCAGGTGGGCGTCTTCCAGTCCGATATCGCAAATGCTGGTGAAACGGAACGCGCCCTTCTCGAAAAGGGATTCTTGCTGATTGAATGCGTGACCCGCACCAAGATTTGCATCAATTCGCATACGCCGTCTGGGACTAGCGACCACCTCCTCATCCGTTTCGATTTGGACGAGAACGAGTTTTCCGATGACCTCGAAGACAAGGATATGGAATCGTATCCGAAGGGCTTCTGGGCGGGGTTGTTCTCGCAGATCAAGCGCGAAGTACATGGCACGATTTGCCTTTTTGTGGATCCGTCATGGGATGGCAACAAGGACGAAAATTTTGACTCCGGAAAGATTGTCTTTGAAGATTTCAAGGAAATGCAGATCAAGCCGGACTCCATGCTGGATTCGCAGTCTTATCGCGACTTGTACGAGCAGAACTTTATCCGCAAGATGTTCCTGTCGATGCTGAATTACGACGGCATCACGGTCATCGATACGAACGGCTGCGTGCGTGCGTTCCACTGCTTTGTGTCGATTCACCGAGGCAAGTTTACGTCAGGCGGCGCAAGGCACCGTGCATACAGGGCGCTGGCGAACCTGTTCAAGGATAACGAGAGCTACAAGGCGTTATATTTCCAGTCGCAAGAAGGGAGCGTGCGGTTCTATTACAAGTTCCGCGTTTCTTCGACGTTTGATTCTACGGTGATGGACAAGTGCTATTGCCCGGATGATGCTGTCGAAAAGACTAAGGACGGTATGCAGGAACCCATCGATCAGAGGGCGCTCTCGCTTGCCGCGGTCATGAATGCGACCGTTCCGGAAGGCGGGGCCGCTATTGACGAATCCTCGTTCCTTTCGGATTACCTCAATCGTCTGTGGGATGCCCATCTGGGTATTGACAATTTCTACAACGAACCGAAGCCTGCCGAAGAACTGTATGCCGCTACTTCCGAGATGACGGAAGCGCAGTGGAACCAGGTGAATGCCGAACGCATTATCAATGTGCCGCTCATCTGCCTGATCGGTAATTCGTATGGCTATTCGACGAATGCCGAACCGTTCTTGAAGGATGTCTTGGAACGAATTCCGAAAGAAATCTGGGAACTTTATTTTACGAATAAGTTCTACGAAGATACTTCGCTTTCGTCGACGCTTGGTAGCAAGAACCAGGAAAGCCAGTGGTGCAAGCTGATGAACGAATGCTCTGATACGGACAAGCCGAATTGCCAAAAGTACGTGACGGATGCACTCGCTAAAAACATCAAGACCGTGTACAAGCACGTCAGCCGAAAGTTCACCCAGAAATTCGAAGAAGAACGCAACCTCTGGGAAAATCTATTTAAGGGATACTAATATCATCCCCGCCGATACGAATGTCATCCCGGTCGTTTCTATTGTCATCCCGGCCTTTTTGTCATCCCGGATTTATTCCGGGACGGGATCTTCTTATAAAGAACCCATAAAACGGGTTAGTGCTGGAGTTTCTTCTTCTCTCTGTAGAACAGTACGATCATCCACACAAGACCAGTAAGGATCATAATTGAGCAGAGTGTCTGTCCACGGCTCATGCCAAAAAGGTCCACGCGTCCGAGGTGTGCGTCCGGCCTGCGGAAAAATTCAATGAAGAAGCGGAACAGCCCGTAGCCCATCAAGTATAAGCACGGCATCTTGTCGCGGAGCTTGGGGATCTTGCGCAGGTTGTACAGGAGTGCAAAAAGGATGATCCCTTCGAACAGCATTTCGTAAAGCTGGCTCGGATGGTGGAGTACCGGGTTGGCAAGCGTGCTGTCGTGGGCGAGCGGGAACACCATGCCGATAGCGCTTGTCGTCACTTCGCCAAAAAGTTCACCGTTGATAAAGTTGCCCCAGCGTCCCCAGGTGTAGGCTAGCGGCGTGAGCAAGAAGGCGAGGTTGATGACTTTCCAGACGTCCATCTTGTTTTTCTTGGCACCGATGTAGAGGAACACGAATCCCAGAATGAGACCGCCGTGGTATGACATCCCGGAGATGCCGACGAAGTGGTATCCAAAGTCGTCCTGAACCATCGGGAATATGATTTCGGTCGGGTGCGAAAGGTAGTAGCTCGCTTTGTAGAAGAACACGTAACCGAGTCTTGCGCCAAGAAGGACGCCCGCAATGATCCATGTGAAGAGGCTGTCGAGTTGGTCCTTGGTGAAACCGAGCTTTTCTTTCTGGCTCACTTTCCACAATGTGTAGTAAGCCGTGGCGAAAGCAAAAATGTACATGATGCCGTACCAGCGCACCGGGAAACTGCCAATTTGGAACGCGGTTCCGTCAAAATAAGTCGGTATTAAATTCCACCAAGTTAATTCCATTTTAGTCCTTCTTTTTTAGTTCAAATTAAATTTAATTTCTTTTGTTGTCTAGGTTCTGGTGCGCCCAGTAGTTGATAATCGCTGCGGCCACCTGCGTTGCCGGTTGCGAACGGATTTCCTTGTGCATCTGCATCACGATGACGACGATGGACTTGCTCGGGTCGTTTTTCGCTTCGGCAAATCCCATGAACCAGTCGTATCGTCCGGCGGGATCGGTTCCGTCGAGGGACCCCGTCTTGCCACCGAGTCTAAGCGCTTCGAAGTTTTTGCGGGCCATGTTCTTTGCGGACATGTGCTTCCGGGCGGTGCCTTGCGTGACGGAACGGAGCATGGCTTCGCGGAGACCGTAGTATGTGTTTTCGCTGAACTTTCCGACGTCAAGAGCGATCGGCTTTTGCGGGGCGTAGGGCGCCATGTCGCGGGCCCAGGGAATTTCGAGCGGCTTCTTGGTGAGGACGGCGCGGACTTGTGCGGCGGCAAGGAGCGGTGTAAGTGTTGTCGATGTCGTAAAGCCGCAGGCGACTTCGGCAAGCCCGTATCCGGTGTCCGGGGCGGTGTAGCTGGAAGCGTTCGGGGCGTTCCCGGGGAAGCGCTTGTTGTATCCCAGTTTTGCGGCCGCAGAGAGGAGGCGCTTTGCGCCGACATTCTTGCCGACAATGGCCATGGGCGGGTTTGCAGAACGGGCGAACGCTTCGGAAAGTTCCATCGTGGGGCCGTTGTATTTTTCCGGAATGCGCAGCTGGTTCAGGTAAAGCGTGTGGTGGCGTCCGATCATCGGAATAGGCGTGTTGAGCGAGTAGCGGTTGCTTTCCATCGCGGCAGAAATCGTTACGAGCTTTGCAAGCGATGCGGCGGGGAAGGTGGCTCGCCCGATCCAGTCCGGCTTGTTCTGTATCTTGTCGTCGCGGCGTTCGCCCCAGGCGATGATTTCGTTTGTCTTTGTATCCACGACGAGGATGACTCCCAAGTCCGGGTGATAGCGGCGTAAAAGAATGTCGATTCTGTCGGCGAGAACGGGATCCTTTTGTGACTTGATGTGGATAGTGTCGCGGACGTTTTCGCTTTCTCCGGCGGTGCTTGCGGCGGGACTTGCTGCTTTTTCAAAGTCCTTGTCTTCGATTCCCGTGAGAGCGGTAAGGCCGTTGTTGACGAGTCCTGCAAGGTTTGCGTTGTCTTCGGCGGCAACGGAATCTTCAATGGCGCTCTTTTCGTTTTCGACATCCGTGACGGGGATGATGTCGTGCGCATTTTCAGAAGGACTGGATGTCGTGTCATCCTTGGTGGAACAGTGGACAATGGCAATGATAATCGTGACAAGAACAGTAATCGCGATGCAGCGGTTGCGCATTCTCTGGGCGTAGGGGAGTCTTTCCATAGAATTACTTGAAGATGGTCTTTCGGTAGTAGGCGAGTTCGGCGATGCTTTCGCGAATGTCGTTCAAGGCTTCGTGGCGTTTTTCCTTTTGGAATTCTTCAAATTCGGGATACCAGCGGAAGGTGAGTTCCTTGATGGAGCTGACGTCGACGTTCCTGTAGCAAAGCCATTCCGAAATTTCGGGCATGTACTTGTACAAAAAGCGTCGGTCCTGCGTGATGGAATTTCCGCAAAGCACGTTTTTCGTTTTTTCCGTGAACGGCTTGATGAATCGTAACGTTTCCTGTTCGGCGTCCTTGAGGGAATACTTGGATCGGCGGCAACGGTCGACAAGCCCGCTCTGGTTGTGGTGCCGTGTGTTCCATTCGTCCATGCTTTCAAAGACATTTTCGGGCTGGCGGATGGCGATGACGGGACCTTCGGCAAGAATGTTCAAGTTTCCATCGGTAACAATAGTCGCAATTTCGAGGATGACGTCTTTTTCGGGATCGAGACCTGACATTTCGAGGTCCATCCAAACTAAATTTCGAGAACTCTTTGGCATACGCGCGAATAATAGCATTTTTTGATTTGTCATTCCTGCTTCGTTTTTGACATTTCCACCTCTCGACTTGTCATTCCCGCCTTGTGGTATGTCATTCCCGCCACTGAGCGGGAATCTCCTTTTCGGGGGGCGTTACAATTTTACTGGATCCCGTCAGTCGCTTGCGCTCCTTCCAGGATGACTTTGAAATACGTCTTACCGTCTACTTCCTACTTCCTACTTCCTGCCAATCTCGCGTAAGCATTATGTATTTAAAATGAAAGAAAAACCTATATATATGGATAAATTTGTCAAAAATTATAAAAATATGTCCTAGATTGTAATTTTTTGCTACAAATTGTCTTTTTCTTTTCGCTCTTACGAAAATATTACCGTTTTTTTTGTTATATTTGGCGCATTATGGAAAATGTTGTTATTACAGGTATGGGCTGCGTTTCCTCTCTTGGAAACTCCCCCGAATTATTGTGGCAGAACTTGCTCCAGGGCAAGTCTGGCATCGCT
>JBGVAT010000069.1:0-64119 GCA_045224895.1 Fibrobacter sp.
TGACGCCTCCGGCGTCAGCGGCTTCACTCGGTTATGCCGGTCTGCAAGCAGCCCGTCGCAACACTCGTTTTGCACGCTACTGCGAAGATAATACCTTGGCCGACGCTTTTATTTTCACGACGACAACTTGATACATTTCAAATTGATTTGCGTTCGCGCATTTTGAAAAAAAATGGCTAGGTCATGATAAAAAACAAAGCCCGCTTGAGGCGGGCGGACGGCTAAAAAAGGAGATGCCTGCTCGGTGGCAGGCATGACAAGATTAAAAATGGGGGTTACATTAAAAAGCAATGCCCGCTTGGTGGCGGGCACGACAGATTTAAAGGATGTTTTCGAGGAACGAGGGAATGATGATGCTTACGATTGCCCATGGGTAAGAAAGGGCACCTTTCAGCCAACCGGTGGAGTAAGCGGGTTCGGCTTTTTGGAGCGCAAGCTGATTCCTGAAGCCCGTCGAGCTAGATTCCGTGATGACCTTGGCCAGGGAATCTTTAACGCTATTGACGGATTCTTCGAACTGTTTTTTGTGTACAGTTGCGGAATCTATATAACACTTAAAGCTGCTTTTCATTGGGGTGAATTTCCTTTGCGCACAAAAGTAGTAAAAAAGTAAGTTACTTTAAAGGGGTTGTGTGTATTTTTATTTACTTTTTGAGTAAAATAGCGATATTCGTCACATTTTTATGAGTATTTTTGCTATAAAAAGGTATTTTTAAAGGACAATTTTTGCCTGGGAGCGTTATTATGAACCTTTTTCGCCATTTGCCTGTTTGTTTCGTTGGTTGTGCCCTTGTCGCATGCGGTGGGAGTAAGCCCGCGCCTGCTGTCGAGCCCGTGACCGCTCCAGCTCCCGCTACCGAGGTGAAAAATGCTCCTGTGGAAGCTCCGGACTTGAGCCCCCTTCCCGAACCGGCTCCCGCTACCGAGCAGTCGGTGTTTTTGGACAATGCTGTCGACCGTTACAGCTATGCGCTGGGTCTTGACTTTGGCCGTGCCGTCGCCAACATCAATGTCCCGGTCAGGCTTGAAGTCCTGATTAGCGCCATGCACGACGTCATCGATTCCAGCCGTGAAGTGTTGCTGACTGATTCGGCTTCCGAAGTCGCGCTTCAGGATTTGCTTGCCCAGATGCAGAAGCAGAAAGAAATTGACGATGCTACTGCGGCCCGCAAGTCTCTTGCCGACCAGGTGGCGTTTTTGTCCAAGAACATTCAGGAACCGAATGTGAAGGTCACGACGAAGGGTGTGCAGTATGTCGTACTCAAGGAAGGTACGGGCATCAAGCCGAGATCGTCGGACAAGGTCCAGGTGCATTACGTGGGTACGCTCCTTGACGGAACCGAATTCGACAACAGCGTCAAGCGCGGCGCTCCGATGGAATTTCCGGTGACGGCCGTGATCGAAGGCTGGCAGGACTTGCTTTTGGAGATGAATGTCGGCGAGAAGGTGAAGGCGTGGATCCCGAGCGAACTTGCTTATGGCGAAGCGGGCGCTCCTCCCAGCATCCCGTCGAATTCGCTTTTGGTGTTCGAAGTGGAGCTGTTGCAGGTCTATGCCGATGTCCCTGCGGGCTCGACGGTCGTTCCGGCAAAGGGTTCTGTCGCACAGCCCAAATAAAAAACCTTATTTGATGTTCAAATCGCGAAGGGCTTTCTGTCCTTCGCTTTTTCTGTTGCTACTTTTTATGGCATGAGTAACGCAGCGTCCGATTTTTATTCTCAGCACTTCGAAGTTGCCGGATTCATCCGGGAAGTGTTTGGCTATATGGATAGGTTCAAGGGGCAGCTTTTCGTCTTGAAGATTGACGATAGCCTGATGGACCATCCGATGTTCCCCGTGCTGATGCGGGATATTGCCCTCTTGCACAAGGCGGGCATCCGCATTATCATTGTGCCGGGAACGCGAAACAGCATCGACGCGCAGTTGAAGGCCTGGGATCTCGAAACCGATTTTTATAACGGTGTCCGACTCACGAGCGAAGAGGCTCTGCCCCTTGTGGAGCAGGCGTCCTTGGGCGTTGCCCAGCGCATCATGAGCCACCTCACGGCAAGCGGTCTCAGCGGCATTCAGGGCAACTGGATTCTGGCCCGCAGCATGGGTGTCATTAACGGTGTCGATTACATGCGCACCGGCCGCATCGAACGCATCCAGCGCGATCTCCTGGAACAGCTGATGAACGAGAAGTTCGTGCCGATCATTCCGCCGATTGGCTGGAACAAGATTGGACACGCCTACAACATTTCGAGTACGGAACTGGCGACGGAACTCTGCAAGTACCTCAAGGTCGGGAAACTCTTCTTTATCGGAAGCGAAAGCGGTATCAAGCTCGAAGGCCTTGTGACGGGCAAGAACACGAAGTACCTGGAACCGACGGACAACGGCCTGATTTCGGCTATGGACGTGGACCAGGCTAAGGAACTTCTGGAACTCAATTCGGATGTGCTTGACTTTGCGCAGATGGATTACCTGCTGAACGCCATCAACGCTTGCGAGGCTGGTGCGAACCGTGTGCATTTGCTGAGTGGTGAATTCCAGGGCAGCGTGCTGCAAGAAGTATTCTCGGCCCGCGGTGACGGAACGATGGTGTACGCAAACCAGTATTCATGCATCCGTCCGGCGACAATCGAAGATATCCCGGATATCTTGCGCATTATGCAGGACTACATCGCGAAGGGCTACTTGGTGCCGCGTACGCAGGACTCCATTTCCGAAAAGCTTGCCGACTACGTGGTGTACAGCATCGATAACAGCATCCACGGTTGCGGCGCTCTCCACGCGTTCGAAAACAATATGGCCGAAGTGGCTGGTATTGCCGTCGGTGCGAACTACCGCAAGTCGGGCATTGGCGAAGCGATTGTGCGCCACCTGATTTCGCTTGGCAAGATGAAGGGCTACAAGTCGTTGTTCTTGCTCACGACCCAGGCGCTCGACTGGTTCTACCAGCTTGGATTTATTGACGGTACCGTTGAAGAGCTGCCGCCTTCCAAGCGTGACCACTACAATCAGAAGCGCAAGTCCAGAATCTTGATGTATCCGCTGGACAAGTAGCGCTTTGGTTGTTGCCTGTAGCGCAATTCAAATTAGCGATTCTTTTGCCATTCCGGTCTTTGGCTGGAATGGCATTTTTTTTAGTCTGTTCAAAGTGATGTTTGTATATTTATAAGAACCTGGGAGAAAAGATGATGGGAAAATTGAATTTTGCTCTGGTGCTTGTTTTGGCGTTCTTGACTTCGTGTTCTGTTGACGAAGGTGAAGTTGTCAAGCGCTATGATGAAAACAATCGCGAATTTTCGCCGGCATCATTGGCTGGAAATTTCCTTTACATTAAGACTATGAAACCCGAAGAGGTCAGGATTGTTGCTTTGGACGATAAGCTCAATCCTCTGGACTCTTTTGTTGTGCCTCTGGAACACAGTTATACGTCCTATGATTTCCTGGCGAAATCTTATGACTATGAATACCCGTATGCAAAGATTGTGGTCGTGTTCCCGCAAGAGAAAAATGGGAAAATGGAGCTTGCGCAGTATACGCGCTTTACCACTTATATGGATAACATCAAACTGCACTTTTACGGTGCGCTTGCGGCCGGTCGTATCAAGACTTTGGTGCAAGAAGAGAATTTCAAGTTTGACGATGCCGTGGATTCGGCGTACCGTGAGCTAGAAAATGTTCTGGGGACGACCTTGAACTTCAGTTATGGTTATCTAGTCGACGTTCTCCCTTATTTAATTTGCCGCCATGAAGTTTCGGACAGTGTATTCTATCATGATTTCAAGGAATTCCGCGATAGCTTTGCCAAGAATGGCAAGGTGGACCGTTCTTTCATGGTGCGCGCTGCTGATACCTGGCTTTCGTTTTTTGATGCCTCGTCGGGGAGTGGCTATAAAGGTCTTTACGAAGGTGCGTCCAGGGATACTGCGATTGGCATGAAAACGATTGACATCAATTTTATCCAAAGGGCTTATGGACTGGATGCGTTGAAAAAATCGGAAAAACGGATTGAAATCGACGACAAGTCCAGTCAGTTCCACGGAAGAACGTTGGTGGAGGACTTTCACTATAACAAATCGGTTGAGGGAAGCTGGCGCTTCCAAACTCTGTTTGAAGATACCGTTGGAGCCTGCCTGTATGATGGCGGCCTTTACGTGGAGCTTAACGGAAAGGATTATGTCTGCCGCCGTGGGGCTCATAAATGGATGCAAGAAACTAACCGCGATACGTTGCTGCTCTACAAGTACGGAACTTGCTCAAAGTATGATGCCAGCGGCAAGGTAGGTTTTGTCAACGACACGATGTTTGTTTGCGATGTCCAGAATTCCAAGGGCGAATGGAAGGTCGTCCGGGATCTTTATGAAGGGGATTCCCTGAATGCCGAAACCCTGAACGTACTTGCGACCGAGCGCTACGGCAAATGCGAGGAACCGCTCCACTTTGGCGGGGAGGCAAAATTGATGGACAGTATGTATGTGCAGTGTTCCAACTACAAATGGATGCCGATAGATTCCTTGACGTACTATATGGGAGTGTGCCCTGGCGACAATTTTGGGAAGGCCAAGAAAATGCCGGATGGCAACTACTATGAATGCGGCCTTGAAGGTTGGAGCCTCTCGACAATCCCGAAAGTGATGGGCTTTGTATGTGATGACCGTGCGGACTCGACCTATAAGAAGTATGATGGCAAGTATTTTTATTGCGTTAACGAAACGTGGGAAGAAGTTCCCGAAGAAGAAGTTATTTTGCCGGTGGTGAAGGGTGACGTCTGTGACGAGAACAACTTGGCCGAAGTGAAAAAATATGGTTATCAATACTTTGTCTGTCGAGGCCGGGTGAGCAACACTTCGCATCGTTCGACTCACTGGAGCGTTGCGACCGTTCAGGAAAAGGTGCTTTTCGATTACGATTTTGCGTATAGCACGGTAGCCTGTAAGAATGGCCGAAAAGGAACGAATATCTGGTGGAACCCCGAGGCCGAGGCTTTGTATGGCTGCTACGAGGGTGCTATTGTGATGATTAAGGTGGCCTCGGTGGATGATGATGCGCAACAGTTGTTCGCCGGTGGTTCATTCACGGACAATCTCACGTACGAGGTGACTGTAGATGGCTATGCATACGGATTTGACAAGTTTCACTGGAGCGATTTAGCCAAATATGGCTGGGATAGGTACGTGATTATGGAATACGGCTATAAAAAGAAAGTGGATTAATTTGTAACTTGTTCAATATAAGGAAAGGTTTTTATGAATACTCTCGAAGCAATCAAGACTCGTCGCAGCACTCGCAAGTTCAAGTCGCAGGCTGTAGAAATCGAAAAGTTACAGACCATCGTCGATGCGGGCCGCTTTGGACCGACCGGCGGAAACTGCCAGACGAACCACTTTTTTGTGATCTCGGATGCATCCGTGATAGCAAAGCTCAAGGAACTGGTGCAGTCCGCATTTGCAAAGATGGAACTTCGCGACGATCTCTACAAGAGCCTCAAGAATTCCATCACGCTTTCGCGAAAAGGGAACTATTCGTTTTGCTATACCGCTCCGGTGCTGATCGTCGTTGCAAATCAAAAGGAATACGGCAACAATATGGCCGATGTTGCCTGCGCTGTCGAGAACATGATGCTTGCTGCAAACGAACTGGATCTTGGCTGCTGCTACATCAATCAGCTCAAGTGGCTGAACGAAGAGCCGACGCTTTTGGAATACCTCCGTTCGCTCGGTCTCAAGGAAAGTGAACGTGTCTATGCGTCTGTCGCGATTGGATATGCCGATACCGAATCGGGACTCCCGAACCGTACGGAATCTCCCCGCGTAGGCAACGAAGTCGTGTTTGTTTAAAGAAAGTGTTTAGAGGAGGGGGCATGACCAGGAAAGTGTTTGAACGGCTTGTATCGCTGTTGGCCATTGCCTGTTGTGCAGTGCTTTTTGCCTGTGGCTCTGAATCCGGATCTTCGACGGCTCCCGAGAATGATGGCAAGGCCGGGGTGGATGACGGTAAGGATGTTGAACCTGAAAAAAGTGCCGAGATCAGCCTTGCGCTTGAAGGCCGTTTTTTGCTGGCAGATTCATTAGTGCCGGTGAGTTTGAAGGTCACGGTTCTTGATGAAAATCTTGATTCGGTTTCTGCCGTGAAGGCCTCTGTTGTCAAAAAGTCGAATGGCTCCTATGCTTATGAGTCCGACAAGGCGAAGTATCCTTTGGGGTATGCCAAGCTTGCCTACACCTGTGTGCTTGCGAATTCTAGCTACAAGATGGAATTCGTCCAGTATGTTGACTTGAACGAAGATCCTGGCCCGCTTCTGAACATTTTCGAGGCGCTCGAAAGTGAACGTGTCAAAAAGTTGGTCCAGAAGGAAAAACTCAACTTGAAACGTGCCAAGCAGAAGGCGCTGCTTGAAATATACCGTGTGCTGGATTGTGAGTCCAAGGCGGAGTATCTGTCGACCCCGTTGCAGGATTTGTGGTGGTTGCCTTACATCTATGGCAAGTACGAAGTCTCGACTTCGGGAAAGGATTTCTACAAAGCATACGAAAAGTTGCGCTCCTCTGTTGGTGGCAATGATACGTGGCGTGACTTTGTGAACGAAACCGAAATTGTCGATTCGCTTTATTCTCGGTTCAAGAACGGAAAGGGCCCGTGGGTCAATGAAATGTCTGTCTTTACGGAAGACTATTACCCGTATGCGAAAATGTGGGCCGACTATTATGGTCTTAAGACATGCCTGGTCTCGACCCGTGGGGATACGGCGAGAATCGCCAATAAAAAAAGTGCGTTCAATAAGGAATTGCTGGTTTGCGATTCCTGCATGGCAAAAAAGAACGGCTGTTGGAGAACTCTGAATGATCGGGAATCCCGTCTGGGGCTATGCCTGAAGGATTCGACGGTCGTGGACGATGGACTGGTCTACAAGTGTGATGCTGCGGTGATGCAGTGGAAAAACGTGCCGATACTGGATGCCGTGAAATTCTTGCATGGAGAATGTACAAAGGACATGCTGGGCGAAGTCGTCACCTACGATAAGTCCGAAGCGACTTGCTTGTGTTCCAACGAAAAGAATTGCGGCTGGAAAGAGGGCGTGCCTGACGAAAGTATCGGAAAGTACACGCCGGTGGATGCGCTTGTCAAGAAGAGTGCCGGTGAGTGTACCGAAAAGCGTGAAAAAGAATGCGTTGCCGTGAGCGACTCGTTCTACATTTGCAAATCGGGCTTTTGGGAAAAGACCGACAAGGTGGTTTATACGTGGGGTGTTTGCGAGTCATCCCGAAAAGGTGAACTCGTCTATGAAAAGGGCTTGGGCGCCTTCAAGTGCGGTTATGAATTGTCGGGTACAGGTGCGTGGACTTGGCTTTCGGCTCCCCTGCCGGAATATCACAAGGACGTCTGTGAAGAGAATAACAAGGACGAGATAAAGACGTATGACGACCTTTACTACGTGTGTAACGGTAAAAACTGGCGCGCTGCCGCCGATAGCGAATTGGTGGCGCCGGTGTTGCAAGGTTTCTTTTGCGATGCATCGAACGAAGACGAAGTGAAGGAAATTGACGATGCATTCTATGTCTGCAGGAGTTTCAAGTGGACTGAGATGGATCCTTACGAAGTTCAGGTCTACAAGGCGAGAGTGAGGCTCGACGTTCCTGAAGACTATTGCAAGTCCAGTATCGAGAATACGACGCTTTTCTGGGACGAGACCAACCAGGCGTTGTACGGATGTGCCGAAACATCAGCGAACCATAAAAAAATTCGTTGGATGCAGTTTAGTTATCGTGGAGAATCATCTAATCGTTTCATCGCTGGAGAAAATAAGGTAGAGGGAATCCTGAGCAACTGGAAGAATGTTGCAGGGGGAAAGTTTACAAGTGACGGTATGTACGAAGTCGAGTTTGATGGTGTCCGGTATATTTTTAGATCGGGCGTTTTCCGCAGTAATGACGATGATTACGGGAACTTGTATGAATCAGTTGTCGTTGTGGATGGAAAACGCTATGAATGGCAGCTTGTAAATGGGAAAAATACGGTTCGTATGCCGGTTGGGGAAAAACATACGACCTTGGAATCCATAGAAAACAAGAGCGGGAGTTTTACCGGTTTTTACGAAAAATGGATGGAACAGGTTGTCGAATCGAGTACTTGCCCTAACACTATACACGAGTCGATTCCTTGCGCAAAGCAGACGATGTCCGGTCTTGACGAAGTCGATGTTCTAAGGTATGGGGAAAACTCCTTTACGACTTTGGAACAGGCCCGCTTGCAAGTCCCGCCTGGATTTCATATTCCCGATGTGTCGGAATGGGAAACGATAATTCCGAAATCGTCGGCGCTGGAAAGCTCCATTGAAATTAGCCAATACGAAGATGCGCAAATGTGGAAAGGAATTCGTACACGATATAATTTGTTCTGGACGTCTGATGAAAAGGATAAGGATACGCAGTATTGCTTTGAATATATTCGTGAAGTGGAACGACGTGGCACGAACGACTTTTACTATGACGAAAGGTTCGTAGTCGCAAGTCGCGTCGTGGAATGCCCTAAGGATCTTTATCCGATGGTCCAGGCACTGTATGTTGCTGATGGGGACAAGTCGCAACCTTGACGGTTTTTGCTATCTTTGCATTGTACTGTTGGGCTTGTCCCAGACTTGTCGATTAACCATAAACCACTGACGCATGATGGACTTTAAAAAAATGGAAGACGGCTTCCGGATGATTCTGGAAGGCATGGGTGAAGACCCGAATCGCGAAGGCCTTATCGATACGCCAAAGCGTGTCGCTAAGATGTATGCTGAACTCATGACGAGTCTTTCGGGCGAAACCCGCGCCGAAGATATCCTGAAGACTCGCTTCCATGAAAAGTACGATGAAATGATCATCGTGCCGGATATCCAGTTTGCAAGCATGTGCGAACACCACTTCTTGCCGTTTACGGGCAAGGCCCACGTGGCTTACATCCCGGGCGATTGCGTGGTCGGACTTTCGAAGATCCCGCGCGTGGTGGAATATTACGCCCGTCTCCCGCAGATCCAGGAACGTATGACGCGACAGATTGCGGAACTCATCCAGAAGGTTTTGCAGCCGAAGGGTGTTGCCGTGGTCCTTGAAGCTTCCCATATGTGCATGACGATGCGCGGCGTTAAAAAGCCGGGGGCCATGATGGTCACGACGCAGCTCCTTGGCCGTTTCAAGACGGACGAAAAGACCCGCGCCGAATTTATGTCCCGCATTTATGCTCCGCGGTAGTTTTTGCGATTGATATAAAAAAGAAAATCCGGCAGGCGCCGGATTTTTTTTGCATTATGAAAGTCTCTATTTTGTGATGTACATCCAGATTCTTTTGTTTTTTTCTAAGGCGTGTTCAAAGAACAGGATGTCGTTTCCGGTTTTTTTCAGGAAGTTCTTTTCTGTTGTGATTTGCTTGCTCGTAAATCCTCTAGACGTCATGAAGCTTTCTATTTCGTCCCAGGATACTCCTGCCTGAGTCTGGTAATTTGAAAGCGTGTTCTGGTAGAGGTAATCTCTTACGGAACTGACTTCGTTGTAATTGGGGATGAGCGTATTTTGGATTCTGTCCATTGCGGTGTTGAACGTTTCTTCTGAAATGGCACCTGTTTCAAGGCTATAGGTTTCTTCGCTGCTCGAAACGGAATCGTCGCAACCTGAGAGTACGCATAAGAACAGCGCAAGGATGAAAAATAAAGAGAAAATTTTTTTCATAATGTATTTTGTTTTGGGGTGTTATCAGTAAATATAAATTCTCTAAGGGTGGCTTTTTTCTTCATGGGGTGATCCTATGGACTTTTTGTCCATAAAAGGAAGTTTACAGTTGTATACAGACCCCCTTTTTGGGGGTATTTTAATAATGGATGGGACGAAGTTGGGTTTTGAAAAATGAGGAGTACAAAGAATGAAATCTAAAATCGTTAAATCTATGGTGTTGGCGAGTGCGCTCGTCTTCATGAACTGCGGCGAAGATTCGGTCTCGTCTGCTTTGGGTAATTACGGTGCACTTTCGTCCAGCTCGGGCGAAGCTGTTCAGCCGGGTGATGAAGGTTCTTCTAGCTCGGTGGGTGAATCTGCTCAGGAACAGCAGGGTTCTGCAGCCGAAGTTTCGTCCAGTTCGACGGATGCTGCTCAGAATGGCTCGGCAATCGCTTCCAGCAGCGACGAAAGCTGCTTGGCTTCTAGCCTGCCCGATGCTTGCGGCCCGGGAACGAATCCGCTTCCGGCATCCAGCAGCGATGCTGCCGTAGCTTCTAGCGCCGACGCTCAGAGTGCAACTTCTAGCGCCAATGTGCAGGACCCTGCATCTAGCTCCAGCGAAGCTGCAAAGCCGGCAAGTTCTTCGAGCGTAGAAAAGAAAGCTGAATCATCTTCTAGCGAACAGAAGGTGGAGTCCAGCTCCAGCGAAGCTCCGAAGGGCATTTTCTTGGCTAGCGGTACCGAAGAAGAAAAGGATTTGTTGAAGGTCATCTATAAGACGAATACGGGCTGGGACCGCGGTGGCATCCTTGCTTACCCGGAACAGCTTTCCAACGACCAGAAACACGGCGTCGTGGTCTGGGGACCGGGTGGCGGTACTGAACCGGGCGCTTACGAAGGCATGATCCGCAGGCTCGCTTCTCACGGTTTTGTGGTGATCGCGCTCAAGGAATCTCCGGGTGATGCTTCGCAGGCCATCAAGGCTCTTGACTGGATGGATCAGCAGAACAAGGATTCCAATAGCCCGCTTTATGGCAAGCTCGACATGAATACGGTCGGTTGCTCTGGTCACTCCATGGGCGGTCTTGAATCTGAACAGGCTGTCATCAAGGATAAGCGCGTGCTGACGGCGTTCCTCAACAACAGCGGTGACTGGAATGGTGCTGGCGCCAACAAGGTCGCGACGGACAGGTCGATCGCTATCCTCTTTGGCGAAGTCGGCATGGAAAAGGACAACGCCAAGAACGACTACAACAACGCTGGCGTGAAGGCTCCGGCTTGCCTCATCGAAATGACGGGCGGTCCGAGAAATAGCGAAGGCGGTTACGGTCACGGTTCCGGTTCCTGGGACGGTATGGCTGCAACGGTTGCCTGGATGCGTTGGCACCTCGGTGGCGAAACCAACCGCAAGGCGGACTTTGTGGGTTCTACTGGCAAGTACATCGATGGCTCCATCATCGGTAAGCAGGGCAAGTGGAAAACCCAGTGTAAGAATTTCTAAAAACATCCACACTCCAACAACTAAGCGTCTCGATCAAATAGGTCGAGATGCTTTTTTCTTGTGTCTGCGGGTGGTCTTGGATAAATATTTGATGTTTAAGATAAATTAACTTTTTGGACTTTTTGTCCACGGGACTTTGTCTGAAACGTGAAAAATCCTGATTTTTTTTAGATAATTTCTAAACAGGTTATGGTAAAATAGGAGAACAATATGAAATCTAAACTCTTAACTACGATGGTGTTGGCTAGCTCGCTGGCCTTCCTGAATTGCGGTGACGAATCCCCGGTTTCGCCGGATTCTATCAGCAATTATTTGTCTAGCTCCAGTGGCGCTGTTGAACAGGGAACTGGCGAAGGAACGCAGCTCAGCTCGGCTGAAGAAGCCCAGCCGGAATCTAGTGCTTCTGTCGAAGCCGGTTCCAGCGAATCCGTTCCTGCGTCTAGTGCAGATGTCGGAACGCAGACTCCTGAATCCAGCAGCGAGGCTGTCCAGGCTCCTGAATCTTCTGCCGATGTTGCTTCTTCCAGTGCAACTCAGGTTCCTGAATCCAGCTCCGATAAGGCTCCGGTTGTAAGTTCCAGTTCTGAGGCTGCTCCTGCAGTAAGTTCCTCCAGCTCCGAAAAGAAGGTTGAATCTAGCTCCAGTGAAGCTAAGCCGCAGGGCATCTTCCTTGCCGAAGGCACGGACGAAACCAAGGACCAGATGAGGGTCAAGTTCATTGAACATACCGGCTGGGATGGCGGTGGAATCCTTGCTTATCCGGAACAGCTTTCTAGCACGCAGAAGCACGGCGTTGTCGTGTGGGGTCCGGGTGGCGGCACGGAACCGGGTGCATACGGCGGAATGATCAATCGCCTTGCTTCTCACGGTTTTGTCGTGATTGCGCTCAAGGAATCTCCGGGCAATACGACCCAGGGCAAGCCGGCTTTGGACTGGCTCGAAAAGAAGAACAATGATCCGAACGATCCTTTGTATCAGAAGCTCGACATGACGAAGGTCGGTTGCTCCGGTCACTCGATGGGCGGTCTTGAATCCGAACAGATGGTCATTAACGATAGCCGCGTGATTACTGCCATGCTCAATAACAGTGGCGACCTCGGACATACGGCTATGGCAAGCGTTCCGCAGGGCAAGACCATTGGCATTGTTTACGGTGAAGGCGGCATGGAACGTCCGAACGCCGAAGCAGACTACAACAACCAGGGCGTCAAGGTTCCGGCCTGCCTCATCAAGATGACTGGCGGTCAGGGCAATGAATGCCAGCAGGGCGAATGCGGCTGGGGTCACGGTTCTGGTCCGTGGGGCGGTATGGCTGCAACGGTTGCCTGGATGCGTTGGCACCTCGGTGGCGAAGACTTCCGCAAGGCTGATTTTGTGGGCACGAGCGGCCGTTACATCAATGGTGAAATCATTGGTGAACGTGGTCACTGGAAAGGCCAGTGCAAGAACTTCTAAGACGTTTACATTTATTGTATAAGCACTCCAAACACCAAGCGCCTCGATCGTTACGGTCGGGGTGTTTGTTTTATGCTTGTCATGCCCGCCTCCGAGCGGGCATCTCCTTAAGCAATTTTTTATAATTATTTGTGGAAACAGTTTGCGGATAAGATTTCCTAACTTCTGTTTCCTAAACACTAACCACTGGTTTTTGAATTATGAACGCAGCAATTCTTACCAATGAATTCCCGCCAGAAATTTATGGCGGTGCAGGTATCCACGTCAAATTCCTCAGTCAAGAACTTTCGAAGCTCTGCCACATCGAAGCCCGTTGCTTTGGTTCGCAGAACGAAGATGCCGACAATATCCGTGCGATTGGCTTTAGCCAGAAGCTCGATTGCACTCCGGCTGACGAACGCTTCAAGAAGATCTTGAAGCCGCTCGACATCAATTTGCAGTGGATGTCTTCGCTCAAGGACATTGATGTGATCCATTGTCATACTTGGTATAGCCATTTTGGTGGCGTTGTTGCAAGTCGTCTTTTGCAGTGCCCGCTCATCCTCACGACGCACTCGCTCGAACCGCACCGTCCGTGGAAGGCAGAACAGCTCGGTGACGGTGGCTACAATATGAGCTGCTGGATTGAACGCACCGCTTACGAAGCCGCCGATGGCGTGATTGCCGTGAGCGAAGGCATGAAGCGTGATGTGATGAAGCTTTACAGTGTGCCGGCTGATCGCGTGAAGGTCATTTACAACGGTATCGATCCGGACTTTTACAAGCCGACGTTTGACGAAGAAATTTTGAAGAAGTGGGGCGTGGATCCGAAGCGTCCGTTCGTGCTTTTTGTCGGCCGTATCACGCGCCAGAAGGGCATCAGCCAGCTTATCCAGGCTATCCCGCAAATCGACAAGAACGCCCAGGTGGTGCTTTGTGCCGGTGCGCCTGATACGCAGGAACTTGCCGACGAATGCAAGCACTTGATTGAAGAAGTCCAAAAGACGCGTGATGGCGTCGTGTGGATTCAGGATGCCGTGCCGCATACGGAACTCCGCGTACTCTACAGCCATGCGACCGTGTTTGCAACACCGTCTCTTTACGAACCGTTCGGCATCATCAATCTCGAAGCCATGAGCTGCGGAACGCCGGTCGTCGGCTCCGCTGTCGGTGGCATCCCGGAAATCATCGTCGATGGCGAAACGGGCTTCCTCGTGCCGCTCAAGCCGGTGTCCGAAACGATCTTTGAACCTGCCGATCCGAAGGCTTTCCAGACGGATTTTGCGAACAAGCTTAACAAGGTTCTCGAAAATCCGGAACTGGCGAAGAAAATGGGTGAAGTCAGCCGCAAGCGCGCCATTGACGTGTTCAGCTGGAAGGCTATCGCCAAGCAGACGTTCGACTTCTATCAGGAATGCATCGAACGCTACAAGCGCGAAGGCAAGCGCGTTTAATTGTCATGCCGGCTTGTCATCCTGGACTCTGAGCCGGGACGGCATCGCCTTCTAGTAAAGCGAAAAAAGGTGGCCTCAAGCCACCTTTTTTGCGTTCTTATGTTAAGACTTCACTGGATCCCCTCACTTCGTTCGAGGATGACGATCCCTAACCACTAACCACTGCCTACTGTCTACCGTCTACTATTTTTTTCACGATTGCGTCGGTCGTCAAAAGTTCCGGCAGCACGATTTGTCTGGATTCGTCGCCTGCGGGGTAGATGGCGTATGCGGGCACGCCGGACTTGCCCATGCTTTGCAACAGCGTGTTCACGTCTGCGGTTTCACGGGTCCAGTCGGCCTTGACGAGTGCCACGTTCAGCTGTTCCATGGTGCGTCTAAATTCTTCTCTGTTGAGTACCGCGGCTTCGTTTGCCTTGCAGGTGAGGCACCAGTCTGCGGTCACGTCGATAAAGACCGTGCGTTTTGCCTTTGCAAAATTCTCGATCAGTTCAGGCGTGTATCGGTACCATCCGTCGCTGGTGACGCTCTGGGCGGCCCTGGCTTCAAAAATGGCATTGACTCTGGCTTCGTATTGCGGGGAGGCAAATGCGAACCAGAATGCAGAAAGAATGACGATGGAGGCGCCTGCTACGGATACTTCGCGGATGAACGCGACACCCGGAGGGGCAATCTTGCCGAGCAGAATGCTGCACACGGCGCTTGCGACTGCGATGGCGGCGAACAGCGCGACGCCAAATTTACCTGCCTGCTCGTTGACAATCCACAAAAGCCATACGACCGTGCAGAGCAAGAGAACGCCCATGACTTTTTGGAGCTTGACCATCCAGGCGCCCGGTTTCGGGAATACCTTCAGAACTTTCGGGAAGGCGCTCACGAGGAGGTAGGGGAGCGCAAGTCCTAAGCCCGCTGCGGTAAAGAACAAGAACAGCACCGGCGTGGTCGTCGTGAATGCAAATCCCATGGCGGTTCCGAGGAACGGTGCCGAGCAAGGCGTACTCAACAATACAAGGAGGGCGCCTGTGAAGAATGCGCCTGCAAAACCTTGCTTGCGGCTTGTAAAGTCCATTCGCGTCGTAGCGCTCCCGGGAATCCAGACTTCAAAAACACCAAAGAAGCTCATGGCGAATGCGGTCAAGATGACGACCATGAATGCGATGAATCCGGCACTTTGGAATTGCATCCCCCAGCCTGCGTTTCCGCCGCCGGCCTTGATGATGGCGACGATGCCTGCGAGAACCCAGAAGCTTGTGAGGATGCCGGCCGTCGTTGCGATGCCTAAAGTGAGGAGGCGCTTGCGGCTTTCACCAGCTTGCTTGATGAGGCTAAAGAGCTTTAACGAAAGCACCGGCAAAACGCATGGCATCAAGTTCAGGATCATTCCGCCGAGCAGTGCCGACAAGAGCAAAATCAATGTGCCAGCGGAACTCCCTTCGTCAAAGTTTTCGCCCGAAACTTTGGTCGGGCCTTGGGCGCTGTTGTCATTTTTTTTTACGGATGGAAAGGTCTGCGAACTGCTTTTCTTGTTGAATCCCGGGGCGCCTACTCCGAATGTGACCTGCGAAGGGGCGAGGCAAATGGAATTGTCGCAGGCCTGGTAGTGGAATGTCGCCTGTGTCGTGAGACTGTCGTAATCCGCTTCGACGCTTTCGATAGGGAGCGTGATCTGGAAGTGTCCCTTGAACACGAGATTCTCGAGGTCGAGCGCTTCGCTGTATTCCTTGATGGGGGCTGGCCACTTGGGTTCTCCAAAGTGGATGCCGTTTGCCGAAATTTCAATCGAGGAGGGCTTCAAAAATTCATCTGCCGCGACATTGGCGTTGACGTGCCAGTTGTCGGGAATGGTGATGTCCACCGTGACGTTGGAACCTTTGTCAAGCGCACCCGCAGAATAGTGCAGGCTTGCTTCGGGTGGCGGCATATTGTTCATGTTGAATTCTTGTGAATAAACTGCCGCAGCTGCAAACAATAATATGCAAAATGAGGCTTTTTGCAAGCGGTTGTTTGCAAAATTTTCAAAAACTTTAAATTTGTCCAAAATATTCATAAATTAAGTCTCGTAAAAAGAAGTAGAAAATATACGAAATAAAATATTTATGTCATGTACTGGTTCCCTTTATGACCGTTCCCCTGATTGGGTTGGATCTGTCTGGAAAAAATATTCCTACAGAATATACAAATTGTGCCTTCAAAAGTGTAGAACGAAAGACGAAGCGGACGACTTGTTTCAGGAGGTGGCGCTGCGTTTTTGCCAAAAGGCGAATGCGCTGAATAACCATGGATACATTTTGCCGTGGCTCCGGACGGTACTTTTGAATTGCCATTGCAGTGACTACCGTAAAAAGAAACGGTGCGTGGAAATCCCGCTCTCTTACCTATGTGAACCGATGGCGAGTTATGATGGCGATGACGAGAACACCTACGTGATTCCCGATGAGCATATCTGCATGGAGGCCGTCATGAACGAGTTTTCATTTTTGCTGCAGGAGCTTTCGCCACTTGACAGGATGATTGTGGAACTTTCGGTTGTCGGAGGGCTGCACGTTCGCGACTTGAGCCGTTTGATTGGATTGTCCAAGTGCTGCATTGTGACCCGTCGTATGGAAGCCTATCAAAAAATGCGAGAGAAAATGATGACCCAGAAGGAACAAATCAAACTGATCACAGGACGGGAGGCCACATTACGTGAAATAATTGAGCTCGCAGGTTGAAAAAAAATCTGTAAGTTCGTAATTTTAGAATGTGAAATCATTGCAAAATCTTATCTGTATCCTGGCTGTAGTTTCAACCGCATTCGCTGCGGATGAATGGCTGAACTATTCGAACCCTTTCCCGATCAACCAGGCCATTAACTTTGGCGAAGGTTTTTTGTTGGCGACCGATGGCGGGGTCCGTTACAGGGCGAATGATGCCGATGACCTGTACACGACATCGACTGGCCTTGGCGACCAGTCCGTCAGTGCCGTGGTGCCTTATGGTTCCGATGTTTATGCCGTATGCGAAAATGGCGTCATCTCCAAGATTGAACCTGGCAAGCCTTGGGAACAGGTTAGCCGCTCCTATGCCGGTAGCAGCCTCCATTTGAAGCCCGGCATGGCGCGTGTCGCTGGCACGACTATGGTTCTTGCGTTTGAAGACCGCATTGCGTTTTTTAGCCTGGAAAACAAGACATCCATTTTGACGATCGAAAGGATCCGTGACAAAAGTCTCGCTTCTGGTATTGGTGCCATGGAGATTCAGGGCGATTCTCTTTTTGTCGCTCTTGGAAAGGACCTCTATGTCCGAAAGATGGATTGGGACAATCTGGAATCCGATGTGCGGTTGAACGATCCGGAATCCTGGTCTGTTTTCAAGGATGGCTACAACGAGAATGGCATTAAATCCATTGCCTGGAAGGACGATAAGATCAAGACGTTCCCGACGGAAGGTACGCGAATCTGGGATGATGATGGCGAAACGTCTGTTTCCCTCGATACGTTCTCTGTCATGTCGTCAAGCGCTCCGTTGGTAAAGATCCGCGGAAAGGCTTTCAAGGATTCCGCTCTTTATGAACGGGATTCTGTTACCCGCAAGGTGGGGGATTCGCTTGTCGTCGAACGTTATTATTACCGCACCCGGTTTCAGTGGGTGAGGCTTCTCTCCTCGAAAAGGGCGATTCTGGCTGGTTCCAAGGATATCCTTTATTATGACGGGAAAAAGTTCTCCAACTTGACGGGGTATGCCACGTTCCCGATCCGTAGCGTTTATGAACTCCGTGCCCTTCCGACTGGCGGTGTGATTGCCGCATCCGAGAACGGATATTTTTCGCGGTTTGATGGCCGCAGCTGGAGCGATCCGGTTCCTGCGTTGTACGGCTTGGGGAACAATAGCGATGCCCGTGCGCATAATATGAAAGTCCTGTCCGTGAACTCCAAGAAAAATGTGTTCTACCACGTTTGGGGCTTTGGGTACATGTTGTACACGGATTGGGGCGAAAGCCTGGACTACAAGCTTTTGGCAAACGATGGGCATTGCATGAGCAGCTACCTCGATAGCCAGCCCTATGTGATTACGATTTCGACGACGCCGGCTCCCGATGGAAATGGCTTCTTGACGACTTCGGCTTCGAACAAGGGCGGGTACAGCCTGGTGTATGTGGACCTTGATGGCAATGTCTCTTGTGCGGATTCGATAGGATATGCCTCCATTGGAGGACCGATGCTTGCCAGCATTGATGAAAATTCTGGCGATTGGATCGTTTATATCGGAACCCGTGATGGTCCCACGCTTACTGCTGAAGGCGGTTTGGATGTGGTGAGCTTCCCGCCTCCGAAATCGACGGGCGGCGAACTTTCTAGCAAGATCACCAAGAACTCCGTCAAGCATTATTACGGGATCTCTTCGACTCCGTTGGACATGGTTTATGAGCCGAAGTCCGAATACATCTGGTTGGTGACGGAATCTTCGCTGGCCTACTGGAACAAGGAACAGGATTCTCTGAGAAGTCCGCTTTCGACCAACGGTCTTACGTCTGCGAGCTTCTCAAGCATCGACGCCGACCGCCGTGGAAACCTTTGGGTGGGGACTGCCTCGCAGGGCGCCTACCGCTTGACTCCGCGTGAAACTTCGCCGGATACATTGTCTGTACTGCACATCACGACCCGCCAGGGCCTCCTGAGCGATAGGATCCAGGATGTCGCTGTCGATTCGACTGCGGGTCTTGTCTGGTTTGCTCATGAAAACGGTGTTTCGGGCTACTACAGGAACGACCTGCGTGGTACCGAGGGCAATATGACTGATGACGCCCGTGCAGAGTTCAAGGTTTACCCGAATCCGTTCCGCCCGAGCCGTCACCCGTATGTGTTCTTTGACAACATCTCGGCGGATGCCGTGATCAACATCTACAATAGGGGTGGCAAACTCGTCATGTCGTTGCGTGGTGACCGTGTCGCTGGCGGAAAGACCGAATGGGACGGCCGACTGGACGATGGAAGCCTTGTGGCTCCGGGCGTGTACCAGTATGTTGTCCGTAGCGGCTCCAAGGTTCGAAAAGGCAAGCTCCTGATTATCCACTAATTGTTGACGAGGGACTGTTATGAATAAATTTGTTTTTGTGTTGGCCTCTTTTGCGGTTGCGTTTTTGCTTGCTGGTTGTGCCGGTGAGCGCCAGGGCCTCGTGTGCGAAGAAATCGAGTACCGTCTGAATACGATGTCCTATTCTCCGGACCAGCGTGCCTATATGGAGAACGAACTGAACACTTGCCGCGCCGAAGAAGCCAAGAAAAAGAACGAATCCGGTCAGTCCAAGTCCAGCATTTACGAACGTTATGCGAATACGGAAACTTCGCCGCAGGTGGATTCCTCGAAGGTCGAAATCCCGGTTTTCACGTTGTTGAAGGATTCGTCGGACGAAAAGACGACCAGCATTTATGACCGTTACAAGTCTGTGAATGCGGACTCTTCTGCCGGAGTACAGCCGTAATGCCGATGATCAGTACGCTTGCCGGTGGAGCGTTCGAACCGGATCTTCCCAAGCGCCTGCTTGCGATTGCAGGTGAAATCCGCGAAGCGGGTGGCCGCGCGTTTTTGGTTGGTGGCTGGGTGCGCGATGCGTTGCTTGGCAAGGACTGCCGCGATTACGATGTCGAGGTCTATGACATTGCGCAGGATGAACTTGTCCCGATTTTAAAGAAGTATGGCCGCACGAATCTCGTGGGCAAGGCCTTTGGCGTCATCCATTTGGCGATGAAGGGGCTTTCGCTCGATTTTTCGTTCCCGCGTACCGAAAGCAAGGTGGGCTACGGACACCGCGGTTTCGTGGTGCATACCGACGAAAAGCTCTCGTTCAAGGAGGCCGCCCTCCGCCGTGACTTTACCATCAATGCGATGGGGATGGAACTGCCGGAACTCACGCTTTGCGATCCGTATGGCGGAATTGATGACTTGAAGAAGGGCCTTCTCCGTCATGTGGGACCCGCCTTTGTCGAAGACTCATTGCGCATTTTGCGTGGCGTGCAGTTTGCGAGCCGTTTTGCGCTCACGCTTGCGCCCGAGACGGTGGAACTCTGCAGGACTCTTTCGCTTGCCGACCTTTCTATCGAAAGGCTTTTTGAAGAATTCAAAAAGTGGCTCTTGAAGCCTGGCAAGCCGTCGCTTGGACTGCGTGCGTTTTTGGACATCCGCCTCAATGCGTTTTTCCCGGAAGTGTTCCCGTTGCATAAGTCATGGGACGCCCTGGGTGAAATGCTTGACAATATGGAAACTGTCCGCCGGACGCTTGAGTCCGAAGGCAAGCCGCTTTCCGATGCGCAGGCGATGGAATTTGCCTTTGCTGCATTCCTTAGCGGAAATCCCGAAACGTCGCTCAAGTTCCTGGAACGCATCACCAACGAAACGCATTTGTTGAAAATCGTCCCGCAGCTCGTGCAGGCGTATAACGAAATCCAGTTCGCGGTCGTGAACGACGCTCCAACGCTTCGTCGTCTGGCGGTAAAGCTGGATGGCCTTAAGCTATTGTGCCTGCTGGTGAAGTGTACGCCGCGTGAATTCTATGCTTCGGCTGGTGATATGAACTTCCCCGAGAATTTGTGGCAGGCCGCGGCCGACCTCGATTTGCTTGAAAGCGCGCCTCAGCCGTATCTCACGGGCAAGATGCTTATGGATATGGGCGTCAAGCCGGGAAAGCAGATGGGTGAGATTATCAAGAAGAGTTTTGAACTCCAGCTCGACGGCAAAATAGCTTGTACGGGCGATGCCATCGCTTGGGCTAAAGATTTTAAGGTGTGAGGTTGCCTACTTCCATCTGAACAGTCCGGTGATTCCTGCGGGGACGCAGAACACGATCATCGGAATCTGTATCAGTTCGACCGGCAGGAACGCAAACATACGGCGTTTGGAATGCAGCTTCCACGATGCGATCGAGAGGAATACGAAGTCCACGACGAACTTCGGCAATATGCTGAATGCGCACCATTGCCACGGACAGTCCAGGAATGCGACGCACCACGGACTTACGAACATCCAGATGTAGTACGTGTAAATGAGCGTGAGCAAAAGGATGTAGGCCTTGCTTTCGTAATTGGTGCCGTTGCTACTCCATCGGGCGCGCTGGTTGAATAGCTGTTTCCACGTATGCACCGGGGCCGTTTCGATGACCGCATCCTTGTCGAGGTTGTAGCAGACTTTTGTGCCTGGGATCTTCATCATCTTGTGGATGAGCATATCGTCGTCGCCGCTAGATAGGTTCACGAGGTCGCCGAATCCGCCCACTTTGAAGAACAGGTCCTTCTTGTAGGCAAGGCAAGCCGCACTTGCGACAATCGGGTGTCCGAGGCTAAATCCGGCGGCTTCCATCGCGGTGTAGCCGAGCGTTTCAAGTTTCTGGTAGAGGTGTGGCATGGAGCGTGTGCCGTTGTTCTGCTTGGGGCCCTGCACGATGCAGATGCCGTCGACAAATCGGCCCGCCATGGCGGTGATCCAGCTCTTGCGCGGGATGCAGTCGGCGTCCATCGTCAAAAGGACTTCGTTTTTTGCAATCTTGAAGGCGCTTTCGAGGGCGCGCTTCTTGGGACTTGCGATTTGCGGTAAGTCTTGCGGGAGGCTCAAGACGCGGAATCGCGGATGCGTGGCGGCAAACCTTTCAAGAATCTCGAGCGTGCGGTCCGTGGAGCGGTCGTCGACACAGATGACTTCCCATTCGCCGACGTAATCCTGTTCGGCAAGCGCTTCGAGCGTGCGTTCTGCGAATTCCTCTTCGTTACGCATCGGCACGACGACCGAGACGCTCGGGGTTGCCTTTTTCCCTTTGTAGCGATGCGTCTTTAACAGTCCTATGATGAAGAATAGGAACAGGAATGCGTAAAGTGCGGTAAGACCTGCGATAATGTAATCGCCCATGTGCCGAAATGTAGCAAAATACTATTTTTCCGCTCATGATTCACCCATCCGCCTACATTCATTCTGGAGCTAAAGTCCACGATTCTGCTGTTATCGGTCCTTGGTGCGTTATTGACGAAGGGGCGGAAATTGGCGAAAATGTAGTGCTGGAGTCCCGTGTGCGTGTTTACGGCGGCGTGAAGATCGGGGCTAATACGCACGTTTATGACGGTGCGATTCTGGGGGCGCCTCCGCAGGACCTCAAGTATGCGGGCGAGCCGACTCGCCTTGAAATTGGCGAAAACTGCATTATCCGTGAATACACGACGCTTAATCGCGGTACCGTCCAGGGGGGAGGCTGTACCCGCCTGGGATCTCGCGTATTGATCATGGCCTATGCCCACGTGGGGCACGATAGCCAGATTGGCGAGGGTGCCGTCATTGCGAACGGATGCCAGCTCGGTGGCCATGTGCGTATCGGAAAGTTCGCAACCATTGGCGGCACGACCGCCGTGCAGCAGCGTAACCAGGTGGGGGCCTATGCTTTTGTCGGTGGGACGCTCAAGGTCGATTATGACGTTCCTCCGTGCAGCCGCGCCTTTGGCAATCCGCTGCGCTTTGCGTCTCTCAACCTCCATGCGCTCCGTCTCCATGCAAGCGAGTTCCCGCCTGAACGTATCGCCTTCTTTGAACGTGCTTTCCGCGAACTTTACCGCAGCCACCGCCCGATTGCCGAAGTCATCGAAGAATTGAAAAAAGGCCCGGAACCTCTGTTCCAAGCCTTCTTTGATGAACACTGGTCGGGGACGCTTGTCCGCCCGTAAATCCTTTATCTTATAAGCGCGTCGGGGAATCCCGGGAACCATGCTTCTGCATCGACGTCGTAGGCGTCAAATCCGCCCGTCTTGCCGAAACCCCAGTAATGGAACGAGATGCCGTTCGCGATGGCTGCCTGAGCCGTCTTCATGGCCCATTCTGCCTTGCCTTCGTTGCTCGGACCTTCTTTTCCGCAGGTGTATTGACCTGCATCGCCGCCGGCGACACCGAATTCACCCATGTTCAGAGGAACGTGGTCTACGCCGTTGATGTCGGGGTACAGGCGCAATGCCTGCTGGCTGTAGTATTTCATGCTGTCCGGTGCGACGATGGTCTTTGCGGCATCGCCACGGCAGTCGTAACCGTGACCCTGGTGGGTGTAGGTATAGGGCTGGTAGAAGTGTCCGCTATAAATGATGTTGCCGTCAGCCGGTAAATGCAGAGAGGGAAGGTCCCCGAATTTTGCCATGTGGTATGATTCGAACATGATGGTCTTGCCGGGGGCTGCTGCGCGGATGACTGTGTACGCGTCGTTCATCAGCTGGTCCACGATGGTATCGTAGGGGATGCTGGGTTCGTTCAGGATTTCAAGAACGACCATATTGTCGGGGAAGGCGTTCAAAGTCGATGCGACGTGGTTCCACATGCCAAGGAAATGGGTCTTTTCTTCCTGGAACTTTGCAGCGTTGTAGAGGCACTTTTCTTGTTTCTGGGTTTCGTAATTCCATCGGCTGCCGCCGCCACCGGCGCAGTTCAGGTCATTGTAATGATGAAAGTTTACGACGACGGCGAGTCCGTTGGCGATGGCGAGATTGATGTCTTCAACGACTCCCTGCAATCGGTTGGCGTTCACGAAGTGTGTGGTCTTGTCGGCATCCTGGTCCCAGCGGACCGGAATGCGTACGGAATTAAAGCCTGCGGCTTTGATGGTGGCAAAGTCCTTGTCGCGGATGGGGTTTCCCCAGCCGTTGTCGTCGGATCCTTCGGATTCCCAGGCGTTGCCCAGGTTGATGCCTCGGCCGAGGAGGGCATTCATGGCTCTACCTGCGGAGTAGTCAACAGGGACGATTGCTCGCGTGTTGCTGGGTTGGTCGCTGCCCTTGTATTCGGGCAGGGCGGACGTTCCGCTATCGCAAGCCCAGAAGGCGCATCCGATTGCGATTGCTGTAAGTGTAAAAAGGCGTTTAATCATTGTGACCCCCAAAACTAAATGTTTTGTACTCAAAGTATCTGTTCTCAAAATCTATATCAAAAAAGAAAAATAAAAAATTGCGTAATAGAATTGTGTGTTTACGCTTGAGTCCATTGTGACCGATGTCATTTGTCTTAATTTGTAAATAAAACTAAACGTTGACTGTCGAAAAAAATCTGTATACGCTTGAGTCCAGTGTTTACACGGCTTGGCTAGCGGTATTTCGTTGATGGATCACGTTTTGCAAAGCCTTTTTTGCAAAGAGAGAATTCGACTTTCTCAAAAAACAAGCTATATTGTAGGTGATCCGAATTTGGAGAATTGTACCTATTATGAATGGAAACTTAAAAAAAGCCATTTGGAAGTCCGCTCTAGCGGCGATGCTTCTTGCTTCATCTTCTTTTGCTGGCTACGGTTTTAGCGATTACCGCGACCGCGACCAGTCTCACTTTGTCATGAAGGAACCCAAACCGTTCCGTCCTGATAAGGAAGTTGTCACCGTTGTCATGCGCGAGGCTATCCCTCGTGGTGGTGGTTATACCTACCAGTATCCGCGTGAAAACCCCGAACCGATACTCACGGATAAGTATGCTATGGAAGGTGCGCTCTCCATGGAAATCGAACTTATCGCAAGTGACTACTCCGGTGTGGCAATCTGTATCGCGGGTTCCGTGGACTTGACTCCTTATCTCGAAGAAGGCGTTCTCGAATTTTGGCTCAAGGGTGCCCAGGGTGGCGAAAATGCCCTGTTCGTGCTCGTTGACGATGGCGTGAAGAGCAACGGCGAATCCCTCCAGGTGAAGCTCCGCTCCAAGAGCCTTGGCGAAATTACGACTGAATGGAAGCACTTCAGCATTCCTCTGAAGCTCTTCGGCAATACCGGTGTTTACTGGGATGCCAAGAACACGCGCGAAGTGATGCTCCCGTTCGCATGGTCCAACTTCAAGGGTTTCCGTCTTGAAGTCCGTAAGGACGAAAACGAATCCTTCAAGGTTTGGATTGACGATATCGTGATCAAGAAGCACGGCAAGCCGTACGAAGGCCCGGCTCATTATCCGTTCCGCAACGAGATTTAAGAGGATTTTATGCGCAAATCAGTTTCTTCCCTTTTATTAGCGTCTAGCCTCGGTGCTGCATGGGCTCTTCCTCCGCAGTTGCAGCTTGATTCCCTCCACGCTTCGTTGGATACCCTTTCCGGTAACATGGAATCTACGCTCCTCGGCAAGGACGATCTGCCACTGGCAGTCTCCGGTTACATGGCTTTCCGTTTGAAGAATTTCCACTATTCCGAAGAAAGCCCCTGGGTTCAGAGCGATAAGGCTCGCACAGCCGTCGACGCCGTCTTGAACGTGAACGTTGTCGCTATGCCGAACTCCTACATTACGTTGTTCACCAACTTGTCTTTCCCGTTTGACTTGAGCGGTACTTATGCCAACAAGTACGCTAAGAATCCGACCCAGGCTCCGGGCAACTACGACGAACGCGCTCTCTACGACCACTCTACCGACTACTATTCTTCGACGATCAACGAAGAATTGAACGTCGGCGTTGATATCCGTGCCGGTGTCTTCGGTGCTTACGTCACTGCAGGTGGTGTTATCTGGGCAAACGCTTCTCCGCTTACCATGTGGGAACGTGAAACCAACCCACGTTTCGTCTGGCAGTACGAACTTTTCGAAGACGAAAAGACCGTTTCTACCTACTATAAGGAAAAGGCTTTCAAGCCGGTCAAGGAAGGTGGTCGTGCATTCTGGACGAACCGTTCCTTCGGTGGCGTGTTTGCTAACATCTATCAGCTCCCGTACGATTTCAAGGCTCAGTTCCTCGTGTCCCAGCCGGCAGATGCCGATATGGGTACTCGCGATGGTCTGCGCATGTACGGTGGTCAGCCGGGCGAACTCGAAATGATGGGTAGCTACGATTTCCGTGGTACTGTCCTTCATGGCCGTATCGCCAAGGAAAAGATCGCCGACAATCTTACCGTCGGTTTGAACTACATGGGCGTGACCTATGATGATGGCATCATCGACGAAGAAGAATTCCGTAGCCAGTGGGTCAACAACGGCATGAGCCCGACCCTCCTCAACACTCACGTGATTACCGCCGACGTCAAGGGCAACATTACCCCGAAGCTCTACTTGATGGCCGATGCAGGCGTGAGCATCACGGATTCCACGGTCTTCTATCAGTCCGAAGCTGTGAGCAACTTTAATCCTGATGACAAGCAGTCGGGTTACTCCAGAAATGCCAAGAGATCCAATATGGCTGATCCGAAGGTCGGTATTTATGTGAAGGCTCAGAGCAAGTATGTCGAAGGTTGGCCGATGACTGCTGAACTCGTGTTCTTCCAGCCGGGCTTCTACTCTCCGTACTCCCTTTCTAACCCGTCCCGTTTCCCGGGCTGGCGCAAGGACGAAACCTACCTCAACGCAGGCGCCCTCCGCTACTCCCCGAACATGGCCGGTATCAACTTCAAGTTGGAACCGAGCTTCAACCGTGGTTACTTTGACTTCCAGTATGCCCAGCATCGTCAGATCGATCCGGGTCAGGACGTGATTGCTTTCAACTACCGTCTGAACGGCCGCAATATGTGGGAAAGCTCCAACTCCTGGACCAAGCACAAGCCGCTCTTCGTGGCTGACTCCGGTAACGCTGCCGAAGACGCCCGCTATATCGCTCGTGCCGGTGTGCAGAGGGATGCAGGTGAAGGCGTGAAGATGAACCGTCAGCGCGGTGGTCTTTATGGTGGTACCTGGGAACTGTGGGAATCTTTCGCTGCTTACGATAACGGTGCCCAGGTGGCCAAGCAGGAAGTTCCGACCCATGCCAAGTGGTCTACCTACTTGTCCTTCATGGGTGGCTACGACATCAGCCACTGGCTGCATACCGACCGCAACATCATGATGACGGCTTTCGTCGCCCTCTCCGGTGTTTCGACCTCGTTTGCTCCGATTGCTGTTTCCGAAAAGCAGTCCAACATGCTCATGACGAGCTTCTATGGCCAGTTTGAACCGACTGTCGCCGTGACCCCGACCTTCCACATGGTGGGTATCCTCGGTCTCGAAACCTTCAGATCCGAAAAGGCTTACAGAGCGGTTTCCGTGACCAATTCTACCGGTAAATGGCAGAAGGCCAATCCGACTTACACTTACGAAGTCAGCCCCTTCTACTACGAAAAGTGCCCGATCAACTACAAGGACTTTGCAATTGGCCTTGGCTTTGACTGGGACTTCTCTGACCGCGTTGGCCTCCACTTCCGTTACAAGTTCATGACGCACTCTGACGAACTCGTTCCTGAAAATGATTGGCATTCCCATTACATAGCTGCTGAAACCAAGGCATGGTTCTAAGGGAGGTTGCTAAAAATGAATATGAAAATGAAAAGAATTTTATTCGCCCTTCTTACAGCTTCGGTAGCCTCTTCGGCTTCTGCAATTGCGGACAACCAAAAGGCATTGCAAGCAAAGGCCGATAGCGCCAATGCCAAGCGTGGTGTTGAAATTACTGGTAGCATTCGTGCTGTTGCCCAGCGTTCTAGCTTCGATACGGATCAGGATCCGTCGAACCTTAACTCGATGCAGGACGTCGAACGTAACGAATTCGTGACTGCCGACTTGAACTTCGGCTTCCGTCCGTACGAAAATGTCCGTGCCAACGTGATGATGCGTCTCGGTGGCGGTATGCAGGAATACTTCGCTGCCGCAGCTAAGACTCTCGAAGCCAAGTGGCTCAACGTCGAAGGCAATGTCGGCAATTACCTCTACTGGGTTGCCGGTGACTTCCGCGAACAGATCTCTCCGCTGACGATTTTCAATCCCGGTGTCGACATCATGTACGAACCGACGATTTTCGCCCGCAAGCGCCACATGGCCGAAAAGGAACAGCTCCTCGAAGGCAACAAGCGTAACCTTCAGGGTGCAAGCATCCAGTTCCGCAAGGAAATCAATCCTTCGATCGGTGAACTCCGTGCCGAAGCCTTGTTTGCCCGCGTGAACCGCGTTTCTGTCCTTGACTTTAGCGGTGCCGAAGGCAACATCCTTCCGAACGATACCGAAATTGACGGTTTCTCGCTCGCATCCAATACGGATAAGTTTGTCGCTGCCGGTAACTTCGAACTTCTTCCGCTCCAGAAGAATGTCTACGTCGGCTTGACTCCGATGTTCATCTTCGACAACGAAAAGACGAAGAGCTACATCTACCGCCACGAAGACCCGTCCTCCTACGTTCCGGGTGCTGAATATGTACGTCAGCTCGTGAATCCGTACGAAGATTCCCCGCAGCAGACGCTCGTCTTTAGCGGCCGCGTCGGTGCCGATGTGTCTGGCATCCTCAACAACAAGAACCTCGTTCTTGACCTCGTTGCTGAATATGCTATGTCCATGGACAAGGTCAAGTCTCCGAATTCTGCGCCGGATCCTACGACTGGCGAAATGGTTCCTGCTGGATACACCGAAGAAAACGTGAACGGTTCTGCCTTGCTTGCTACCTTGAACGCTGGCTACAAGGTTGACAACTCCTGGAATGCGGCTCTTGCCTTGGACTTCATTCGCAACGACGAAAAGTGGTTCAACAATCTGGCCCAGTCCCCGAGCTTCTTTGCTCAGCGTATCCTCAACTCCGATAAGGACGGTAACACGGTCAAGTATGGCGTGAACTCTCCGCTTTACTCCACCTTCGACGCTCTCTACAACTACTCTCCGAAGTTTGCTGCATCGGAACGTTCTCTTGGTACCGATGACGTCAAGATCAGAGACGGTCAGAGCCAGAGCTACAATGCTGGTATCTACAACAAGAACTCTTGGGGTTCCAACGTCTACTCCCGCGCTCAGCTTGCTCTCTTGAGCCAGATGACGGACGATGCACTTCAGCTCGCTTTGCCGAACGGTCTTGCAACTCCGAACCGCATGGGTGTCCGCGCCAACATCAAGGGCGATTGGGAACAGAAGGTCGAAGCCCAGATCCTTTTCGATATGTTCAACCAGGTGAAGGTCACAAATCCTGAATTTGACAAGGTCTCCTACATGGAATACGGTGCAGGCCTCAAGTTCGATGTTGCGAAGTTCATCGGTGCCGGTTACAACAAGACTGCTGAAATCTCCGGTTCGTACAAGCATTCCGAAGGTAAGACGACGCTTCTTGCTGGCTCTGCTACGACTACGGCGCTCGGAATTACCGAAGGAAAGGTTTCTAGCGACTTTATCAACGCTGGTCTTTCTGCCCAGTTCTTGCCGCGCCTCGGCATCACGGCTGGCTTCCAGATGATCAATTCCGACTACGGTTCTTTGCTCGGTAGCGCTGCCGGAACCAATGCTTCCGTCGGTCGTGACGTTCCTCTCATGAAGAGCAAGCAGATGCAGTGGATGGTCGGCTTCGACTATGTGGTTGGCGACAACGCATGGCTTGCCATCAACTACGGCATGGTCAACGTCAAGAACGACTACAACACTGCCGCTCTTGAAGGATCGACTCGCAACTTGCCTGACTACTTCAGCACTAAGTTAGGTGACGGCGCTTTGGGTGTCTACAAGCATGAATTTAGTCAGTCTATCTTTGAAGCTTCCATTAATGTGGAATTTTAATGGGAGGTAACTAGAATGAATTTCAATATGAACATGCGCAAATTTTTAATGACCTCCGCTGTAGCCCTTTCGGCTGTGACTGCATTTGCTGCAGACAACAATGCTGAAGTTGTTACACAACAGAAGTCCTTGCTCGAAAAGTTGGATTCTCTCAACGCCGCAGTGTTGGGACTCAAGATCAACGGTACGGCAAAGGCAGGTGGTCTTGTTTCTATCGGCAATTCCGACCAGTATTCCAGCGAATCTCCGACTCAGGAAAACCAGGCATTCACGGACGTGAACCTGCGCTTGACCGCTCGTCCGAGTTCCGAGACCATGATTGACGTCCAGTTGCGCTTGCACAAGGATTGGCAGAGTGCCTACGACGAGAACAACAATCCGGTTATCGGTCACTGGTTCTCTTATGATGGTACCATCCTGAACAAGCATGTAGACTTCAACTTGGGTTACATGCGTGTCGGTTATACGCCGCTCACCATTTTCACTCCGCAGACCGAAATCCTCCAGGAACCGGAAATCTTTGCGGAAAAGCGCCGCGAAGCTCTCGAAAAGCGCAACTTGGATACGACCAGCCGCCGCTTGCTGCACGGTCTTAACGTCGTTTACAATAGCGGAAGCCTTGGCGTCGTCGATAACGTTACGGCTCAGCTCACGGGTGCCCGCCTTCGCAATACTGCAAAGAAAGTGGACCAGGTGTTCTTTGACTTCGACTTCTCCGACCGCTACCTCCTTGGCGCTCGTGTTGGAGCCGATGCCTATGGGGCACACCTCGGCGTGAACTTTGTCAACGTGTTTGACCGCAAGCTCACCCGTCGCTCTAAGCAGATCTTCGATACGGATACGGTCTATTACGAAACGAACAGAGTGATTTCTGTCGATGCAGCCTTCGATTCCAAGAAGGTTCTCCCGACTCTTCCGGTGACCTTCGGTCTCGATGGCGAATTTGCTATGTCGAAGTGGAGCGTCAATCGTGACTACGTGGTCGACAAGACCAAGTACGGATACGAACTTGCTCAGGCCGTTTTGAAGGGCAACAAGGTTGTCTATGCAAGAGAAAGCAACGTCAATTATCAGGATATTACGAACGAAGAATATCGTGATGAAGACGGCAAGAGCCTCTTTGCAAACCTCTTTGTCAAGGGCGACATCGCTAACGTCGATTTCAAGGTTAGCGCCGGTTACCTCCAGACGGATTCCACTTTCTGGTCTGAACTCGCTTCTTCGCCGGTTTACCAGGGCGGTGCAACCATCCTGAATGCCAACGCTATGTATGGCAAATCGGTCGACAGCCTGATCATGTCTGTCTTCGGTTCTTCGAGTCTCGAAAACCTCTACTTCAATGTCTACAACTCTACGACATTGCAGGCCACGAACTTGATGACCACGAACCGCACGAACGCACTCTCCAACTACGGTGATGCCGAAAGTGAATATCTCTTTACCCGCTTGAACAACAACTACAAGAATGGTCACTTCTACCGTAACGGTTACACGGCGACCATCTCCAAGAAGCTCGAACTGGATCCGCTTATCGCTCTTGATCCGTCCGTGGGTCTTGCTCTGCCGTACGGCGTTGCCACTCCGGACCGCAAGGGTATCACGGCTAAGGCCGACGCTAACTGGGACGACAAGGTGTTCTTCAATGCTCGCTTCAACATGTTGACTCAGACCTACGCTCCGTCTTTGGGTGGTCTTGTTCCTTACGAAGAAAACAAGTTCACCGAATTCGGTGTTGGACTCGGTGTTGATATTGGCGCACTTACCAATATTGACCGCACGGTTCTCGTTCAGACTTCCTTCTCCTCCAGCAAGGAATCGGCTTACCTGAAGCGTTCTGCTACCCGCTTTATCGCTGGTCTTACGGCTGATTTCTGGGGACCGTTCTCGTTCCTCGCTGGCTTCCAGCTGTTCGAAAAGAAGTTTGACAACGGCGTTACTTTGGATCAGGCCGTCGTGAACAAGTCTACGGAAAGCCTGGTCATGGCCGGTGTTCGCGTCAAGCTCGCTTCGTTGTCTTACCTGTCCGTGCAGTACGGTATGCTTTCCAACGAATTGAACTATGTGTTTGCTGGTGTCGAAAACAAGCTTTCCATCAACAAGAACGTCGTTGCCGCCGATGTCACGGTCAATTTCTAAGAGGTGCTGAAAATGAAAAAACTTTACCAGTACACAATGATTCTCTTGGCAGGCGTCTTGGGCGCTTGCTCCTCGATGAGTGTTAGTGACCCTTATTCGGATTCGTTCCCGGCAGATTTCGACGTGAACGTCTATATGGCCTTGCATCCGGAATTGCGCATTCTTCAGATCAAGGACTATGTAAGCAACAAGAATGCAGCAACCGAAGCTGCATGGGCACAGCAGGGCTTAGATGTCGCAACGCTCAAGGCTAATGACGAAGCTGCATTCAAGACTAACACGGCTGCCCTTGCTTCCATTTACGCTGACCCGTATTTGGGTGGCTACAATGCTGCTAATTGGGCAACGGATCAGGCGGATGAGACTGTTCTTGCAAATCTTCTTGGATTCAACTTGATTGAAACGACGGAAGACCTTGCTGAATTGCAGAAAATCCCTGTCAATGAATTCTTGATCTCCCAGCAGTACATCATGTTTGGTCAGACTCATGGTTGGGCTTACCGTCTTTGCACGGATGCAGAAGCAGCTGATCTGGTTAATCATCCGGATCGCAAGACTCTCAAGATTGATACTCTGCAGAGAGCTTCTGCTACGGCAGAAAAGGCTGCCGATGCCATGAAATTTGTTGCCGATACAAATCTTTACTGCCGTGACGCAGCTGGCGCTGACCGCGTGATTCAATAGGATGAGGTATTCAAATGAACTTTAAAGTTATTACATTGGCTCTCGCTATGGGCTGCGCTTCTATGGCCCAGGCAGCTGCTGACAAGGTGATTGGCTTCTATCCTTATTGGAGTCAGTATTCCCAGTTCTACGCAAAGGACATCCGTTATAACTTCGTGACCGACATTCACTATATGTCTGTCGCTCCGAGTGCAGACGGTTCCGTTGCCTTGGCTGATGAATACGATGCCGACAACTTCAAGAATCTTGTGAACCTTTCCAAGGAAAACGGTGTCAAGATTATCGTGTCTGTTGGTGGTATGGAAGCTGAATCGAACTTGAAGGCTATCGCTTCTTCTGACGAAACCCTCTCCACCTTCGTTTCGAACGTCAAGGACTGGGTTGCTTCGAACGGTGTCGATGGCGTCGAACTCGACTGGCAGAACCTCACGTCGGATGATTCCGAAGATTACGCCAAGATGCTGAACGCCTTGGTCGACGGTCTTTCGGGCTCCACGGTGACGGCCGTGATTTACCCGGCTGGCGGCATGGACGCCTACAAGGCCGAAGCCTTGAACCGCGCCGCTTATGTCGACGTGTTCATGACTGACCTCATGACCGAAAGCGAAAGCAGCCTCGTTCCGAACCAGAGCGCAAACTCTGTGCAGGAAACGCTTGACGCAGTGGCTTCTGCCGGCGTGAACAAGGATCTCCTTGCCCCGGTGGTGTTCCTCTACGGTAAGTCCTTTGCCGGTGCAAAGGGCCTTGGCTCTAGTCATCAGGGTGTGGGCAGCGGTAACGAAGGTTACCTCCCGTATGCCGAACTCATGAACCGCTTTGACACGCCGGACTACACGGTGACTTTCGATGAAGCTTCCAAGTCCGAAGTGGCTGTGAGCGAAACCGAATCCATCGTGTTCATGGGCATTCCGTCCGTGAAGGCTGTGGCTCAGCACGTCAAGAGCGAAGGTATGGCCGGCGTCGCCGTCTATGACCTTTCCCAGGACCACTACGAACCGATCGTATCTCTCCTTGTGACGGTTGGTCTCGAACTCCGTCCGGGCGTCAACTACAAGAACGCAAAGAAGTAATCTTCGTAGAAGACAAGGTTTGAAAGTCCCCGCGGAACCCCGCGGGGCTTTTTTTGTACGCTTGTCACCTCGGCCTGTCACCCCGGACTTGTTGCGCAAGCGCAATGCCCTTCGGCTCAGCTATGCCAAAGAATAAATTTTTTGCCGCAGCATTCGCCTCGTATGCCTTTCCGGGGGCGCCTTACACAGATCCAACCACTAGCCACTAACCACTGCCTACAGCGCCGCACCCACCCACTACACTTAATACACTTGTTACCTACGGTAAACATTAATATGCCCATCCAGAGTACGTTTTGATAAAATTAAAGGTATCTTTAAGGAAAATGAGGTTTTGTATGCGTAAACAACTAATTGCTGCGTTTGCCCTTGCTGTTCCGTCTTTTGCTATCCCGTTGGCGAACCAGCTTGGTTTTGCTCCGGAATCCGAAAAGACGATTGTGATCCCCGGTAATGATGCCAATCCGCTCGAAGTTCGCGATATGGCGGGCAATGTGGTGCTTACGCTCGAAGCCCCGATGGTCTATGACTGGGAATACAGTGGCGAAGAAGTCCAGACGTACGACATTTCGTCGATCAAGAAGCCCGGTACGTACCGTCTTTACAGGGATGGCTACATCGGTAATCCGGTGGTCATCGGCGAGAACGTTTACGTGGACCTGACGAAGGCTGCCATCAAGTGGTTCTACTTCCAGCGTGCCGGTATGGCTCTCGAAACGCAGTATGCCGGCAAGTGGGCCCGTGCCGCAGGTCATATCGACGACAAGGTGATTGTTTACGGTACGGATTTGCCGACGGCAACGACGGTCGCCAAAAAACAGGGCAAGGCCGCTCCCAAGACTGCCGAAGCGAAAATTATCAAGTCGCAGCGTGGCTGGTACGATGCCGGTGACTATGGCAAGTACATTGTGAACTCGGGCATTACCGTGTTTACGCTCTTGGAACTTTATGAACATTTCCCGGCTTTTGCGGATACGCTCCAATGGAACATCCCGCGTGAATTCCCGAAGATGCCGGAACTTCTGGAAGAAATCCGCTGGAACCTCGACTGGATGCTTTCGATGCAGGACAAGGACGGCGGCGTTTATCACAAGCTCACGTCCCTCAAATTCGGCTCCAGCACGATGCCCGACATTGATGGTGCCTTGCGTTATGCGATCGAAAAGAGCTTGACCGCAACGCTTGATTTTGCAGCCGTGATGGCCCAGGCTTCCCGCGTGTACGCCAAGTTCGACAAGGATTTTGCAAACAAGATGCTCAAGGCATCCGAAGTCGCTTACTACTGGGCAAAACGTCATCCGAAGGCTCTGTACAAGCAGCCGTCTGATGTCGAAACGGGTGACTACACCTATGGTGACGAAAACGGCAAGGACGAATTCGCCTTTGCTGCCGCTGAACTTTACCGCTCAACGAAGAAGGCCGATTACCTCAAGGACTTGAAGCAGTACAAGTTCCGTCCTGATGGAGCCTGGTGGGGTGACGTGAACATGCTCGCTGTTTACCGCGTGGCGATGGATTCGACGGAATTTGGCGCGAAGCTCGGCAGCGAAGCTCGCAAGGCCTTGCTCAAGGTGGCCAACGAACTCCGTGCCATTGGCGATACGAGTGCTTACAGGCTCCCGGCTGTTCCGTCTAGCTGGAACTGGGGTAGTAACAGCGCTATGGCAAATAACGGTATTGTGTTGTTGCACGCCTACTATGTCACGGGAGACAAGAGCTATTTGGATGGTGCCCAGCAGTGCTTGGATTACTTGCTCGGTAAGAACCCGTTGGAAATTTCCTACGTCACGGGATTTGGCTTTAGAAGCCCGCGTTTCCCGCACCACCGCGTAAGCGAATCTGACTTTGTCGATGATCCGGTGCCGGGTATGCTCGTGGGCGGTCCGCACTTGGGCAAGCAGGACATCAACCTTGACGGCAAGGAACTCTGGAAGTGCCCGAACTACGCTACTGCCGAAAAGCCGGCACTTGCCTACATTGACAACCGTTGCAGCTATGCGACGAACGAAGTGGCCATCAACTGGAACGCTCCGCTCGCTTACCTCGCTGGCGCCTTGCAGGCCATTTACAGCGGCCACGCCAACGCACTCGTGAAGTAATTCTTCGTTTAGACATTCCCGTTTTTGATGTCATCCCGGCTTTATGCCGGGATCACTTTTTTTTTGCATTGTCCCCCGGATTGTCATCCCGCACTTGTTGCGGGATCGCCTTTCGCCGAAGGCGTAGTGTGCCTGTTATTCGTCGAGCGTTACTTCCACAACTCCGCGCACAGAGTTGAAGCAGTATATTTTGTCTGCGTTCTTCAAGTCTCTCGGGTACAGAATCTTTTCCTTGATTTTTCCGTCGCGGAGGAGCTTCTGGCGCGTCACCCCGTTCAAAAGCCCGCATTCGACCGGCGGTGTGTAGATGGTTCCGTTCAGTTGTACGCCGATGTTCGTGAATGTGCCTTCAGTGAGTTCGCCTTTCTCGTTCACGCAGATTTCGTCAAAGACCTCTTTCGGGAACGGGAGGCGGATGCTTGTCTTGTGGTACAGAAACGGATTAGAGGAATTGACTTTGTGCGCAATGCGGACTTTCGGATTCTGCTTGGGCGCAGGAATCGCTCTCGTTGTGACTTCGAAATGCCCGTCCTTGAACAGCTCGATTCTATTGACGATGCTTGGATCGAATTTGATTTTTTCGAGGTCGCTGTTCCAGGTGAAGCCGAGCGCCATTGCGGAATTCTTGAGCCTTGCTATGTGCATTTCAAAATCGGTAATGCCGGTTTCGATGAGCGAAAAGTCGGTTTCCAGGAATTTTGCCTTGGTGAGCGTTTCGTTCCATTCGTCTTCGGCAGTAGAACTCCACGTGATGGCGCTGCCGGCGTCGTAGCGGTAATCCGTTTCGCCGTTTTTCTTTTGCAGAATTCTGATGGGCACAGAGAAAATCATCTCGTCGCCGTGAATGTACCCGATGGCGCCGCAGTACACTTCTCGTGGGAACGGTTCTGCTTTCTCGATGACCTCCATCGTCGAAATCTTGGGCGCGCCGGTAATGGAACCGCACGGATAAATGGCCTGGATGATGTCGTAAAGAGTCGTGGTGTCCTTGAGTTCCGATGAAATTTCGGACGTCATCTGGAAAAGCGTTTTATGTTGTTCGACTTCGAAAAGCTTGTCGGCCTTGACACTTCCTGGTTTTGAAATCCGACCAAGGTCATTGCGCAGCAAGTCGACAATCATGATGTTTTCGGTACGGTTCTTCAGGTCGTTGTACAGGAACTCTTTCAGCGCCGCATCTTCTTCGTCCGTTTTGCCTCTCTTGATTGTTCCCTTCATGGGCTTGGTCAGAATATTGTTCCCTTTCTTGACAAAAAACAGCTCCGGCGAAAAAGAGAGAATCGACTCGTACTTGTTCTGCAAAAAGGCGTTATAGGGCGTTTTTTGATTTTGCAAAAGGTAATGGTACAGCTCGGTTTCGCTAGCGTTCGTTTTTAACGTCGAAGGGTAAGTGTAGTTGACTTCGTATGTAATGCCGTTCTTGATCTGCTCTTTGATGTAACCGACTTTTTCGGTGTAATCTTCTTTAGAAATGAGCGGCTTGACGATGGTTCCGATTTTGGTTTCGGGAATTCTATGCTCGAATGGGGTAAAGGATTCAAATGCCTCGAAATACACGAGCGGCAAGGAACTTGCTTTTTTGAGATCGTATCTCAGGTAGCCTACGAGATAAAGCCCTTTGTCCTTTAGCGTTTCAATTTTGTCCAATGCAGGTTTTACGTCTTTGGGCTCGAAGATTTCGATGGTTTCTACAGGATTGTTAAATACTTTATTTGCGTATATCAACATAATCGCTTAGCTCTGTTCCTAAAAAACGGCGCAAATATAATTTTTATGGAGTTGGTGTTACGGCGTGGTGGTCATCTGCAAATGGATAAATGTACAAATGCCACTAAAAACTTATATATTATGGGTATGTGTTTTTTGGCTTTTAGATTTCGTGTGTTGAGGGATGTGGCGCTGCTTGGCCTGGTGGCTGTTTTCTTGCAGTCCCCACTTTGGGCGGCTGGGCTTGTCAAGCAGAGCATTGATACGACCGATGCCATGACGACCCTTGCAAATTACGACCGTGGATTTTATACGCCGCAGGTTTTGCACCTCAAGCCTTCGGGCGGCAAGCCGATTGAAAAACCGTATAGCAAGCTTTTGCATTTGCGTGCCGAGATTTCGGAGTTCAGTAGCAATGCGTGGCTTGGGATCGATACGACTGGCGGCAAAAAAGATACGACGCGTGGCGTGAGCCAGGACTTGACCGAAGATGCCTTGAACGTTTTGCAAAAGACTTTTGATAACATCCGTGACTTTGGCGGTCACGTGATTGTCCGCATTTGTTATGACCCGTGGTACAACGGCCGTAGTAATGTGACGCCGGATCACAAGTGGGTGCTGCAACATGTAAAGCAGCTCGCGCCTGTGCTTTCGAAGAATACCGATGTGATCGTTGCGCTCGAAATGGGAATGCACGGTGCCTACGGCGAAATGCACAGCGATACGAATATCACGTATGACCGCGTGTCCGAAGCCGTAAATTTGATGCTGCAGAACACTCCGCCAGAACTGAAAATCTTGACGCGTACGGGCAACTATTCCGCAAAGGTGTTGGGCTTTGATGACTGGGGCAAGGACTTTTATATCGAAGGTGATACGTTCCAGGAAATCGCAAAGGCGAAAGGCGATACGATGTACCGCGTAGGAATGTTCAACGACGGTTACCTGGGCACGCAATACGATTACGGAACCTGGGGCGCCGATTGCAAGACGTCCATCTGCCGCGAAGAGGGTGTCGCGTGGCTCGAAAAGTACGGTATCAACACGCCTTATGGTGGGGAAGCCTTGACGACGGCGGCGGGCTACCAGGTCATCAATACTCCGGAGTTCCTCTCGTACGAAGGCTTTAGAACGCATACAAGTTATCTGAACATCCAGTGGAACAACAACTTGATTGATAGTTGGAAAAAGACTCCGTTCACAAAGAAGGATTTTGATTACGACCCTGCGAAAGTCGATTCGCTCACGGGATTCAAGTACATCAATGACCACCTGGGCTATCGCTTTGTGTTGCGTGAATCGTGGCTGAGCGATACTGTTGGCGCCGATGGCGTATTCCGTGCGAAGCTCCGCATTCAGAACGTGGGCTTTGGAAACTTGACGCGAAAGATGAAGGCTTCGCTTTACGTTCATGGAATGGCGAATTTTGGTTTGCTGGACACGATCGCTGCACTCAATATCGATAAGCCACTGGATTCTGTCGATTTCATGAAGGTTTATAGCCGTAAAATCGAAATCAAGGGGGCCGATACGGTGATGACCTTTGACGGGAATAACGAAATTGCTTTCGAAGTGAATCTAGGAACGTATGAAGATTGGAATGGTATTCGTTTGGATGCCTACTTGAAGGTCTGTAGCGAAACGAAACCTGATGACTGCATTCATTTTGCAAATAACCTTTCGCTTATGGATTCTGCGTATGGACTCGAAAATATTTACATCGGAAGTTTTGTTATGGATAGCCGTGTGAAGTCGTCTGTAATTCCGTACGCACTCTCGTTGGGAAGTGAGCAAAAGAAAAACGCCCCCTTCGTTCAGAGGGAGCGTAATAACGTAATCGTTCGCAATGGCGAAAAACGCTACAAGGCAAATGGCGTGACTAGCCGTTAACCTTTGCGACAAATTCCTTGCAGACGGCTTCGGGATCGGGCTTGCCGAAGATGGCGCTTCCGACGACGAAGATGTTTGCGCCCGCTTCCTTGCAGGCGAGAATGTTGTCGAGCTTGACGCCGCCATCGATCTGGATGTTGAGTTCCGGCTTGAGCGCGCGGAGTTCGCGAATCTTGTCGAGGCAATACGGGATGAGGCTCTGGCCGCCGAAACCCGGGTTCACGGACATGATCAGCACCATATCGACGATGTCAAGCACGTACTTGATGCTTTCGAGAGGCGTTGCCGGGTTGATGGCCACGGCGGGCTTTACGCCGAGTTCTGCGATCTGGTGCAAGAGACGGTCGAGGTGGTTTGTGGTTTCTGCGTGCACGCTGATGATGCTTGCGCCGGCCTTTGCAAATTCGCCCACGTAGTTTTCAGGATTCTCGATCATCAGATGGCAATCCAGCGGGAGGTTCGTGCCCTTTTTGACGCAGGCGGAAATTCCCGGACCAAAGCTGATGTTCGGAACAAAGTGTCCGTCCATGATGTCCAAATGAACGAGGCCTGCGCCTCCGTTTTCAATGGCCTTGAGACCATTGCCGAGTTCGAGGAAGTTTGCGTTCAAGACGCTAGGAGCGATGATTTGTTTAAGCATATTTCAAATATAGCAAAATAAATTTTTTTTTACTAAATTTTGGACACTAAGTAATAAGAGGAGATAATTATGTCCAAGAATTCTAAAACTGTGGTTGCAAAACCCGTAAAGAAAGTTGCGACGAAGGCTGCTGCAAAACCCGCTGCAGAAAAGTCCGCTGCAAAAACCGTAAAGGCTCCTGCCAAGAAGACTCTCCCGAAGGCCGCCGCAAAGGTCGAAAAGCCTGCAAAACCTGCTAAGGCTGTTGCCAAGGCCGAAGTGAAGGCCGTCAAGGCTCCGGCAAAGAGTGCTGCTGCCAAGGCTCCCGCCAAGAAGACCGCCGAAAAGGCCGTGAAGGCCCCGAAGGTCGTTAAGGCTCCCAAGGCTGCCGCCCCGAAGAAGGTTCCTGTGGAATTCGTTGCTGATTGTCCGCTCGCTACGACCGTCTCCGTTGCCGGTTCCTTCAACAACTGGGCTGTCGATGCCGATATGCTCAAGAAGGACAAGAAGACCGGTCTTTGGGTTGCAAAGATTTCCCTCGTTCCTGGCGATTACGAATACAAGTTTGTCTGTGACGGCAAGAACTGGGATGCAGGCGACAACAAAATCAAGCACGTGTAAGCTAGATCCAAGAACGGGCTTTTTTGCCCTACAGGGTATAGACAAAAGAGGTTTCGGGTCACCGGAACCTTTTCATTTTTTGTAATATTCATTTTCTGCATTTTGCTCGGCTCGGATATGCTCGTTCAAACAAGTTTGACTCGCGCATCGCTCGCCTTTTGCTAAATTTGCGCCGTATGAAATACTCCATCCCTGATTCAGTGCTTTTGAAAGCGGCCAGTGAATACGGCACCCCGCTTTGGATCTATGACCGTGCGACGATTGAACGTGCTGTAAAGGACGTGCAGGTTTTTGACACTGTGCGTTTTGCTCAGAAGGCATGCCCGAACCTTTCTGTGGTTTCGCTCATCCGCAAGCTTGGCTGTGCTGTCGATGCAGTCTCTGCTGGCGAAATTGTGCGCGCCCTCAAGGCCGGCTTCAAGGGTGGACAACAGAAGGGCAAGGTTCCCGAAATCGTCTACACTGCCGATATCTTCGATCGTGACGCTCTGAAACTTGTGAAGAAGTACGACATTGCCGTGAACGTGGGCTCTCCGGATATGATCCAGCAGCTTGCTGATTTCGGTGTGAAGTCTGAACTCACGATCCGCGTGAATCCGGGTTTTGGTCACGGTCACTCCCGCAAGACGAATACCGGTGGCGACCTTTCCAAACACGGCATCTGGCACGAACAGATCAAGGACTGCATCAAGCTCGCCCAGAGCAACGGGATGTGGATTACCGGTCTTCATATGCACATCGGTTCTGGCACGGACTTCGAACACTTGGCCCAGGTTTGCGACGCCATGGTCGATGCAAGCCGTCGCCTCGGTTCTCACCTCCGCACGATCAGCGCTGGTGGTGGTCTTCCGATTCCGTATCACGAAGAAGAAAAGGGCAACCGCATTGACGTGAAGGCTTACTACGATTTGTGGGACAACGCCCGCAAGCGCATCCAGCAGAGCATCGGTCACGACGTCCACCTCGAAGTGGAACCGGGCCGTTACCTCGTTGCCGAAAGCGGCTACCTCGTTGCCGAAATCCGCGCCGTGAAGAAGCAGGGCGATAACTTGTTCTACCTGCTCGACGCTGGCTTTACCGATCTTGTTCGTCCGAGCTTCTACGGTAGCTACCACGCCATTTCTGTGGTCGCCCGTGACGGTCGTGAACTTAACGAAACTGTTGACGCTGTTGTGGCTGGTCCGCTTTGTGAATCCGGTGACGTGTTCACGCAGGAAGAAGGTGGCTTTGTCGTGACGCGAAAGCTCCCGAAGGCTCAGGTAGGCGACCTCCTTGTTCTGCACGATGCCGGTGCTTACGGTGCCGCCATGAGCAGCAACTACAACAGCCGTCGCTACGCTGCCGAAACGATGTACACGAATGGCGAAATCAAGCTTATCCGTGAACGCCAGACTTTCGAACAGTTGCTTCAGAACGACAGAATTATTGAACTGTAAGCGCCGCGTTGTCTTCCTCGACGCTTTATACGGTCACCCCGCACACTGTTGCGGGGTTGCTTTTTTTTATAAGTTATTTTTCTATTTTGTTGTTCGTGTTATGGATAAATTGTTTGGGCTATTAAAAAAGGAGACGTGGAATGAATAAGTTGGTGCTTTTTCTAGTGGGGCTTGCGGCTCTTTATGCAAATGCGGTGATCATTCCGCAGACCCCGAAAAAAGATGCTGACGGCTGTTACCGGATTACTTCTGCAGAAGAACTATTTGGCTTTGCCGACGAGGTCAATGCTGGGCGTACAGATTCCGTTGCCTGCGCCTACCTTGATGATGATATCACCATCAACGAAAATGTCCTTGATTCTACCGAGTTCTCCAAGGCGCTTGCAAACCGCGAAATGCTCGAACCAATAGTCCCTGCGCCGGAATGCATCAAGAAGGGCGGATCATCCTGCAAGTTCACCAAATGGACTCCTATCGGAAGTGCGTTTAGCGACAAGGGCTATGCGTACGAAGGAATCTTTGACGGTCGAGGCCATACGATTCGCGGCCTGGTTGTATATGCTCCGGAACGCGACAGCGTGGGCTTTTTTGGCAATGTGTACTGGGGCCGAATCAAGAATTTGAACATCGAGGATTCGTATATCCAAGGTAAACTTGCTGTTGGCGGTATCGTTGGCGGCCTCAGTGGCTGGATGTACAACTGTAGCTTTTCTGGCGTAGTTGCGGGTGAACGTGCCGTTGGTGGACTGGGCGGAACGGGTGGCTCTTATCTTCTGGATCATAATCTGGGCTATGTCAAGGGCTCGTATGGGGTCGGCGGTGTTGTCGGCTCGTCGTCAACAGGACGTGTCGCCTACTCTTCTAACAAGGGCTCGGTTTATGGTGAACAAAGGGTCGGTGGCGTTGCCGGTTATAGCGAAGACATGGTGCATAGTTACAATGTTGGCTTTGTGTATGGTAATAAAGATGTTGCGGGGCTGGTTGGTGCTGTTTTTACGTCTGATGACACCCTGATGAATAGTTATTCCATAGGACCTGTATATTGCACTAGCTGTAGATCTAAACTTGGGGATCCAGATTATGGTGGTATTACGTTTTATCATGAAGACAGATACTCGATGCGTCTTCAGTATGCTTTGAAGGATTCCTCGTATTGTGGCACCTGTGCTGAACGTGTAGATTCTGCGGCCGTTGTCGATGGTACTCTGGTAAAGCTTCTGAACCGGTATCCCTTTGTCAGCGTCTGGAAGCAGGGCGAGTCCTATCCTGTTTTTAACGAAGACGTCATTGCCGAGATCAAGGACGGAATGTTCCAGATCAAGACTGAATCGCAGCTGGATTGGTATTGGGAGTTCAGGGGGTTCTATCCGCATAAGGGAGCCATCCTTCTGAATGACCTTACGTATAACGAAAATGTCCTGAGATCTGAATGCGTGCAGAATAAGGAACGTTGCGATTTCCATGTATGGAGGGAGGCGAACACGAGCTTTACTGAAATCTTTGATGGCAACGGCCATTCCATTTCGGGATTGTATGGGAACCGCTCCCACAGTAATGGAATGTTCTATTACATTGGTAGTAAAGCCGTTGTTAAAGATTTTGTTTTGGAAGATTCCTTTTTTGGCGACAGTGCGAATAAGGTTGTCTATGATACCTATTATCATGAAGCTCATGAAGTCTCCGGCGAAAGGTTCCTGGACAAGGTCAGCTACCATCATCAGGATTCTGTTCAATACGAATACAATGACGGCCTTTGGTTTGACGGTAAAAGGCTTCGGTTCAACAAAAGAAAGTATTGCTATTACCGTGATTCCAGTAACTGCTATCCGGATGATGAAATCTTGTTCCATGTCAAATATCCGAAATGGATGTGGACTAGCGAATATAACTGGATCCAGATGCCGTATCAAACCGAGCCTAATCCGTATCCGCGTTTCTATGAGAACTCTAACAGATCTGCGGGAAGGGTGACGATGGACAGCCTTGGTTATATAGCTTATAAGTATGCCTCCTGGCCTACGGATACCAGTGGGTATATGGAAGTGGGCATGAACGCTGAGTCCTATAGGACGTGGGAGGATAAAAAGCCTGATGAATTCTGTCTGACGTATACTTCCGATCATGACTTGCAAGTGTCGTTGTTGCATTGCAGAATTTCTGTACCTAAGTCGAGTAAGCCAAAGACCGTGAACATAAAGTTATCGGAAATGAAACAGTATAAACCATTTGGTAGTAATGAATCTGTTAGCTGTGATTCCATGCTTTATAAGGCTTCGCCGAGATTTTATTTTGGGCACATGGATGCCACCAAGAAGATTGAAGGTGTGACCCGCATCTTTGAACTCGGTCCTAAAGGTGCTTGTAAAGGCGATGTGAAGATTTCTGAAAAGGAACCAGATTTCTGTTATCATATCGATCCCAAAGAAAGGGACTTCTGCAAGGAGCCGGTAAAGGAATCTGAACTCGGCATTGCGCCTAAGCCCGTACGCGTGAATTTTGATGTCGTACACGTCGGGAAGGCTCTCTATTTCAGCGGATTCTCTTCGGAGGCTACTTACAGGATTATGGATGTCAAGGGCGGCGTCGTGAAGTCTGGCCGTGTACAGCCTGCGGTTGGCATTGCGGGGCTCAGGTCAGGTGCCTACGCAGTCTTTGTGCGGGACGGCTCTAGAAGTCTTGTGAAGAAGATTCTGCTCCGATAGTGAAGCGCATTGCCCATAGCTAATTTACTACCTTTGGTCTCGGAAAAACTATGGGCAACTTACGTGCAATTCTTATGCCTATTGCGATTGTCGCGGGCATTTTGATTCCTCAGGCGCATTTCCTTGCGCCGCTCCTGCCGATGACCATCGGCCTTATGATGTTCCTTACGTTTGTGACGAAAATTCCGCCGCAGACGCACGGTTACACGTTCAAGATCGAGGCTCGCGCCTTTGTCGTGAGCTTGCTGTTGATCGCGTTCCTCTGGGGAATTGTCGAACTCTTCCACCTGCCGCGCGAAGTTTTGTTGGGCGGTGCGATCATTGCGCTTTGCCCTCCTGCAAACGCAGCACCGGCGATGGCGAAAATGCTTGGCGGCAGTGCCTCCCTTGCATTGAAGATATTCCTCAGCGGAAACCTGATTGCATGCTTCAGCATTCCGCTTGTTTTTGGCTACCTGACGGGAACGGAGGCGAACCTTTCCGAAATCGCCTGGAAGATTTTCAACACGATCCAGCCGATTATCAGCATCCCGCTCGCATTTGCGTTCGGGCTTCGCAACTTTTACCCGGAGCTTGCCGACCGTGCCGCCAAATACCAGAAGTACACGATGTTCGTCTGGACGTTCTCCGTGTTCATCATCTTGGCGAAGGCTAGCTACGACATCCGCGAGATGGGCTTTGCCGATCTCTGGAACAGCGGAAAGCTTCCGCTGATGGCTGCGGTTTCGCTGGTGCTTTGCATTGTGCAGTTCTACCTTGGCTGGGTGTGCGAACGTGGCCGCCGTCCCATCGAAGGCTCGCAGAGCATGGGGCAAAAGAACACGACGCTCGTGATTTGGGTCTCCAGCCTTTACGCAGGCCCTGTCGTGGCGCTTGCTCCTACGTGCTATGTCGTATGGCAGAATCTTGTCTTGAGCTATATGACGGCAAAAATCAAGCCCAAGAAAACGGAATAGTATTTTTACCCATTTCTCTTGCTTTTTGTATAAATATCAGGCTATATTTATACTATGGTTTTGGAGAAAATTATATCGTTTTTGATCCTGGTCGTCACCGTCCTTTTTGCGACGTTCTTTGTTCGTGACTGGTACGTTTATTTCCAGTGCGGGGCGGTGGAATCGTGCTTGGTTGCGGCAAGTGACTATCAGCATATTGCAAAGTTCTTTGTTCCGGTCATTGCGGCCGTTATAGCGTTCCTTGTCGGCAAAAATTCCATTTGTAGAAGGGACCGTCACTTGTTGCAGGCGTCGTTCCTCATGATTGTCGTTGCGGACTTCTGTTTCAAGATTCTGCACAATTACACGATGCCGGTCGAGAACCGCGGGGACTACATTTCGATTGGCGTGATATTCTTTATGCTGGCGCAGTCGCTGCTGATTGTCCGTCATACGCGCACTAGCGATACGGATACGTCGTTCCCGTGGATTTTCTGTTTCCCGTTTGCGGTGACGTTTGCGATGGGCGTGCTGATGCTCATGGGCATATACGATTCGCTGATGTTCTTTGCTGCCATTTCTTACGGACCGTTTTTACTTTGTTCTTTGTATGCGGCGTGGCGGACTGTCAAGAAGGGCTATTTCCCCAAAAAGAATGCGCTCAAGATAAAGTACGGAATGATTTGCTTTACGTGCTGTGATCTTTTGACGGGGCTTTCGCTTTTGGTGGGCGAGGACTATTCGTTTTGTGAGGCCATTTCGACTGTTTCCAATAACCTGATTTGGTGCTTCTACACGCCTGCGCTTATACTCCTTGCATTGAGCGGTTATCGCCATAATGACTAGGTCAAGCGGATTGACGCGTATTCCTAAAATTCTATTATTGCCTCAAACAAGAGGCATCTTATGATTATTGATTTGAAAGGCATGGAAACGACCGTACTCCCCAACTTTAAGGGTGGTGAAAAGGAATACAAGGCCAAGATGTATTTTGATGGAACGACGCGCATTATGCACGGTACGCTCGAACAGGGAGCATCCATCGGATACCACAAGCACGAAACGAATAGTGAAATTATGTTCTTTGTCTCGGGGAAAGGCAAGGTGCTTTTTGATGACGGTGTCGAATATGTCGAAGCCGGGCAATGCCATTTCTGCCCGAAGGGTCATTCCCATAGCTTGATTAACGAAGGTCCGGAAGATCTCGTCTTTTATGCGACGGTTCCGGAACTTGGATAAGATTTTATTGAAGGAGTAAATATGTCTAAACTGATGCGTTCTATTTCTGGTATCCGCGGAATCGTTGGCGATACCCTTACCCCGCAGATTTTGCAGAGCCACGTGCGTGCGTTCCTCGAAATTACGAAGGCAAAGCGCGTGGTGATTGGTCGCGATAGCCGCCCCACGGGTGATGCCATCGTGCAGTTCGTTGCTGGCATCTGCCGCCTTTCTGGCGTTGATGTGGTGGATGTGGGCCTTTCGACGACTCCGTCCGTGGAACTCTTGACGACGCACTTCAAGGCTGATGCGGGCATCATCATTACCGCAAGCCATAACCCGCTCGAATGGAACGCTCTCAAGTTCCTCAACAACAAGGGACTCTTCCTCGGTCCGGATGATGTCAAGCAGCTCTTTGCTCTTGCTGACGCAAACCAGTTCAGCTATCCGGATTACCGCACGATGGGCAAGTACGAAGTTGCCCCGGATGCAGACGGTATCCATATTGACGGTACGCTCAAGATTCCGTTCGTGGATGTCGATGCCATCAAGGCCAAGCATTTCAAGGTTGCTGTCGATGCCGTGAACGGTGCTGGTAGCTTTATCGTGCCGCGTCTTTTGGAACAGCTCGGTTGCGAAGTTGTCCGTGTTCATTGCAGCCCGGATGGCACGTTCCCGCGTGGTGCAGAACCGATTCCTGAAAATCTCGGTGACTTGCGCAAGGCTGTCAAGGATAACGGCTGCGCTGTCGGCTTTGCTGTGGATCCGGATGCAGACCGCTGCGCTCTCGTCGATGGCTTGGGACAAAGTATTGGTGAAGAATACACGCTCGCGATTGCGACAGACGAAGTGCTTGCCCAGAAGAAGGGTAGCGTTTGCGTGAACCTCTCCACGAGCCGCATGAACGAAGATGTTGCCGCCAAGTACGGTTGCGAATTCAGCCGCGCTAAGGTTGGTGAAATCAACGTTAGTTTGCAGATGATCGAGAACGGTTGCGTTATCGGTGGTGAAGGTAACGGCGGCGTGATTCTCCCGGCGCTCCACTACGGTCGCGATAGCCTCGTGGCAGCAGCACTTGTGCTTAGCTGGATGGCTCACCACAATGGCGGCCCGGAAAAGTTCGTTGCTGAAAATCCGGCTTACGTGATGCCGAAGAAAAAGTTCGAACTCGGCGACAAGAAGGTTGCAGACATTCTTCCGAAGGTCAAGGCTGAATTTGCCGGCTGGAAGATGGATGAACGCGACGGCCTCTGGCTCGGTTCCGAAAAATCCTGGGTGCATGTACGCGCCAGCAACACGGAACCCGTGATCCGCGTGATTGCCGAAGCTCCGACTGCTGAGGAAGCGGAGACTCTTTGCAGTAAAGTCGAAAAGCTGATTTAGTAGGAAGTTGGCAGTAGGAAGTCGGCAGTGGGTGTTACGCCTTGCTGCTTTGTCATACCGCACTTGTTGCGGCATCTCCTTTTTTTACTGTCTTTCCGATCTTCTCGCGTAATTCAAAAAAGGACTCGCCGTTTCCGGCGAGCCCTTTATTTTAGAGAGGAGTATAGGAATTTTTAGAATTGTTCGAAGAACTTGTGGACTTCTTCAGGAACCCAGGTCTGTTCCCAGTTCCAGCCGACGCCCATGTTGCCGGTGTCGTGGGCTGTCCACTGATGGTCTCCCGGCCAGCTGCACCACTTGACGGGGAAGCGTTCGTCGACGTTCTTGAAGTCGTAGCAGACGTGTCCGGTGTTGCCGTTCACTTCTTCGGGCTTTTCGGAGCTTGCGTCGGTGAAGTCGCCGTTGGCGTCGGCCTTGCCGTTACGCTTGAGGATTCTCGGGAGGGCGCTATTCTTGGCGCGGTTGTAATCGCAGCGGCCGTCGTTTTTGCCGTGAACGTTCATCCAGGCAATCGGCAAGTTCTTCATGTTGTTGCCTTCGGGGAGCCAAATGTTATAGTCTGCGACAGCGTAGGTGGCGGCGGCGCGGACGCGACTCTGCATATCCTGCATCAAGGAGTAGCTGAACATGGCGCCAAAGCTAAAGCCCGTAATGAACACGCGGGAGGTGTCGATGCAGTAGTTGTCGTTCAGAGTCGTGAGCGTCTGTGCGAAAAAGTCGTGGTCGCCCTGTCCCTTGGTCCAAAGGCCGCCAATGGCGTCAAGCGAAACGAAGATGTAGTCGCCGTTCTTGTCGAGAACCTGCTGGCCATAGTACGGAGTCGGATGGTCGTAGTCCGCAGAGTGATGCACAAAGTCTTCGCCGCGGCTGCCGTAGCAGTGGAGTGCAAAGAGAACCTTGTGCGGCTTTGTGTTGTCGTAGTTCTTAGGCAAGGTGATAAAGTAGTCGCGGGTGTCGTTGCCGACCTTGATCTGGAACTGGTCGCCGTTTTCGACGCTCTTGACTTTTCTCAATGTGGAGTTGGTGCCGCAGCCCTTGCTCGGGGTCGGTGCGTTCTTCAATGCGTAACCGAACTTGTATGTCGGTTCGGATTTTTTGAGCTTCACGTCGACGGTCGTGTCGAGCGTTCCGAGCGGCACGGTGAGCGTGTCATAGCCATCGAATGTAAAGCGGAGGGCTTCGCCTTGGGCGGCGTCCTTCATGAGGGCGTTTGCGTCTTGTGTGCCGAAGGAGCTGTTGAATCCGCCGTCCGTCGTAAACTTGAAGTTCTGTTTTGCGCTGCCTACAGAAACATGTGCAAAGTAGGTGCCTCGTGCGCTGACCTTCTTGCTCAAGTCGAGCGTGCCTGCCCCCTGCAAGGAACTCTTGAAAACCTGATTGCCGAGGGAGTTGTAGATCGTTACCTGTACGGGCGAGGTGCTACTCTGCGAATACGAAAGTATCCCGTTGTTCACGCTGATGTAGCCGACCGCATTTCGGAAGGAGGACTTGATGCCCACTTCTTCTTCCTCGATGGTGAATTTGCCTTTATCGTCGGTCGTCGTGCTTTTGCCTTCCTTGAGGAGGCTTACCGAAGCGCCTTTGATGGCCTTGCCGTCTTCGTCCGAAACGGAACCTGTGATGCTGTAGGCAGAAGCAAGCCCGCAGAATGCGCATAGACATGCTGTCGTGAAAATTTTGGGTGATTTCATCATACTACTCCTTTTTACCAAAACTCCTAACTAAAAAACACACCTCATTATAAACTAATCTAAATACAGATGTGATCAATGTTACACGGCCCTGTTTTATGATTATAGACGAATTGTCTATAAAATGATTTTTACAAAAAAGAAAGACCTCCGCGCCGGGAGACCTTTCTTGTAGAGAGTAGTCAATTATGAATATCGTTTGTGATTAGAACTGTCCGAAGAACTTGTTGACTTCTTCAGGAACCCAGGTGTTCTGCCACTGACCGTTGTCCGAAGCGGTCCACTGGTGGCCACCGCCCCAGGTGCAGAGCTTAACCGGGAAGCGCGGGTCTACGCTCTTGAAGTCGTAGCAAACGTGGGTGTTGCCACCGCTATACTTCGTTGCCTTTTCCTTGCCGCGGGCATCGGTACCGTCCGGGCCGTTGTTCGCGAGGATGCGGTCCACAGAGCTGTCGACGCGGCTATAAGAGCAGAGGTTGTCCTGAGAACCATGCACGTCCATCCATGCGATCGGCTTGCCGGCGTTCTTCGGGATGTAAATGTTCCAGTCTGCCACAGCGTAAACGGCAACAGCGCGGATGCGGTGCTGGAATACCTGTGCCAAGGAGTTGGTGACCATGGAACCGAAGCTGAAGCCCGTCACGAACACGCGGGAGGTGTCGATGCAGTAGTTTTCTTCGAGCTTGGTGAGAAGTTCATCAAAGAAGATGTGGTCCTTGTTGTCGCCAGTGCGCCAGGGGCTTCCGTCCGTATCGCCACGCGGAGCGACGAAGATGAATTCGTTGTTCTTGTCGAGATTCTGCTGGCCATAGTACGGAGACGGATGGTCGGCGTCCGGAGAATGGTTCGTGAAGTCTTCGGCGTTAGAGCCCATGCAGTGCATGGCGAAGAGGATCTTGTACGGCTTGGTGTTGTCGTAGTTCTTCGGGAGCGTGACCCAGAATTCACGGTTCAAGCCAGCGCTTGTCATGTTGTACTTCTTGGCGTTGCTGTTCTGACCGGTCGACTGGAGTGTCGAATTCACACCGCAGCCCTTACTCGGGGTCGGAGCGTTCTTCAAAGCGTAACCGAATGCGTAGGTCTGTTCGGTAGAAACCTTCGTGAGCTTTACCTTGAGAGTCGTGTCGAGCGTGTTGAGCGCGATGGTGAGCGTGTCGTAGTCTTCGGCGACAAAGCGGATGGCTTCGCCTGCCTGTGCGTCCTTCATGAGGGCCACGTCAGACTGAGCGCCGAGGGTGCTGCTGTAGCTCCCTTCCGACGTGAACTTGATGCTCTGCTTGGCGTTGCCCACAGAAACCTGTGCGTAGTAAGTGCCGCGTGCGCTGACCTTCTTGCTCAGGTCGAGCGTGCCGGATCCCTGCAAGGAAGCCTTGAAGACCTGGTTGCCGAGGGAGTTGAAAATCTTGACTTGGACAGGGGAGGAGCTGCTCTGAGAATAAGAAAGGATGCCGTTGTTGATGTTTATGTACCCGACAGAGCTTCTGAAGCTCGGATTGAGACCCACTTCTTCTTCGTCTTCGTGGATGGTGAACTTGCCCTGGTCATCCGTTTTTGTGGTCTTGCCTTCCTTGAGGAGGCTTACCGAAACGTCCTTGAGGGCTTTTCCCTGATCGTCGGAAACGGTTCCGCTAATCGTATAGGCAAATGATGTGGTACATAAGGCCGCAACGCAAGCTGCGGACACTAACGAAAAATGTTTCGTTTTCATCGAACACTCCTTTTTTGAAATCCAAATATATTCTTTGGACCCCACCTTAACCTCATCCTATAATCTATTATAGTAAATAGAAGATAGACTCTATTGTAAATATATTGTTATGGACTTTTTGTCAAGAATCTAGTTGAAAAACAGTTTTTTGTAAGTTTTTGGTCCGTAGTCGTGCCCTCGGTCATCCTCGACCGTTAGGGAGGGGATCCATACGGTTCTTTGCTTTAAATTCTATATATGTTACTATGAACCACATTGCAATTTTTATCGACGCGGAAAACCTCACCAACTGGGTGAAAAATAACGGTGTGCAATCGTTGATGGACGAACTGCTCCCTCTTGGGCAGATTGTCGTGCGCAAGGCCTATGGCAAATGGTCGTCTCGCGAACTGATTTCGTTGCAGTCCGTGCTGAACGAGAACGGATTCGAACTTGTGCATACGTTCCATCCGGTGAGCGGCAAGAATTCGACCGATATCAAGATGACCGTCGATACGATGGAAGTGGCTCTCGATTCCCAGGTGCAGTGGATTGTGCTTGCCACGGGTGATTCCGACTTTTCTCCGCTATTCCGCAAGTTGCGCGAACAGGGCAAGGAAGTGATTGGCGTTGGTCCCAAGTCCCCGCTGAGCGAGTGCGTCAAGAATTCGTGTTCTAGGTACATTTACACCGACGATGCCACGTCCGCAGACGATGATGCAAGTGATGACGATTCCTCGGTGGCTAAGGACCGCTCCAGCCTGATCGTTTCCGAAAAGATCGATTCCATGGAAATGCTCCGGACGGTCTTGCAAAAGGAAGACGGCCCGATTGCGTTAGCTGCCGTCAAACCCAAGATGCTCGGGCTGGACAATGCGTTTAACGAAAAACGCCTTGGATTCAAGACGTTCAAGGACTTTGTGAAGTCGGCGGACTTTGTCCAGATGACGGATGTCGGCGGTGGTTCATATACGGTCGCGCTTGCGGAGCAGAAGGTGGCCGTCGAAGAAGATGCGCAGATGATTCTGGCCAAGGCGCTCAAGCGTAAGGGCTGGGACATGTTCCCGCGCAATATGCTCAAGAAGATTTATGCGGAAGCCTGCGACATCACGTCGTTTGTGCCGATGTGCAAGCAGGACCTGGTTCAGGAAATTGTTGCAAAGAATATTGCCGGGACGACCAGCAGCATTATCAACCGTGCGCTGGGGACGTTCTTCAAGGCAAAGCTCGTGACCATCAGTGGCGGTGACGATAAGCTCTGGACGATTAACGAGACGAACCAGTACTGGAAGGAAATCGACAAGGCGATGCTGGATCGCCTCCGTGTAAGCCTCAAGGAAACGGGGCAGAAGGTCTCCAAGAAGGATATTGTCGCGATTCTCTACGGCAAGTATGCCGACGGAGAAGCCGAAAAGCTCGTGTAGGGCGGCTTTGCCGCAGTAGACAGTAGGCAGTAGGAAGTAGGCAGTACGTTTTAGACGAGAGTGCGCAGCACTTCCTCGATGTCACCCCGGCCTGTCATCCTCGGAGCGAAGCGTAGGGGATCCATTATTTCTTGTACCCTTGTTTGTGCCGGGGTCGCCTTTTTAATCCAGCTTGCCCTGGTACAGATCAAGAAGATTGCGGGCCAGGAGGCTCGTGTACTTTGCGTTCGTGAGTGTCACCTGGGCGTTTTCGAGACTGTTCTTTTGTGAGAGATAATCCGTGTAAGTGAGGGCGCCTGCGTTACGTTGTTCTTCGGCGACGTGCAAGGCTTCCGTTTCCGCTTCGACCTGGAGGATGGCGGCCTTCCACAGCATGTCGGCGCTCAAGGCGTTCAGGTAAAGCTTTTCGATGGCGGTTTCAAGGGACTTTGCCTGTTCCTTCAGGGACACCATGCTTTCGGTCTCGCTGATCTGTGCCTGCAAAACCTTGTTTTCGGTGGCGCCGCCGTCAATGATCGGAATGTTCACGTTCAGGGAAATGCTGTGCGAATAGCCGTCCTTGAGCTGTCTGCCGTACTTGTCGGATTCCCAGGCCTGGAGGCCGGTGCTTGCGCTTGCGCCGAGCGAGACCTTGATGGATTTTCCCTTGCCTGCAATTTCGGTGTTCTTCTTTGCGACCTGGATGGCGATGCTGTCGGATTTCAGGCCGGGATGCTTGTCCATCACGGTCTTTTGGAGTTCTTCCAGCGAGGGGATGGGACTCAGGGCATCAGGAGTCTGGATTTCGGATTCGATACCGGCCACTTCGAAGTTCTCGTTTTCGGGGAGTTCGAGAAGCTGCCTTAAGGTGGTCTTGGCGGTGTTGACGCTCAACTGCGCCGACAGCTGCGACGCCTGCTTTTGCAAGACGTTCGCCTGGGACTGGGTCAAGTCTTTCTTGGTGATGGAGCCCGCATCGAACAACGTATTGTAGTTTTCGTATTCCGCATTGGCGAGTTCGACGGAGTTGTCGGCGGTGCGGAGCTTTTCGATGGCGGCGAGCAAGTTCATGTAGGCGTTCAGGACGTTTTCCTGTACGGTGCGTTCCGTTTCCTTGGTCGAGAGGTGCTTCGCTTCTCTGTTCAGTTCGCCTGCACGGATGGAAAGTCTTGTGGAACCGCCGTCCCACAAGGTGTAAGATGCACTAAGACCTGCGCTTAGTCGGTAGTGGTCCTGTGGCCCGTCACGGAACGGGGAATCGTAAAGGGTGTTGCCAATGCTGGCCGAAAGGGTGGGGTAGTTCCCGACTTTGGCTTGTTCGATGCTGACGCTGGCCTGCTGTTCGCGGAGCCTTGCCGATTCCAGGGATAGACTCTTTTCCTTGGCCTGCTTGAGGCACGAGGCTAAGGTCCAAGGACCATCGGCAAAAACAAGAGATGCTGACGCAAGAAAACCGAGAACGACTGCTTTTCTGTAATTCATACCTTTTAGATGCCCCAGCTACGTATTTTGGTTGCTTGAATTTTAAGATAGAAAATTTGTACATAAACAAAAAGGCTTCCTTGCGGAAGCCTTTCGAGTGGACGGTACTGGATTTGAACCAGTGACCTCTGCCGTGTGAAAGCAGCGCTCTAAACCAACTGAGCTAACCGTCCGAGGTGAGAGCAAATATAGTAAAGCTATTGAAAGCTGTCAAGTGGTTCGATTGTGGTTAGTGGTTTGTAGGAAGTAGTCGGTAGGAAGTCGGAAGTTTTTATAATCGCGGCTTCGCCGCCTAACTATTCCTGTCTACTGCCTACTGTTTACTAATCACTGCGCCTCTGGCGCTACAAGTACTTGTCTTCTGCGGCGCGGAGGATCGAGAGGAATTCGGCCGGAGTCTTCGAACCGATAAGATCCTTGCGGACGTTCCCGTCAGCGAGGAGGCGGCTCACGGAAGAGAGTGCCTTGAGGTGCGGACCTACGGTATTGCCCGGGCTCACGATGAGGATGAGCAAGTACACCGGTTCGCCGTCGAAGGACTGGAAGTCCAGGCCCTTTTCGATGGTAGCTGCGACCATGCACATACGATCAACGTAGTCGATCTTTGCGTGCGGGACTGCGAGTCCACAACCGATGCCTGTGGAACGGCTTTGTTCGCGGCTCCAGATGGCTTCGAAAATTTCGTCGCGGTGATCAAGTTTGTAGGCGCTGCAAAGTGTATCTACCAATTCGTTAAGAATGGCTTCCTTGGTTTCACTGGAAGAATTAATCAAAATGCAATTATCTACAAATCTTTCAGATAGGCGCATGTTGTATCCTTTTGATGTACTAATCAACCTAATATTTTAGAAAAAAAATGACATTTTGAAAGATTTATATCTAAAATATGTTTAAAAAAGAAGATAATTCTAGCTCTGTTTCGGTCGTTTTTAGCTTTTCGATCGCTTTTTTCATGAGACCGACGTCGATTTGGCCGGGGGCGGCCGCCTTCCCGATAGACCCGTAAGTGAGGTTTGCACCTTCCTTCAAAGACCAGATTCGGCTGATTTTTCCGGTTTCGCCCATGCCGAAGGCGGCGATGAATTCGAAACCTTTTGCCCTCTTGGCGAACTTGTAAAGCCTTGCGCAGTCGTCCTTGGAGTTGCTCATGGCGGCGATCTTGATGCCGTCGGCCCTGACCTTCTTGACGTCGGTGAGGTAATTCTTGAGTTCGAGGTCGCTTGGGATGCGCGAGAAGTTATGCTCGGAGATGAGGATCTTTACGCCCAAGGGCTTGGTGAGCTTGCGAAGTTCGTCGTAGTCGTGGAGACAGTCGCGTTCGAGGTCGATCCAATCGGGGTGATCGCTTGCTTCGAGGATGGACTTCCACAGGGCGGGGCGCTCGGTGGCTCTTGCGTTTTCGAAGATGCCTCCGTCTCGATCCAGTCGGATAGTGCCTAATTGTATAGCATCGGGGGCGATTTTGCGGATGCGTTCAGAAAGCCCTTGCCAGAGGGATTCGTCGAAGAAGTCGTAACGGATTTCGAGGACGTCGCAATTGTTGTAGTCGATGCGTGCCGGGTGAAGTTCTTCGCTTTCGGCGGCAGTGAGCGTATCAGGGTCTACAAGCCCGACCAGATGGGGACCTTGAGAATTTTTCATATGCCAAAGATACATTTTTTGAGTTTAGCACGATATATATTGGGCCGGCGATTCTTCCTGCTTCTTACTGTTAATTGCGAATTTTCTACATTATAATAGAACAAAAGGATTACTTATGGCTGATTGTAACGAGAATAAAGAAAAGCAGACCCCCGATATGCTCAAGAAGGCAGAAGACTTCCTTGCCTCCAAGCGCAGGATTTTTTTGTGGGGCGGTGTCGATGACGAAAGCGCAGAACGTATTGTCAAGCAGCTTTTGTACCTGGATTCCCTGAATCACGAAGACATTGTCTTTTTCATCAACAGCCCGGGTGGCGTCATCAGCAGCGGCCTTGCCATTTATGACTGCATGAATGCTATCCAGAGCGATGTCGTGACGGTTTGCTGCGGACAGGCTGCCTCCATGGGCGCCGTTCTCCTCACTGCCGGTGCAAAGGGCAAGCGTACCGCATGGCCGAATGCCCGCATCATGATCCACCAGCCGCTTATCCATGGCGAAATTGTCGCTCCCGCAAGCGATATCCAGATCCAGGCCGAAGAAATGCTTCGCATCCGTGGCATCACGGGCAAGATTCTTGCCGAAACGTCCAACCACACGATCGAACAGATCGACCGCGATACGGAACGTGACAACTTCATGTCTGCCGAAGAGGCCAAGGCTTACGGTCTCGTAGATAAAGTCGAGAGTTTTGTCTAATGGGTTTATTTTCTGCAATCAAGAATGGTCTTGCCAAGACTCGCGATGCCTTGCTTGGCGAGTTGAAGGGCATTGTCGGTGCCGGTAAAATTACTGACGAAACGCTCGAGGATCTTGAAGAACACCTCATCAAGGCCGATGTCGGTGTCGAGGCGGCATTCCTTTTGACGGACGCACTCCGCGAAAATGCCTTGGGCAAGTCGCTTACGACAGAGCAGGTGCTTGACATCATGCGTTCCGAAGCGGAACGTCTCCTGAAGGATCCTCCTCCGTTCGAAATCAAGGGCAAGCCGCATGTGGTGCTTGTGATCGGCGTGAACGGTGCCGGCAAGACGACGACCATTGGAAAGCTTGCCGCCCGCCTCAAGGACGAAGGCAAGAAGGTGATGATTGCGGCCTGCGATACGTTCCGTGCAGCAGCGATTGACCAGCTTGAAACCTGGGCCGAACGTTCGGGTGCCGAATTCGTGAAGCATCAGGAAGGTTCCGATCCGGCGGCGGTTGCGTTTGACGCCTGCAATGCCGCGGTCGCCCGTGGCTGCGATGTGGTGCTGATCGATACTGCCGGTCGTCTGCACAACAAAGACTACTTGATGGAAGAACTCAAGAAGATTGTTCGTGTCATCAAGAAGGTGGATCCGGCGATGCCGCACGATATGTGGCTCGTGATAGACGGTAACACTGGACAGAACACCATCAACCAGACTAAGATCTTTAACCAGAGCTTCCCGCTGACCGGCCTTGTCGTGACAAAGCTCGATGGGACTGCCCGTGGTGGCTCCGTGCTTTCGATTGCAAGCTCGCTCCAGATTCCAATCCGTTGGGTCGGTATGGGCGAACGCATTGACCAGCTCGTGGAATTCAACAAGCGTGACTACGTGGACGGTCTTTTCGAAAACGCCTTGGAAAACAGGGAGTAGTTTTTGAGGCTTCTCGCGTTTATTGGTGTTGTGGCTGCGCTTTGCGCTTGTTCGGATTCGGCTTCGAAGCCTGATGACAAGCTCGTTGCTGCATTTGTCGAAATGCGTGTCGCCGAGTCCCTTTATGGGGGCGAAGCTCCAATGTCTCGCCTCGTCCGTCGCGATATTATGAACAAGTACGGCTATACGCGCGAACAGTTTGTCAAGGAAGTCGACAAGGTCCTCGATGACGAGACGCGATGGATTTCTTTTCAGCAGGCTGTTTCGGACAGAATTGATTCCTTGCTAGGCATTCCGAAGGTCGTCAAGGTTGACGCGAAGAAGGGCAAAAAATGATGAAGCCGTTTGTGTGGATTGCTCTTGTGTTGAGCCTTGCCTTGTCCGCTTTCGCGGCTCCTCCGCCAAAGCCCAAGCTCGTGCGCTGGATGGATTATACCGAAGCCTTGAAAAAGGCGAAGGGTTCGAACAAGCTTATATTCGTCGATCTCTATGCGGACTGGTGCGTGCCCTGCCGCATCATGGATGCGAACACCTATTCGGACCCGACGGTAGCTTCGCTTTTGAACACCCGGTTTTTCCCGGTCAAGCTTGACGTGGATTCTCAAGACACGATTGTTTGTGACGGCAAGCGCAAGACGGTGCAGCGCTGCTACTTTGACGTGTGGAACTTGAGTGTTCTCCCGGCGTTTGTCCTGATCGCCCCAAAAGGGCTATCGATCTTGACGATTAAAGATTCCTATACTGCAGAAGAAATGAAGTATTTGCTCTACCAGATTCTTGAAAAAGAGAAGGAGTGGATTTCGAAATGAGTGATAACGTTCTCTTTTATGCCCAGATCGTTTTTTGGGTGATGCTTTTCTTGATTGTCCATTGCTATTTGCTGTTCCCGATGACGCTCCCCTTTGTGAGTGAAATCTTCAAGCGCAAAAAGAAACCGGAAGCTGGCAATGCCGAACTTCCGACAGTGTCCATTTTGATTTCGGCCTACAACGAAGAAGCCGTGATTGAGCGTAAAATTCATAACATCCTGGAGATTGATTACCCCAAGGAAAAGCTCGAAGTCCTCATTGGCGATGACGGTTCTGCGGACAGGACTGCTGAAATTGTTGCGCGTTACGCCGACCAGGGGATCACGCTGGTCAAGGCTCCGAAGAATGCTGGCAAGGCGGCTATGCTGAACCGCTTGCAGAAAATTGCAAAGAACGACATCTTGCTCTTTTGCGATGCGAATACGATGTTCTTCCCGAACGTTGTGCGTAAGCTGGTGAACCCGTTCCAGGATAAAAAAATCGGTTGCGTTTGCGGTCACCTGATTCTTTCGGACAAGAGTGGAAGTGTCTTGGGCAAGGGTGAAAGCTCTTACTGGGATCTGGAAAGCGAAATCAAGAAGTTCGAAGGCGTGCTGGACCGTCTGATTGGCGGCAACGGTGCGCTTTACGCTATCCGCAATGGACTTTATACGGAACTTCCGGTCAAGAAGAGCGTCATGGATGACTTCTTTGTGACGACAAAGATTTTGCAGAAAGGCTATTACTGCACGTTCGTGGACAGTGCCATCGGTACGGAACAGACTTCGAAGGAATCGAGCGGTGAATACAGACGCAAGGTGCGCATTGGCCGTGCAAACTTTAACTACCTGTTCTCTTACTTGCCTCTGTTGAATCCGTTCCGTCCGCTGTTGGCTTACCTGTTCTTTTCGCATAAGATTGTGCGCTGGTTCTCTCCGCATATAATCATTCTTTTGTATGTGGCGAACGCCTTGCTTTTGACGAAGGGACTTTTCTACCAGGTGTCCTTTGGCTGTATGACTCTTGCCTTGATTGTGGCGGTGACTCGAATCCTTCCGAGCGCTTATTACTTCTTGTTGATGAACCTTGCCATGCTCAAGGGATTTTTCCTTGCTTTCAAGCGTGAACGTAGTGGCGGCTGGGCACGCGAAGCCCGCAGCGACGAGTAATGGGCAATTAGGAGAGCGGAATTCGGAATGAGGAGTTAAGATTGTCATTCCCGACCTGATCGGGAATCTCCTTACACGTACTACGCCTCGTCATTCCGGCTTGTCGTTCCGAACTCCGTTCCGGGGTCGCCTTTTTGTAAATGAGTTATAATTTATATATTAGCGTATAGGCATATGAAAAAGTTTTTGACAGCTATTATATTCACGCTTGCGTTTGTCGCTGTTCCGGCGAACGCCTTCACGATGGATGCGCAGGGCGGTATCTGCAATCGCGTGAGCAGCATGGGTGACTTCAATATGAGCTTCTATGGTCATCTGTGGTATCCGATTGACCAGATGGTCTTTGCAGGACTTGGCGTGGGTTATGAGGAACTCGACAATGTCGGGTACATTCCTGTATCTGGAAGCCTCTGGGTGCGTCTCCCGATTGGACGCACTGTATTGCCGGTCGCTACTGGCGATTTCGGTTATATGTTCGGCAAGGACGATCAGATGTTCTGGCGTGCTGGCGGTGGACTAGACATCAAGAATGGCGACCGCACGTCGATTATCGTTTCGACGGGTTATCAGTTCTTGAACAACTCTGGCGAAGGCTTCTGGTACTTGCAAGCAGGTATTCTCATAGAGATGTAAATTTGGCTTATCGCTCCAAGAAATAACAATTATTTGATCTTAAAATGGTAACGAAAAAAGCGGACTTTCGTCCGCCTTTATTGTAACTGGATCCTTTCGGTCGCGAAGCTCCCTCAGGATGACGAAGATGCCGTGCGTTCATAACACGACTTCGCCGCATTATCCCTTCGCGATCATGTTCATAAGTTCGGAGTCGAGGCGTTCGGGGTTGTTGTACTGCTCCAAATTGTTGTGGAGCGATTCACCCTTCGATACGAGACCGAAGTCCAGGTTCTTGTAGTTCCAGTAACTGTAACCCACGTCAGCATCGCGGAGAATGTCGAGGAAGTCGCGCATCCAGGCGAGCTGATACTTGCGGGGAACTTGTACGTAAACGCCGAACTCGTTGCAGCTTACCGGCAAGTCGTACTTGGCGCGGAAATCAAGGGCGTTCTGGATGCTGGCTTGCAAACGGTCCTTGTCCCACTTGCCGAATTCCACATCGAGACGGGTCGTGGCGCCGGTCTGCGGAGCGGCGTAGTCGCCCGGCCACGGGCGTTCAATCTTGAAGAACGGATCGTCGATCCAGGCGGCACCCTGATGCGTGAACGTCACCGGCGTGTAGGTGTGGAAGCTGTAGATGGCGTTGTCGTCATCGAGCGGCGTCAAAAATTCGAATTCCCTGGCGCTGTTCCACTTGTTGGCGCCTACGACGATGGTGTTCTTCGGGGCGTGCTTGCGGATTTCCCAGAAGATTTCGTCCTTGACTTTATCCCAAACTTTGGAGTCGCTTGCGGCGGGTTCATTCAAAAGTTCCATCATCACGCGCGGCATCGAGCTGTAGCGTTCGGCCAAAAAAGCCCAGATCTTGCGCGTGTCCTTGCGGGCGTTCGCATCGGCAAAGAAAGCCTGTTCGTGGTTGCTGGCGAGGTGGAAATCGTGACCCGGGCACTTGTGCAAGTCAAGGATCACGTCCAGGTCTGCATCCTGGATGTCCTTGAGAGCCTTGTCCAGGAGGGCAAAGATTTCTTCGTCCGGCTTGAGTTCGTCGCCTTTAAATAAATTAAAGTAGTCCACCGGCAAGCGGACGTGGTTGAACCCCGCATCGTGGATGCGCTTGAAATCGCTTGTTCCAAGGAACGTCTTGATGTGTCCGACGACTCCCGGAAAACCGACCGGATCCTTTTCTTCGATGCAGTCAACCTGACTGAACCATCCTCCCAAATTCACTCCGCGCAATCTTTCTTTCTTCATGCGTGCCATCCCATATTTTGGCTGCCGCGGCAACCGGTTGAATGAATAGGTTATTCGTTTACGATGTTCAAATCTTCATCGGCGATATTCAAGTCCATGATGACTTCCATATCATCGGGAAGGTTATAAAAATCTACAACAAGGCCCACCTTCTTGTCTTCGTCCTTCTGCTTGTCGAACTGGACGACGTCGTAAATTTTCATTTTGACGACAGCTTCCTGCGTCACAGGAATTTCAATGGTCATACCCTTGCTGATGGGGCCTTCTACAATCTTGCCCTTGAAAACCAGACTGGTCTGGTCTTCGCCGAGCGAGGTCTTCTTCACGTGAAATACAGCCATTATTCTTTAGCCATTAATTTTTATTAATCGGTTTATTTTTTCGTGTGGACATCAAATATTCCACGCATAAAAATTTAACTTTTTTACATGCCTCTCCGTGTTGGTCGAATCCCTTTTCTTGTCTGTGCGCCGTTTTTCTTCAATTCCGTAGGGCGCGAAAATGTTTTTTTTGATACCGAATTTTTTGACGGGCCGCCGAGCGTGCATTGTGCGGGGCTTAAGGATGGTTCCATCCACCTTTCTCCGGCATCTTCGATCACCTTTGCGCAAAAACCGGGTGCCTTTGTCTTGTCGCCATCGCTTTGCACGTCCTGTTCCTTCGAGGTCCGTTCGGTCAAGCTGTTCTCGCGATACCCAATCGATGAACTTTCGAATAAACGCATCCGTATGACCTCGCAAAGTAAAACATCTGTTACTTTGTTGAGGATTCTTCTTGAATACCGTTATGGGCTCCGTCCGGAGTATGTTCCGGGGCTTGCTGCTGAATCGACCGATGATGCGTGCCTCTTGATTGGCGACTTGGCGCTTGAAGAAAATGAACGCCACCGCTTTGCATATAGTTATGACCTAGGAACGCTCTGGCAAGAATGGCAAGGTCTTCCGTTTGTCTTTGGCGCCTGGATTATTTCTAAGGAAGCTCTTTCGCCGGGCTTGAGGCCCACGCTCGAATGCTACATGGATCATCTTGAAAAAGGGATCCAGGAGTTCCGCAGGGATCCGGCCAAGGCTTTGAACGTATGGCTTTCGAAGTACCCGGTCAGTCTGCCACGCCCGATTGTTGAAGATTATTTTAGCGTTCTCGATTACCGCTTTACGGACGAGCGGAAAGAATCTCTTGCCATATTCTTTAAATTGGCCGCCCAAATGGGACTTGTCGAGTCTGCTCCTCCGATAGAGTTTTTGCAGTAATCTATTTTTGGGATTAGAGTGTGGTGTTGAGGATTCGGAGTTGAGAATGATAGAAGAAAAAATTCTAATCGTCGATGATGATGCTTCTGAATTACGACAGAACACTGAAGTCCTGACAGGTGTCGGATACGAAGTCATCGGATGCAAATCGGGTGCCGAGGCGATAGAGTGCCTTAGCAAGGAGCGCATTGCGCTTGTGCTGCTGGACGTCAATATGCCCGAAATGAACGGCTATGATGTTTGCCTGCAAATCCGCAAGCATTATCCGTTGGACGACCTGCCCATCATCTTCCTTACCAATCGGGAAGATGCGGCGAGCGTGACGCAAGGGTTCCAGTCGGGAGCCTCTGATTTTGTACAAAAGTCTGCCGCATCTAGCATTTTGCTTGCAAGGATCGGTGTCCATTTGCGCTTGTCGAGATCTCTGAGGAACTTGCGCGAAATTTCCCTCACGGACGATTTGACCGGTTGCTATAACCGCAGGCATGCAATATGCTCCCTCCGTGAACATTTTTCCGAGAGCAAGCGTTACGGAACGCATTTCTCGATAGTTTATTTTGACTTGAACGGTTTGAAAAAGGTCAATGACCAGTATGGGCATTTGGCGGGCGACTTGCTTCTCCGTTCTGTCGTTACGACGACAAAGAAACTGCTCCGCGAATCGGATATGTTGTTCCGTATGGGCGGTGATGAATTTATGGTGCTGTGTCCGGATACCGATTTGAAGGGCTCGTACGTTTGTGCAGAACGTATGCAGAATGCCGTAAAGACTTTGACGATTGTCGATCAGGCGGTCGGGTTTGCTTACGGTGTCGCCAGTTCTGCAGAAGACTACAAGGATATGGACGAAATGTTGCGCAGTGCCGATTCGTCAATGTACGAATGCAAGCGCAAGATGCGCGAAGGTAGAACGTAAGATTCCGCTTTTGGCTCTGTAAAAAAAGAAGCCGCATTTCGCGGCTTTTTTGTCTTTAAGCAATCGCTGCTTTGACAGCATCGAGCAGTTTCTGCATCCTTGCTTCGATGGTTGCCCAGTCGCCAGCCTTCATCAGTTCTGCATTGAAGATGCTTCCGCCGAACGAGAGCAGGTTCGCGCTAGCCTTGAGGTAGCTTGCGGCATTCTCGGCATTTACGCCACCACAAGCCATCAGCGGAATGTCGCGGAACGGACCGCGCAGAGCCTTGATGTATTCCGGACCGCCTACGCAGTTCACCGGAAAAATCTTGATGGCGGTTGCGCCAAGATCGTAAGCCTTCTGCACTTCTGTCGGCGTGAGTGCGCCCGGGATGATCGGGATGCCCGCCGTATTCGAAAGTCGGATGACTTCGTGACGCGTGTTCGGAGTGACGATGAATTCGGCACCTGCAGAAATAGCCTTTTCCACATCGCTCCCGTGACGGACGGTACCTGCGCCGACCTTGATCCCAAGCGGCTTTGCAATGGACTTGAGCTTTGCGATAATTTCGGTTGCTGCTGCGGTGTTCATCGTGACCTCAATCGCCTTGAGTCCG
>JBGVAT010000070.1:0-2803 GCA_045224895.1 Fibrobacter sp.
GCATAATCGGGAACACCTGATCCACGCCCCAGCTGTCCGGGAGGCTCTGGAAAAGGCTGAAGTTGCAGAAGTACTTTTCGGCAAGCAGGCGCGGGAGTTCGCTCAATTCATAAGGCGGATGGCGCAAGTCGCGAGCGAGCTGATCCACCTTGCGGGCAATGCTCCAGAACAAGCGTTCGCTCATAGCGCGCGTCTGCAAATCTACGTCGCCCATCTTGAAACCGCTCAAGGTGTCGTCGTTAATCTGCATTGCATCGTGCCAGCTTTCGAGCAAGTTCTTCGGAGAAAGACTCTTGTAAATGCCGTACAAGTCCTTCAACGCTTCCGGAGCGTCGTCGCTGATTTCGTGAACGCTTTCGTCGAAGAAGGCCTGGCCAGCCGTTTCAAGCACGTTGAACACCAAGATGGAATGGTGTGCCGAAAGAGCACGACCCGATTCTGCAATGATGTTCGGGTGCGGAACGTCGCCGTTTTCGCAAGCTTCGTACATTGCGTACACGACGTCGTTAGCGTATTCCTGGATGGAATAGTTCACGGAGCTAGCGTTAGAACTGCGAGTGCCGTCGTAATCCACGCCTAAGCCGCCGCCCACGTCCACGAATTCAAGGCCCATGCCCATCTTTCTAATTTGGACGTAGAACTGCGAAACTTCGCGCAAGCCGTTCTTGATATGGCGAATGTTTGTAATCTGGCTGCCCAAGTGGAAGTGGATGAGCTTCATGCAGTCTTCCATCTTCTCTTCCTTGATGTAGTCGAGAGCTTCCAAAAGTTCAGAACTGTTGAGACCGAACTTGCTGTGGTATCCGCCGGATTCTTCCCATTTGCCGCTGCCAGAGCTTGCAAGCTTGATGCGGATGCCGATGTTCGGGCGCACGCCGATGCGACGAGAAAGATCCACGACCAAGTGAAGCTCGTTCATCTTTTCGACGACGATGAAAATCTTCTTGCCCATCTTCTGTGCGAGGAGAGCAAGCTCGATAAAGTCTTCGTCCTTGTAGCCGTTGCAGATGATCAATGCATCCGGGTTCTGCATGTTCGCAAGAACCGCGTGAAGTTCCGGCTTGGAACCTGCTTCAAGACCAATGTTGAACTTGGAACCGTGGCTGACCACTTCTTCCAAGACTGCGCGCTGCTGGTTCACCTTGATCGGGAAGATGCTGTAATGACCGCCCTTGTAACCGTATTCAGTCGTCGCCTTCGTGAAGCACTCGTGAATCTTTTCGATGCGGCTGTCCAGAATATCCGGGAAACGCAACAACACCGGAGTCGAAACATCGCGCAAGGAAAGTTCCTGCACGAGCTCGTAAAGGTCGATGCTCGGACCGCCATTCTTGATCGGCGAAACCGTCGCGTGACCCTTGTCGTTAATGTCAAAGTAACTTACGCCCCAGCCCTTTACGTTGTAAAGATCTCGGGAATCGTCAATGCGCCATTTTTTCATGAATGATCCTTCGGATCAGTAGACAGTAGACGGTAGGCAGTAGACAGTTTCTCTTGCGATATTCCTGTCTACTTCTAACTTCCTACTTCCTACTAATCGACAAGCACCGGGTTGAAATCTTCGTTCCACGGGAGACCGTACTTCGTGAGGGCTTCCATGAACGGATCCGGATCGAACTCTTCGACCGTATGCACACCCGGCTTGTTCCACTTGCCCGTGAGCACCATCATAGCACCGCACATAGCCGGAACGCCAGTCGTGTAGGCGATAGCCTGGCTGCCGAGTTCCTTGTAGCATTCCTGGTGGTCGCAAACGTTGTACAGATAGTAAGTCTTCGGCTTGCCATCCTTAGTACCCTTGAAAATGCAACCGATGTTCGTCTTGCCCACCGTGCGAGGACCGAGGCTTGCCGGGTCCGGGAGGAGAGCCTTGAGGAACTGGATAGGAACAATGTCCTGACCCTGGAACTTGATCGGCTGCGTGCTGAGCATGCCCACATCTTCGAGGCAACGCATGTGGTCGAGGTAGCTCTGGCCAAACGTCATGAAGAAGCGGATGCGCTTGATGCCCGGAATGTTCTGGGCGAGGGATTCAATTTCTTCGTGGTGGAGGAGGTACATGTCCTTCTTGCCGACCTGAGCAAATTCGTATTCACGCTTGATGCTCATGGCCGGGATTTCGACCCAGTGACCCTTGCCGTTTTCGTCCGTGTCCCAGTAACTGCCCGGAGCAGAAACTTCGCGGAGGTTGATTTCCGGGTTGAAGTTCGTTGCGAACTTGTAACCGTGATCGCCGCCATTGCAGTCGAGAATGTCGATTTCTTCAATCGTGTCGAACTGGTGCTTCAAGGCGTAGGCGCAGTATGCCTGAGAAACACCCGGGTCAAAGCCGGAACCGAGCAAAGCCGTGAGACCAGCCTTTTCAAACTTTTCCTTGTAAGCCCACTGCCAGCTGTAATCGAAGTAGGCGCTAAAGCCTTTTTCCTTGCAGCGCTTGTCGTAGACCTTGCGCCATTCCGGATCGTCGATATTTTCCGGCTCGTAGTTAGCCGTATCCATATAGTTCACGCCACATTCAAGGCATGCATCCATAATGGCGAGGTCCTGGTAGGGGAGAGCGATATTCATCACCAGGTCCGGCTTGTATTGCTTAATGAGAGCAGAGACGTTCTCGGCCTTGTCAGCGTCCACGGCGGCAGTCGTGATGACCGTCTTCGTATTCGGGCGGAGTTCCTGAGCCAACTTCTCGCAATTTTCGCGATGACGGCTGGCGATGCAGATTTCGCTAAAAACTTCGCTGCAGGTGCAGCACTTCTTGATAGCAACTGTGGCAACGGCGCCACAACCGATAATCAATGCTCTT
>JBGVAT010000071.1:0-19872 GCA_045224895.1 Fibrobacter sp.
CAAGCGCACAATCAATGGTCGTGATTTCAAGGATTACTTCCATTCTGAAGTGCAGAATATGATTGCAAATCTTCCGTTCGCCATCCTCGGCAACGCTGAAGAATGGGATGTCGAAGTTACCGCTCGTGGCGGTGGCATCGCTGGCCAGATGGGCGCAGTCCGTCTCGGCATCTCCCGCGCATTGGTTGCTAACGACGCAGAAGTGAAGCCGGCCCTCAAGAAGGAAGGCCTTATGACTCGCGACGCCCGTGCCGTTGAACGTAAGAAGTTCGGCCGCAAGAAGGCTCGTAAGCACTTCCAGTTCAGCAAGCGCTAATCTGCGAATTTGCTTTTACGAAAAACCCTGGCTCTGCCAGGGTTTTTCTGTTTTTATGTCGTTGCGGGGCAAAAAAAACGCTCCCGCCTTGCGGGAGCCCTTCCTACTGTCTACTTCTAACTTCCTACTAAAAGTTATCGTCGCGGTCGAACATGTGCGTCACGAATTCGGTCACGAGCGTTTCGTAGGCGTCATCGCTAAAGATCGGCTTTTGCATCAGGTCGATGGCATCCTGCGAAAGCTTGCCGGTTGTTGCTAGTTCGGCGCCGCCCTTGCGGTACTTGTCACGGAGCATGTTCAAACGTCGCGGACCGCCACGGTGGTCGAGCGCACGCATTTGCGGGCAGGCGATAAGCGTGTAGCCTTCGTGACCGAGAATGATGTCGAACTGCTTGCGGACCGGTTCGTAAACCACGTCCAGGTCCATCCAGGCACAGCTCGAAAGCAGAATGATTTTTTGGCCTTCTTTCTGGAACTGGAGCCCGTGTAGCGGGGTGCCCATGGCATTTTCGCCATCTTTCAGTTTTTGGCCCATGTATGGGTGAACCATGCCCACGATGCGGTCCATCAAGACCTTCATCTGGCCGGGAACGCTGAACAAAAACAGCGGAAAACTCCAGATGACAATGTCCGAGTTGGTGAGCTTTTCGCGGATCATCGGAACATCGTCGTCCTTGATGAAGCAGGAACCGTCCTTGCGGCCCCAGCAGCTGAGGCAGCCACGGCAGGGCTTGATATGCATCTTGTCGATAAAGATGTATTCAGTCTCGTAGTCGCCGTTTTGTTCGATCCCTTCGACAAACGCCTTTGTCGGGATGAGTGTTCCACTGCGTTCATTCTTGGGACTAGCGACCATTACGAGAATTTTCTTTTTTTCTGCCATGCGCCCAAATTTAGAAAAATTTTTGAAAAACTAAGCGGCCATGAGCATGCGGCAGTCGCGAACAAGACCGTTTTCGATCAGCAACTGCATCAGCCTTTTGCGGAGTTGCCCGATGTTTGCGCGGGTACAGCCCAGGCGTCTTGCGGCCTCGGCATCGCAGTAGGTGTCGCCGTCGTTGCAGATTTCTTGGGTGACGTTAAAGTAATCCTGCAATTTTGGGAATCCCTTGAGAATTTGCCGGATGGCCGTAATGCCGTCCCTTCTGTAACAGTCTTCTTCGAAGTCGTCTTCGCTTTGAATGTTTCTGAGCGTGTTGATCATGTCAAATTCTTCGTAGGAATCCCCTTCGTTGCACGGATTGCATTCCAACGAAAAATCGGTGCATTTTTCGCGCTTGGTGAGCTTCGCGTTCTTGCGCTTGGCCGAGGCCAGGTTCCACGAAATCATTTGCGTAATGTATGCCATAAACGGTACGCCGAGGGTAACGTCAAATTTCATGACGGCGTCGTGGAATACAAAAAAGGCGTCTCCCATGAGGCTCTCGCGGCGTTCCGAGGGGGTGCAATTCCATAGACTGAAATCGGAGTCGATCACGTAGGATTTCCCGGTCATCAAGTTTGCGACTCGTGTTCCGCAAAGTTCCCAAAGCTCACTCATCGCTTTGGCGCGGATGTCTTCGTTGGTCGCATTCTGGATTGCCTTGACGATGTCGTTGAGGTTGGCTGTGTTGACCTGGGTGTTGTTCATCGACTTCTCCTTATCTGTGGAATGACAAATATAAATCCTCGAAGTGTCAAATCCTGACATTTTGATTTTTTCCATTTTTTTGACAATTTGAAATCTCCTGGCGATATATAAAATGGACGCTTTTTCAAGGAGGTCGATTGATTCGCTTTGATGTCAAAACTCTCGTCAAGCAGGTCGCAGTGATTGTTCTTTTTTTTACTGTCGGTTTGTTGAGCGGTTATGGGTTGGTGGAACTGTATTATGCCCTGACAAAAGAGGATCGTCCGTATTCTCACTGTTCCGCTAACGATCTGGACGAATACTATTTTCAAAAGCTGGAAAAATTCGTTGACCCTCGTGACAGCAATGAGTATACGGTGCTGAAATTTGCCGGATATAGGGGTTGCGGCTATTCGGAACAGGATTCCGGATTCTTGGCGGGTGATTCGGTCACCTTCCATCTTTTTGTCGAAAATTTGCGGTATAGGACCCGGTGCAGCAAATGTCTGGATTCCACTTGCGAAAGGGGGCGTTATTATCCGTTTGCGGAAAGGTACAAAGCCTGCCCGGCCGGTTGGACTGTAGCCAGTGCTATCCAGAATGCAGGGCTCCATTTTTGGAATGGACGTATGAGCTATTACCCGACTTTTAGCCCGATATTGAAAGTCGATTTGGCGGATCCGAGCGGGCTTAAACGCTTGCGGTCACGCTTGCTCGAAAAAAATTATGGTTTTGTTGACACCCTGGAACTGAACCTTTCCGGTTTCTACAACGTTGATACGGAACGGTTTGAGTATGTCGACTCGTTGAGTGTTGTCTGGACCTCTGATGGTTTTGCAACGGTTATCCCTCCTAATGATTATAGTGAGGACGAAAAAAAGTGGACGACGGCAGCTATGGGTATCTGCAAGAAGAATCCCGAAAACCTTTATCCGATCCGGTGCATCCGTATTGATGATCCGAAGCACATCATGGACTCGCCCGAATATAAAATGGAAACGTATTACCATAATATGAGGATGTTGCCGTATCTTTTTAGATGAAATTTTTTTAGACCTATTGACAATTAAATTTTTTGTGGCGATATAATAAGTAAAAGGAGTTTTTTATGGCTGTTGCAATCGCTATTCTTTGTGCCGTCCTTGGAATCGTCATCGGTTTCCTGGTGGCTCGTGTTAAAAATGCCCAACAGGTGTCCGACGTGAGGCAGGCGGGCTCAGAGCTTGAAACGCAGGTTGCCGTGTTGCGTAGCCAGCTAGAATCGGAATCCCGTAAAGTTGCCGAAGTCAAGGAAGAAGCCGCAAGACGGATTGCCGAAGAGAAGGCAGAGGCGGCAAGGATGCTTGCCGATGAAAAGAATGCTTCGTCAAGACAACTCGAGAGTACAAAGCTCGAAATCGAAAAACGCCATCAGATCGCCCTGAACGAGCAGAAAGAACATTTTGAAGAAATCTCGAAACGTCTTGTCGCCGAGGCGAAAAATGCGACTGAAGAAATGGTCAAGTTGCGTGAACGGCAGATCACGGAATCGGGCAATGCGACTATGGAACAGCTGGTGAACCCGCTCAAGGAAACCATCGCCAAGATGGAAAAGACCATGAACGATACGACCTTGCAGCAGACTAACGCCAATTCCGCATTGAAGGAGGTGCTGAAGCAGTCGATTGAATCGAATGCGGCTGCCAAGCAGTCTGCCGAAGATTTGGTTCGAGCCTTCAAGCACGATAGCAAAATCCAGGGGGACTGGGGGGAACGAGTCCTCGAAGAACTTTTGCAGGCTCTTGGTCTCGAAGCGGGTGTGCATTTTGATGTGCAGGCGTCGCTTCGTGATGCGGACGGAAGTGCGGTACGTTCTGATGCGACGGGCAGTCTTTTGCGTCCCGATGTCATTGTCCATCTTGATACGACGAAAGATGTGATTATTGACTCGAAAGTTTCGATGAAGGACTTTCTTGATTACGCTTCTGCGGAGGATTCTGAAAAACGCAAGGAATTCTTGAAGAATCATATCGAAAGTCTCAAGAAGCACGTGAAGGAACTCTCGACGAAGGATTATTCCCGCTACGTGAAAGCCCCGAAAAAGACAATGGATTTCGTGATTATGTTTGTCCCGCGTTCGGCGGCTCTTTGGGTCGCCCTCAACAAGGAACCTTCTCTTTGGCGTGATGCAATGGAAAAGAATGTTTTCATTGCCGACGAACAGACGCTTTATGCAGCCCTCCGTATGATTAAGCTTACCTGGCGCCAGATCCAGCAGGCCCAAAATCAGCAGAAGGTCTTTGAGCTGGCGAACGAAATGCTCAATCGCGTCGGGCAGTTTGTAAAGCAGATGCGTGTCATTGGAGATTCGCTCGAAAAAGCGCAGAAGGCGTATAAGAATGGAATGTCCAAATTTGCCGAAAAGGGTCAAAGCGTTCTGACGACTTGCCGCAAGTTGGAACTGCTCGGTGCGAAGCAGGATTCTAATTGCCCGCTTCCGACGGAACAGGAAACCATCGAATATCAGGACGTCGAAACGGACGTGTGAAGATTGGTTCCTCATAACAGTTTGCGATTCAGAAAAATGAAGTCCGATGAATAATCGGGCTTTTTTTATGGAGCCTGCAATTTGACAATCTGCGGATATCGTACGATAACATTATTGGGTTTATCAAGGAACGTTGTAAAATGACATCTAATTCCGAATTGCACCAGAAAATGCGCGAGTTGGTTCAGAAGTATGGACGTGATATCGTTGCGGATGGACGCTTGAACAGTATGCTGGCTGATGAATACGGGGAAGAATACGGCGAATACCGGAATGCCATTCTGTCGGCGCAGAGGTGCTGTATTGGCAAAAAGATTCTGTTGGATGGCGAACACGTTCCGGGGTGGGATTTGTACGTGAAGCAGTTGCAGCAGTCGTTTGCTGTAAATTCTCATTTGGAACGCCCGATTAGTGACTACGTCGTTGAATGTTATGCGTATGCGCTTGGCTATATCCGGTTGGCCAAGATGGTCTCGCTTGAGGGTACGATGGCGGGGCTTACGCGTCAGATTACGGATTTGGAAAGTCGTGCACAAAGGGCTCAGACCGAAGCGCACAAGACAATATCCCAGTCCCAAAGGGCATTGGGGAATGCGAGACGCGTTCGTCGCATTGGATTTATTGCGGTCTTGGTCAGCGTATTTTTGTTGGCTTATGTTGTCTATTACGTAAAGGTTGAAAATGCTCGCTTTCCAAATGATCCGTCCTTGAAAGTTCAAAAGCTGTTTGAAGCTTGTTCTGTGGGTGATGCCAAATATGCCGCAGAACTATTGCGCAGTGGCGTCTATGTCAACAGTCGCGATTCTTTGGGTAATACGCCGATGCATTATGCGATGCGCCTTGCCTCTGAAGAATTGCTGGACTCTTTGCAAAAATTCAATCCTGATGAATCGCTAGCGAATAAGGCGAACAAGACTCCTTTTGAAGATGCTGTGGAGACGAACTTCGTGAGCTATGTCGAAAAATTTCTTCGCTCGAAATCTCATAGCTGGATCCAGGCGAATTATGGGCGTCTGAAAACCTTCGCAAAATCGAGTCGTATGGAGCGCATCCTGGATGACGCCAATTTTAAGATCGACCAGATTAAGAAGAACATCAAAAACGGGAATGTTGTAGAGCTTGACAAGAATTTGGCGTATCGTGGTGGCGCCGACTTGCATTACGTCGATGAAAAAGGCCAAATCTTGTTGCACTTTGCTGCAAAAGAGGGCTGTGTGGATATACTTCGCCATTTGTTGATGCTGGGGCTAAAGCCGGACGTCACGGACAATCAGGGACGTTTGCCGGAATCGTACGCTTTAAGTTCTGCTAACAGGAAATTCTTGAATCATTACCGTTTGAAGGAACGACTGATTTTTGATGCCGTCAAAAGGAATGACCGAACACTTTTCAAGGAACTTGTCGGATATGGTGCCGATGTGAATTCACGTGACGAATACGGGATTCCGTTGATCCATTATGCTGTTCGTTACAATTTTATGATGTTTGCGGAATTGCAAAAGGCGGGTGCTGACATTCATGCGAAAGATCGCAATGGCGAAACGGCTCTCTTTGTTGCCGTCCATAAGAACAATACCGATATTGCAAAAAAGCTTATGGATTTGGGGCTCTCCGTTCACGATAAAAACGTGAATGGCGCAACTCCGATGACGGTAGTGAAAAACAGGGCGTCGAAGTATCTGCTGGACTTTACGTACAAGGACGAGTTCTTTATTTCGGCAATTCGTAGGCACGTTTTGGATTCTGCGAAATTTTACTTGAAACTTGGTGCGAATGTGAATTTTGTAGATCGCAAAACGAACCGAGCGGCGATTCATTATGCGATTGAAAATGACGATGTGACGGCTCTGAAGTTGTTGAGGTCTTATGGTGCAAATATGTCGTTGATGCACGATAATGTAGCGCCTGTCGAGATGGCCTTGTCGCAAAAGAAACCGGTAGCGCTGAAGTTCTTTTTGCAAAATGATCGTAACGCAGCGACAAGAATCTTTGCGAATGGAAAAACGCTGATGCATGAAGCCGTGTTGATGCGCAATGCTGAAATGTGGATGGATATTTTGTTGGAGTACGGTGCCCGTGTTGATGCTTTGGACCGTGACGGAAAATCGCCGTTGTTCTATGCAATTCAAAAGAATAGTGCAAGTCGGGTGTCGTATCTGATAGCACGCCGAGCCAATGTTTCTCGAATAGATCCCGAAGGAAACTTGCCTTTGCACGTGGCTGCTCGCTATGCCGATGGCAGTATTGTCAAGATGCTGGTGGCTGCCGGAGCAGATCCCTTTGCTGAAAATGCAGAAGGAGATGAACCAGTGGCTATCGCGAAGAACTATGGTAATGCTTCTGCCGAAGATGAACTGGACAATTACAGCTTGATTGGCAAGGCGAAAAAAGGTCTCAAAACTGTTTCTGTCGCAGGGGCCAAGCTTTGGAAAAAGGTCAAATCCTTGGCGGATTAAGACTTTATACAAATCTTTTTGCGAGTCTCTTTACAAATCAAAAACCTCGGACGATAAATTAAGGGGTAACGAATTGTGAACTTTGAAAATTTGAGGGTTGAATATGATCGAATTGAACAGAGGTTGGAATGTTTCCGTAAAGGGCGGTGAAACGTGCCAGGTCATCAGCGAATTGGGCCGTGGTGGTCAAGGCGTCGTGTATAAGGTGAAACTTCGCAACAAGGAATATGCTCTCAAGTGGTACACGGTGCCGTACAGCGATGATTTTTACGACAATCTTGAAAAAAATGTCCATCGTGGTGCGCCGAACAATAATTTTGTTTGGCCGCTGTTCATTACCGAACGCCAGCACGGTAGCTTTGGCTACATTATGGAATTGCGCCCGGCGGGGTATATGGATATGTGCCAGTTCATTTTGGCTAGGGCGAAGTTTGCTAGCGTGGATGCCCAGCTGAATGCCTGCTTGCAGATTGTCAAGGCGTTCTGGGAACTGCATCGTAACGGTTACAGTTACCAGGATATGAACGATGGAAATTTTTTCATCAGTCCCCAAACCGGTGATGTGCTGATTTGCGACAACGACAACGTGGCTCCGAATGACAAGAATCTAGGTATCTTGGGCAAGGCAGGCTATATGGCGCCAGAAATTGTCGAGGGGGTCGCAAAGCCCAATGTCTATACTGACTATTATTCGCTGGCGGTGTGCCTGTTCATGCTGATTTATATGAACCGCCCGTTCGAAGGAAAATTCTATCTGAGTTGCCCGTGCGACAACAATCCCGAAATGGCAAAGAAACTGTTCGGCTTTGAATCCGTGTTCATCATGGATCCGAAAAACCGCATCAATGCCCCGGATGAACGATTCCACAAGAATGTTCTGCGTCGCTGGAACATTTATCCTAGAATTTTGCAGGATGCCTTTTGCAGGACGTTCTCCGGCGAAGCCCAGAAAGACGGAAAAAGGCGTGTTAGCGAAAGAGAATGGAAGGACATCTTGTTGCAGGTTCGTGCTTCTTTTGCCCAGTGCCCTTTATGCAAGAATAAGACTTTCATCGATCCGGATGACGCCGAAAAGAAATGCGTTTTTTGTGGCAGTAGGTTTTCTGCTTACCCGTATATTAAAATCGGGAAGTTCAAGATTCCGCTTGTTTCCGGTCAACGTTTGCCGCAGTGCATTGCTATGGGCGTTGACGAACGATTCGATGAAACCGCTGCGAACGTTATCGAGAATAGGGGACAGGTCGGCTTGCTTAACAAGTCCAGCAGCTCATGGATTGTGACCTGCTCGAATGGCGAAAACAGAGTGCTTCCGCCGGCAAAATCGATGCCCGCCCGTGAAGGGTATGTCATCCGCTTCGGAAACCAGGGCTGCGAAGGCGTGATACAAACCGCAAACAATTAAAAAGAGGTAACAGATGGCTACGACTGATCCGTTTGAAATTGAACAACTCCCTCGCCGAGTGACCCACCTGATTTTTATGGTTGATACGTCGGGTAGTATGAAGGGTGCAAAAATTGCATCGTTGAATGCCGCTGTACGCGATTCCCTGCTGGATGTCGGTGAAATCTCCCGTAATTGCGGAGACTCCCAGATAAAAATTGCCGTCCTGGAATTCAACAATGATGCCCAATGGATGTTCTCGCAACCTGTCGAGGCCGAAAAGTTCCAGTGGCAAGATCTCAGTACGGGGGGAATGACCGCTTTTGGAAAGGCTCTTGCAGAACTCCATGCCAAGCTTTCGAAGTCCAATGGTTTTATGGGCGAACCCACGGGTTGCCGCGCTCCCGCGGTCATCTTGCTTTCGGATGGCAATCCCACCGATGCGTATGTTCGCAATCTGGAAAAGCTCAGGGGAAATCCCTGGTTTAAAATCGGTGTCAAGGTTGCCATAGCTATTGGCGATGATGCCAATAAGGAAATCTTGCAGGAATTTACCGGGAATCCTGAAACCGTCATTACCGTCCACAATGTTGAACAGCTGAAGAATATGATCCGTACTGTTAGCGTTAGCATCTCGACGGTGGCATCGCAAAGCGCGTCCGTCGGTGGAGATGGCGCCGCAATTCCGGATCCGAGCCAGCAAATGCAACAGTCTCTTTCTAATGCGATTGCCAATGACGGAAACTTGAAGGGCGTAGACGTTGGTCTCTGTGCCTCGAATTCTGGAACCGATGATTGGAGCGATTGGAAGTAGAGATTGTGGATATGGTAACGTTTGCGGTAAGTCAAAAAGGGGCTGGCCATATCGTAAGTGGTTTGCCCTGTCAAGACTATTCGTTGTCTTATGAATCTCCTGAAAAAGATGTGCAGCTCGTTGTTGTATGCGACGGGCACGGAAGTAAAATTCATGTGCGGAGCGATGTGGGCGCAAGAATTGCCGCGGAATCCGCAAAGGAGGTACTGCTCCGGTTTGCAGAAAACCATAAGGATTCGTCCGTTTTTGAAAAAGATTACGGCATTGGAACTGTATGTACGGATGATCGTGATGACGATCCGCTTTGGCAAAATCCAAAAAGCGATGCCGACATAAGCGAATTTGAAAATTTGCGCGAAAGGCAGTCGGCTGAATACCGGGCGCAAATTGCGGATCATCCTAGAGAAGAAATTTTGATAAGGGAGGTGTGCGCACGTATATGTGAAAAATGGAAAACGGAAATTCAGGATGATTCTGCAAGACATCCGTTTTCTGATGGCGAAAAGGAGTGCCTGGGCGCAAATCCCCTTGAAAAAGCTTACGGGACGACACTGATGGCGTATATGCGGACTCCGTCATATTGGCTTGCCTTGCACATCGGTGATGGACGGATGCTTTGCCTTGAATCAGGCGGAACCCGCAATGGCGAACATAAAAGGGATGTCGACTGGAAACCGCTTGTCCCGTGGGATGTGAATTGCTTCCAGAATCACACGACGTCCATATGTGCCCCGAATGCAGTGGGCTTGTTCCGTTATGCATTTGGCAAATGCGATGAAAAATTGCATTTGCCTGCAGCCGTCTTTTGCTGTAGTGATGGAATTGAGGATTCCTTTGGCGATTATGACGTTACCCCCGGATGCCTTCACGAGTTCTATTTCAAGTTGCTGAAAATGTTTACCGAAGTCGGCGTGGATGCCGCCAAAAAAAAGATGATGAGCGGTTTTGAAAAACTCAGTGAAATCGGTAGCAAGGACGATATGAGCCTCGCAGGAGTCGTGGATTTCTGTGCGGCACAAACCCTCCTGAAAAAACGATGCAAAAGAAATTAATCTATATTACAAATAGTCAATAGATAAGGGCGTTTCGGGTCGCTAAGGCTGATTCGGAATGTTAACTGCTAGCCCCTACGGGGTAGGCGGTCGGTCGAACGGCTGGATGGCCGAGTGGTCGCTGGCTTGGGTTTGACTGGTCGAATAGGATGCTTTATGCGTAACTATTTCACCTCCCTTTCCTCTGTTGATACCACCATCCTTTCTGACGAAGATCTTGTTCGCGGAATCAACGCGAGCGACGATCAGAAGCTTAAGGAGGAATTCTTTCGTCGTTACGAAAAGGTAATAACGAATGCGGTGTATTACGCATGTAGCAAGACTGCGTACGGTCTTTCTTTTGACGAAGAATCAGTGTCCGAGGCCAAGAGCGAAGCCTGCCTTGTTGCGGAACGCTCCCTGCGTCTCTATGACTTCGAAAGCGCGTCGTTGAAAACCTACATTACGAATAAGATTCTGTATCATTTCATGGATCTTAAGCGTAAAGTCAAGATTCATACAGATCGTGAAACGCCGATGAGTCGTTATGAACAGCAATGTGAAAGCGATGATGATTCGTGTTCCTGTAGCACGGACTACATCGAATCTTCTGTTGCCAGTGAATGCTTTGAAGACGACCAGCACGACCACGAAATGAGAGACGCCTGTTCTCGGTTGTTCGCTGAAGTTGCCGATAAGCGTCACCAGGAATGCCTTTGCGCCTGTTTGGAAGCTTTTTCAAAGGGCGTAGAGAAACCCGTTGAATATGTAGCCGAGAAGCTCGGCTGCTCCAGACAGCAGGTTTACAACATTCTTAAGCGAGTACGGAATACTCTTCCGGTCAATCTTGCCACAGAAATCTGTGCTGGCCTGTAGTTCGCGAAAGATGTGGGGGACGTATGCCGAACGGCGTACGTCTTTTTTTATTTTTCCAGTGAATCGGTTTACAGACTATGGCATTGGAGACGTAATGACTACATGGAGAATCGGCTTTGACGAAACAGGGTCTTTTGATCATCTGGATCAAAATGACGGCTCGTTTGTTTGTGCTGTAGTGACAAAAAGCAAGAATTCGGAACTTCTTGAAAGCTTTATCCGTGTCTGCAAAAAATGGTATAGCGGTGTGGACTGTGCCAAGAGGGAGGCTGTTCTCGAAAAGTTCCATGGTTGTACGCAAGGCCGTCGCCGCAACGACGTATTAAAGGATTTGCTTGAGGACGAGACTCTTTTTGTTCGCGTTATCAAGAGCGTGGGCAAGCCTTATGTTTCTGTCAATCCGCAACAGTGGTGGATCTCTGCAATTTTGGGAGTCATCAATAAGTTCTTTTCGCCTCAGAACGGCGTGATGCAGGTCGAAAAAGGCGACAAGATCGAAATAGAAATAGCCAATCGTGATGCAGTATGCTTGGGAATGCTGGGATCGTCTTGCCCTAAAAGGCTTTGGGACCGTTATAACGAAACGCTTGCCGAGAGCATCAATGCCGAACTGCAAAAAAAGCACAGGGGCTATACGATAAAAGTGAAGCTGTGTGCTGCCGGAAGAAACGAATTGCCGACGTTGGCCGATCAGGTCACGAATATGCTAAAGCCGGAATTCCAGAAGTTCATCAGTGGCAAAAAGGGCGGGATCTATGCGCTAGTCCAGAATCCGGAATGCGCCTCTCCGTCGAATTTTGCTTTAGGGCGTGATGCTGATTCCTACCTTGAAAACGGCGACCGCCTGGGGGCTGTAGAAATTCTTTTGTCGCAGGTATTCTCCGGTTATTGTCGGTGCGATAATGGCGAATGCGTTGCGAAGCTGGGAAAAATTCTGGATATGCACGACACTCGTGCGGCAGACTATAAAATATGGTCACTGATCGTGAACTCGGTCGAAACGACTCTTTTGAATCGAGGCGTCGATGGCAACGCGACGAACCATGTTGCCGCAATTATGCCCGTGCTGCTGGATCGCTTCAGTAAAAAAATTACCGATTCGTCTCTATTGCAGCGGTTCTTGAAAACGTATGGGAACTTCATCGGCGATGCAGGACTGGTTCGCGACGAGAGAATGCTTTTTTCAAAGATAAAGGAAAAATTGCGTGATGGGGCGCTTGCCTTTGATTCGAAATACGAAAAGTGGAACTTTTATGTGAAGCTGTTGGCCGATGAGGCCGAGATGAATTCCAATGCGTACAATTTCGATGTCCATGAATTGGATGAAATTATAAAAGTGCAGGATGAAATAAATGCCGTGCGGTATCCTGCCGATATCTTCCAGGAGGGGCAACCGGACGACATCAGTTCTTTGGTCTATGGAGTATTGGGACAGCGCGAAGCTTTTTCGGGGCGTTTGGAAAAGGCGATAGAACTTTTCGAAAAAGATTACCGCTATTCAACGGACCTTTATAAGGGCTTGCCTGCCAGCTTTTTGACGGTGGCTTACCATCGGCTGAAAAATATTGAAAAGGCCAAGGAATGGCTCGAAAGGCAAAAGTCGCATATCGAAAATAAGAATGATCAATGGCTGGTGCTGAATGAACTGAGAGTTCGCGGTCTGGAGTTTGAGCTGAACATCGCTAAGGCCGGGAGTAATGGTCTCGAAGACGATATCCAGTTCTGGCATAATGACGGTGATTATCCGTGGCCGCTGCTGCTGAAATGGCGAGCCTTCATCAAGTATAAAAAGGGGGACGGGAGTTCCGTCAGGATTCTTGAGCAGGCCTATAAAACTCTGGTCGAATCAAATGGCTTTACGATTCGTACGTTGGGCATTTCGGTTATGGCGATGCTGATCGCAATGCATAACGAAACGGGAGATGCCGAAAAACTGGCACTATGCCAAAAAGAGTACGAAGGGCTGCTGAAAAAATGTTGCGATGAAACTCCGATGTTCAAGGATTATGTGCGTCGCCATGATGAATTCGCGAAGGCCCTGAAGGCAGGCCTCTCACTTTGGGAGGCCGCCACGTTGTTGCCGTTTAACTATTCGTAGAACCCGTCGAGCAATCCATGATGTTATCGCATTCGTCAATGATGTATTGCGGAATGTTACTGAATGTCGTGGGCACCAGTTGATAAATGGAATCGTTCTCGACGTGGAACAGTTCGTTGATGTATTTTTGAAGAACGTTGTTCGCAGTCTCTCGGTCATCGCCCATGAATATGCGGAATACGAGGACCTTTTCGTAATCCGTTGCTTTACGGTAGATTTCACGTAGAATGTCGTCGTTCCTGACGCGTTCTACTTCAGATTCGTAATCAAAACCCTCTATGTATTGACTAATTTGTGCCGTGGCTTGTGTGCAGTCGTCTGCCGGTATTTCACGGCCTTGTCTGTCTGTCGGTCTTTGCCTTTTGTGCAATAGGCTTGATAACATATCGTATGCTGCGTTCTTTTCGCCACGTAATTCAAGGTAGCGACGTAAATGAACAGCCTTGATCAGATTGTCGTTAGCCGCTTTCATCATCGTACGGGTGATGCTGAGTACGGATCTGAAATCGTCGTTCTTGATTCGCTGCTCGCTTAGTTGCCCTTCGGCGTTTTTCAGGAAGTGCGCCTGCGCGTCGGGAAAGCATCTGTGCAACGTGTGGACGATGTCGAGTACTGTTGAAAAATCGTGAGTCAGCAAAAGTACGGTTTTCCCTTGAAGCATCGCCTTTTCGTTTTGCACGCCTGCGCCGGGATCATTGGATTGGCTCAGCAAGAACATCATGTTCAGCAATGCGAATTTTTTATTCCCGTCAAAAGACGAAATCGGGTCGTCAAGAATGATGAGGTCGGGATTTTTCCTTATTGCAGAATACATAAAAAGCACCATGGCGAATGCATTGCGTTCGCCGTAGCTCAAATGATTCTTGGTGTTTTTTACAACGTGGTCCAGTCCAATCGGTTTTAAATAAATGTTGGCTGTGTCGTCTTTTTGGTCGATGTCGACTTCGTAATTGTAGCCGGCGCTTTTTAGGAATGCATTGATGTTGGTCTTGTTTGTCTCGATTGTATTCTGTATGATGCTTTTTTGTTCGTCGAGGGAAGTCTTGATGTTGCGCGCCTTTTCGTATACCTGGTTCAGCATCGCATTCATTTCTTTTGCGATTTCGTTCATTTGGTCGCTGTTCAGGATGCCGTTTCCGATCTTGGTGAAGTCAAGTGTTTTCTCCTGGACATTTTTGATGAGTTCATCAATGTCGTTCAGGGAATATGGCGTAAGTCTTTTGAGCTTCTGTAAGGACTCAAGCCCTTCGCTGATGGCTTTTTTTATTTCTACGAGCTTTTCGATTTTTTCGTCATCGAGTCCGGTGGCTTCATTTTCTATCCGTTCGAGAAATTCTTGATTGTCGTTGTCGAGAAAAACGCGAATCTTCTTGAAAATGTCGAGGACCTCTGTCAATTTTGTAATCTTTTTTTCGTCAAATTCCTTGACGAGAGCATTGGCCGCGTCGATGTTTTCTTTTTGGACGGGCGAAAGGCAGAACGGACATATTTTTCTGTCCTTCATGTAGTTTATGCCGTTGTTGACCCAGGCAAGCCAATTGGCATTGTTGAAATTTTCTCGATCCTGCAAGAACGGGGTGTACTTTTCAAATTGCGGTGCAATGTTTACAAGCTTGTTGCCGGTGTTGAGATCGGCTTTCATGATATCGGAATTCTTGGCTATCTTGCTTCCGGTGCCGCACTTCTTGATGAAGTTGTTGAACAGATTGATGATGTCGTTTAGTTTTTCGTGTTCCTGGATGGTCTGCGTAATGCTTTGAAGCTGGTCCTTGATCTTTTTCATATTCTCGTCATATTCTGGCGTCTTGACGAAAATGGAGAACGAATCGTTGATGAGGACTTCTTCTTTTGATGTCTTGTCTTTTTGAAAAAGGAAAAGGTTGACATATTCGTCATCAAAAATTTCGACGGAATGGATGTCTTCGATGCCGGTTACGCTGGATTGTGGCTTTGAGGCTTTTCCCAGGTATTTGTAGGGAATGAGTAGATCTTTTTTTTCTCGATCATTGGTTGCAAAAGCCTTTATGGACTTTGCGATAGAAGATTTGCCTGTTCCATTGTTTGCATACTTGATGTTGAGCTTGTTCGGTTCGATTTCAATGGTACCGTTATCAATGTTGTTGCAGTTTTCAATAGTAATCTTCATGAAATTCCCTTTTTTTGCTAAATATATTTAGAAAAAAAGGAATCGTTAACTTCAAGGAGTCTTTTTATGGCAAACTGGTATATCAGTATCGATGAACATGGTGATTTCAACCTGCTAGACCCTAAAAATGATTCCTTTGTATGCGCCGTGGTGACGCAGGAATCCGGAGAAGGCATCTTTTCTGCATTCAAAAAGGTTTTCCGATCCGCTCTGGGAAAGGATTTCTCAGAGAAAAAAGAATTGCTGAAGGCCTTTCATGGAATTAAACAGAAACCGGAAATCAGAGAGCTTTTGCTGAGATTGATTTGGCGCGATTGCCCGGACTTGATAAAGAACATTTATGTGACGGAAGGTCGCCCTCATGTTGTTTCGAATGCGCAACAGTGGTGGCTGATGGGCGTGCAGTCGCTCTTGTTCCAGATGTTGAATTCAAATCTTTTTGCAGAGGACGATTGTGTCAACATTTATATTGCCACGCGCTCTTTGGAATCGATTGGTTTTTATACTCCCTTTACAATTTTGGACGCCAAAAAGGCGGGCAAGGAAGAATATTTAAAACTTCACGGTTCTTATCATTCGTTCCTGGAACATGAAATAAAAAAATGGCTAAGGTCAATAAGCTCGATAAAGATATCCGTGAACTTTGAATCGGCTTCGGTAAGCACTCCTATTGCTTTGGCTGACCAGGCTGTCAATATGGCGCATCCTTCTTTCAAGAATGATTTGCCGCCGGGCATTTTGCGGACGGTTCCCTGTTTGAATTTCTTGCCGGAACAGCAGCCCGCATCGTTTTTGCAAGTCGGTGATGTCCTGGGGGCGACCTATGCGTTCTTGGACGGATACTTTGATAAGCAGAATGATTCTCTCAAAGAAGTTGTACGTGATATCTTTGACGCTGTTGATGGAAAGCGCGATGCGGAGATAAGAGAGACGGTCTGGAAGCTTTTGATCGAAGCCAGCGATATGGCCCTTATGCAACGAGGCGTGGATGGAAAGTCCGTGAGTCGGGTCCTTTGGTTGAAACCGATGCTAGAAAAGGAAATTGAAACTCGGGGGCTTCCGTCTAGCCAGCAATCGCCATACTTTAAACTTCTAAGTGCGTTGTATGCGCATACCGGTTCTGTAAAGACTGATGAATTTGACCGTATGGAAAAAGCCGTGTTGTCGTCAAATGATTTTATCAGCCCGAATGAAAGATGGAACAGTTATCTAGAATTGCAGCTGTTCAAGGCGCAGTCATTTTTTAATGGATATAATTTTAATGTCGGATTTTTGGATGGGCTCCTTGAAACGCAAAGAAATGTTGCAAAATTGCAGAACGCCCAGATGGGGGTGGCGCAGAGTGTTGTGGATGACAACTGTGCCAAGCTCTTGGGAACGCTGGGGCAGGCCGCTGCATTCAATGGCAATTATGAAAAGGCGTTAGAGTATTTTGTCGAAGATTATGGCTGTACGTCGGAGCCTTGGAAAAGCCAGGTCGCAAGTTATATCGTCGTTGTGTACCATAGGCTAGAAAATTGGGATGAGGCCTGCAAATGGTTTGAAAAACAGTCCGGAATGAATTTTGAGCAATTTGGAAATACGTTCGATGCATCGTCGGATATGTGGCTGGTGCTGAATTATTTGAGGCTTTATGCGTTAGGACTCAAATTGGGCAAGTCTTTGCCGGTGTTCCCGGATAAGGAAAGATTGAAATTCAGCGGTGATTATCCTTTTGGCCTGATAATGAAATGGACCGGGGTTTGCCTTTATTTTATGAAAGATTCCCGGTCAGATGTCTTGCTTAAAAAGGCTTGTGAATGCTTGACCTGTGATAGCTATACAATTAGCTCGCTGGCGCTGCCGATGCTAAAGATGAGATATAGGATAGCGGGTTACGATGATGCCGATGAGAAGGCGAAACGCTATAAAGATTTGCTTGAAAAGTGCTGTGCATCAGAAGGATTTGCGACGTTCATAGCGGACAAGGATGCATTTGAATTGGATGACGGAAAATTTGATATCTGGAAAACTGCGATGATGCTTCCGTTTAATTACGCGTGAGGTGGGTATGAAGGTTGATATTGAAAAATTGATTGAGGAATTAGAAAAGAAAATTGATCCGACATTATTTGTAGGGTTTTCTCTAGACGAAATTTTTAAAGGCTTTCTTGAGAAAGATGAAAAGGAGTTGGTTGTAATTCTGGAAAATACTGCTTTGGAATCTAGATTACAAAGTTCAATCTTTTACCCAAAAGAGTATAGGAAAAAAATCGAGTCGTACTATGTTACGGGAATTTTTGAATTAGGTAAACGTATTTTCCCTAAGTATAGGGATAGCTTATACGATTCTGGCATTGAATATGTTTTGTATATTTTTTCAAAGGATAAACCCCAAAAATTAAAAATTTGTACGGCTCCTCGAGAAAATACAGAATATGGAAAAGAGATAAAAACAGATTTGAACGGTTATTATAAGGATTTAGAGTGCTTTATAAATTCTTCAAAAGTTAGACCAAATATAAAATCGCTAGTGAATATAATTCCTTATAACTCTTATCACAAGGGACAATATAATGTTCATTTTTATACGAAAAAATATTTATCAATGCGTAAAAAGCAAAAGACCAAGCCTTTGAAGGATTTGGTCGAAATCTTTATATATGACAATGATGATGTTGAATTTGAGTGGGAATGTGCTGATTCTGAAATTACAATTGATTCCGAAATTGTAATAAAAACAAGCAAAAAAGATACGGTTTGTAAAACTCCTTTGAAAAATGGAGATGTCGTTCTTGAATATAGGACTAACGATGAATTTAAACCTTACTTTATTTTAAACGAAAATAAATATGAAATTCCGTTAGGAATGATTGGCCTTATTTTACGTGTAAAATCAAATTTGATAACACCGGAATATGTTTATCTTTATGTTCAAAGTTCATTTTTTAAGACGTTATCGACTGCTATTTGGTTGGGACAATATAAGAATCTTGAAGATGTTGTGGATGAAGTTGCTGGATTACCTGTTTATTTACCCAATACAGATACGCCTCTCGCATTGAACAAAGAGCTTTCGCAAAAATACCGAGATATATTGGATAGAACCTATAGGCCATATTTGTTTAAAAAAGATGGAGATTATTTTTCAAATGCTCTAAGACCTAACAAATCAGTTGTTAAAGAAGATGCTTTGTTGGATGAACTCCTTGATAGTTGTTTTAAAGAACCTCACAAAAGAAATCTCCTTAACTACATTAGCGAAAATATGAAGGAACTGAATGTGAGCATTCCTAATGGCGCGTATCGGTCGGCGGTTGTGCTAATAGGCTCTATCCTTGAGGCGTTTCTTACAGATTGGGTCAGTGAATTAGATGGTGTGAATTATTTTAAAGTTCCATATCGAGAGGTTCTTGTTGACGGAAGAAAACTGTCTAGGGATATGACGCTGAATGATGCTATTTGTCGCATTGCCAAACTCATAAAGAAATGGAGTGCAAAGGAAATGGCCGAGGCCATTCGCGTAATGAGAAACGGTATTCATCCCAGAGTTTTCCTTGACAATGGAAAAAACTTGACAAAGCGCGAATGTGAAAAGGCAGTAAAGAATCTTGAAGCGGTTATTCGTTCCAGATATAATGATTATTCTCCTTCATCACCGTCTTTAGTTTAATTCCATTTCGTACATATCCAATTCCGTTTGGGTGGAGCAGATTTCTTCCTCGGTGGCAGAATCTATATGCATACTTATCGTCACGTCTATACACTTGTTGTCGAAACGGTTTAAAAATTGCATAAGTCGGTCGCGTTGCTTCGAATGGAGCGTATTGTAGTTTATATGTATATCATTGTTTCCGCTTGTTAGTTCGTCGTCTTCGTAACGGGTGATTTGGAAAGTGTCTTCTATTTGCTTTTTGAATTGATTCTGGACTTCTCGTAGTTGGCGGATTCCGAGAGAACTTTGGGTTGTCGGATATCTTGATATTTCTTCATCAATGATTTCCTTTAGTCGTGGCAAACGCTTGGCATCGAGCCTGCTGAAAAGTGGGTAATAGAGCGCAGGGTATTGACCTTGGTATTCAAGAGAAATGGAAACCACGTTTTTTTGATAGACGTCGGCAAGGAATTTCCCGTTTTCATCACGAAAGTTGAATTTGATGGTTCTGTCCCCGACTTTGGCGGTGTAATATATGACAAATAGCGGGTTGAGATTCATTAGATAATCAATGACGGGTTGGTCGATCCAGGTCTTATCCTGCTTTTTGATGAAATTGAACATGATTGCTCCGTTTAAAAAATGAAAAAATCGCTAGACTGTTTTGTTTTTTGCCTTTTTGTTGGGCTTCTGTTTTTTTATCGGACTTTAGGGGGAATTTGTAAAATCGAAAAATGATGTTTTTGGGGGCCAAAAAGCGCTTTTTGCCCTTGTTCCGTTTTTGGGCATCTTGAGTCCGGCACGCATTTTTTCTATCTTGGCACTAGCTCAGACAATATCGTCTGGGTGTAAACAATCACCGGCTTGCAAGAGTCGCTTCGGTGGCGCGGTAATTTAACTTCGCTTTGTGGCTTAATTGCAGTCCGGGTAGTAACAACCGAAAAGGAAAATATACTATGGCTAATTTGCCTTCCGTCGAAGATC
>JBGVAT010000072.1:0-20328 GCA_045224895.1 Fibrobacter sp.
CGCAAATGCGGCCGACCCCACCTTTGGCGGAGGCGGCAAAAAATTGAGCGCATTCGGAAGCGCCTCCGCATCCATATACAACTTGACATTATCTGCGGCACCGCAAAGAGCGGCCCCACAAACAGCTACTGTAAAAAGAAATCTTGAAAAAATTTTCTGCATTGAGTTCCCCTGTAATTTTTTCGCAGTCATTACGCTTCAAGCTGACTGCGCAAAACAACGATGTCTTCTAAAGAAAGTCCCGTAGCTGCGGCGACTTTCTCATCAGAATCGCCGAGCTTTATCAGATTCGTTGCGATTTCACGGACACGTCCATCAATCTTCGCGTTGATATCATCCGCGAATTCCTTGAAGAACCCCTTCCTTAGAGCATTGTGGTCCCAGACTTTGTGGTACATATTCCGATAATCCTCGAACTCTTTCTTGGAAAACTTAGACACTTTAGCACACTCTGTCAAGTCCTTGAATTTTTCTTCATTCAGTTCCTCGGGAAGATCCTTGAGCCGGTTCAGATAGCGAAAGAAAAACAGCCACTTAGTCAAGTCGCTAGATGTCTTTTCAATAAAGAACGGAACCTTCGAAAGTTCGATTACCGTAAAATTGAAGACATCCACAAACTTGTCCCCGCTTTCTAAATCAATTACAGCCGCGCGATGGACAGCGCGCCCATCGGGGAAAACAGGGAATCGCGTCAGAGCAATTACATAGGTCGGTTGGACATCAAAATTCCAATCATCTCCAGGCTCAGCTTGGTTTGCAACCATTTCACTCGCATAGAACGAAAGACGCTTCATAAAGTTATCAACTTCACGAATTTGCACTTCGATTTCAATCAAATTGCCTGCATCATCCTTACAATGCAAATCAAAAATCGCCGTCCGTGAAGCCTTACTCCCACTTAGATTCTTCGCCACATTACGGGTCCACACATTTTTGATGGGGCGCTTGAGTTGCGGTTCTAAGAGGTCATTCAAAAGATTTATGAGGTTACTTCGACTAGTAGGCTTATCCGGGTCAAAAGCCTTCTTGAAGGCGAGATCCACCAACAGATTCGCATACGGACTGGTTTCACCCGGTTTTACGATACAGTCCCTAAAAGACTTGCGTTTTTCCATCATTCACTCCTTCCCCGCAGACAAGCTGAAACAGCGAGGCATTAATTGTTAACAACAGTATAAACTACTCTTTTGAGCACTTGTAATATAAATTACAAAAAGACCTCCGTCAAGAGGTCTATGAAATATTTTTGATAAATTTTTGCAAGCGACACTTGCGCAAATCTACTTCAACAATCCTTTCTTGAAAGCATCATAGAACACAAACATTTTATCCATTGTTCCGAACCTAACATGAATATACCTATGATCCTTGGATATTTTTTCAACAACGCCCTTGCCATGTTGCTTATGCATCACAACAGAACCAACTTTTACACGAGAATAGAGAGCCCGTTTTTCAGCAGCGACAGCATACTCCGCAGAAAATTCCGAAGTTACTTCATAATCAGGATTATCAACATCTTTTTCCGCAAGTTTCATAGAATCTTGCTGTCCATAGAACAGTTGTTCATATTCCGTGCGACGAAGAACCGTATCAAAGCCACCAACATCATCTCCTTCGTGACGATCTAGACCTGTATAACTTAAGCTAGAATCTTCGTAACGTTTAAAACTAAAAATCGCTTCATTCATCAAACTAGCATTGAATACATTCAGCGAACAAAGTAATTCAAAATCTTTAACTTCAAGACCTGTGACTTTCTTAAACAAACCCGGTTCCAATTGTGTAATAACATCTTTTAAGCATCTTTCGCGATAATCCGTCAAATACATAAAAACAGGAACTCGCGTCGCAAACTTGATAAGTTTTTCCTGAATTAATTTTCGTTTAGACTTAAATTCCTTTTCATCTTCGGAAAGTTCTCTTTTTTCTTTCTGAGTCAGTGGTCCTTCCTTAGTCTTCGCTTTCTTAACTTTTTCCGATTTATTGATAATCGTTTCAATATCCGAATTCAGACTGCGGAAGCCCTCAATACGCATCAAAGCTTCCATCGCATCGGGATTGTCCATCAATCGCTTAAGAGTATCGTTATCAACATTTACGAGTAAAGCCGATTCCCAACGGCGAGCCAAAAGCGTTGCAGATGTCCCCGACATAGCAATGTCAAGAATAGCCTCCGCATTCAGTTGCACCATGGCAGAACCATCATAAGCAAGTACCGGGAGGAACTTCGTAAACTCAGCAACACGCTTTTCTGGGTCAGATTCGTTAATATCAAGTCTTGAACTATAGCTTGAAATCTGCTTCAGCGCTCGATCCAACGCAAAATCAAACACATAGCAGTTTTCCTTAATAATCTGCGGGTTCCCATCATCATCCCTGATTACCCAAGGTGATTGCACACGAAATGCAGTCTGAAAATACGTCTCAGGACTCTTGAGATTACGGAGCATGAACACACCCGTCCAAGGGCGCACAGTCACCCCCGTTGTGAGTTTTCCACACGAAAGCGTAATGGTCTTTGATTTGAGCGGATTCGCCATAGCAGCATACACCGGCTTGAGTGCATCCAGACCTATTCCGGCCTTTGTACCTGCGCATACGATAACTTTGTAATCGTGATAAAAAGTATTCTGCCTTTGCTCTATCAGATTTTTCATAGCGTCGCACGCAGCAACATCAGGCAAAAACCACAAAGAGTGCGTCAATATATTTAGCAAACGAGTATCAGAATACGGCATAGGCGGTCGCTTATCTTGGCCAAGTTTCAAATCATCAACACTGGACGGCAAATAGGAGCCCCTAATCAGGTCGAGCCATTTTTGTACTTCATTTTCATGCTTAAATTTGGCTTCTTCACCTTTACCATCCGCCTTGAAGAACTCGTTCAAATCAAATTCATCAAATTCACCCTGACTAGCAACCTCACGAATACTTTCGGGAATCTTGTAAGTCATCAGCACCATACGCGGCAACGCCTTGTATGGATTATTTTTTCCAACCCAAGTTTCCTTGGAACGTTGTTCATCGGAATAAGTCCAATTGAAAATCTGCTCCTCTATAAATTCGCCGGAATTGAGTGCACGAAAAGGCGTTCCTGAAAGATAGAGATAATATTTCGTCGTTATAGGCAAGAAGGATTCATCCATCGCATTCGGAGCTTCTTTGCGTTGAAATTCTTCTTGGTCAAAATCGGCTTCCGCTTCTTCATCTTCTTTTTCAAAAAGTTTTTTCGCATTTTCACGCCATGCGCCAAAATGATATTCGTCAAAAATGACTAAATCCCATTTTTCAGCGTGAATAAATTCATTTTTTACCTTGATTCCGCCGGCATCGTTACGCCCTAAAAGGTCCTGAAATGAACCAAATACGACAATTGGCTTATCTTTATCCGCTTTTTCAAATTCTTCATCTATGGAAAAATTGATGTCCCTAGCATCTTTATTCGAAATGAATTGCCAACCCTTAAAATCTATATGATGATATAAATCATCAGCCCAAGCGCTTTCCACCGCAGGTTTGAATGTCAGAACCAAGATTCGCTTCAGTTTCATTAGCTGCGCTAATTTATATGCAGCAAAGGTTTTGCCGAAGCGCATCTTGGCATTCCAAAGGAATTTTGGCGAACATCCGGGCTTTTCCTTCAATGCAGAACTAAAGTAAGCACAAGTTGCATCAACAGCATGTTCCTGTTCAGGCCGCATTTCAAACATTTCATTGCGATTACTATCAACGCGTTTGCCTGTACGAAGTTCCTTGATTGCAGCAAGAACATCACTTTCTTTGCAGAAGAACCACTCATTACGATCTTTTCCCTGATTCAGTCGGGTAAACCCTTTGCGTTCAAGGATTTTATGAACCTGCTTATCGGTAAAACAGGAACCATCGGCACACATTGCCGATTCCTTGAAGAGAATTTTCGCTTGGTCTTGCAGACCACTAGTATGTAGTTGCTCCTTAATTCGACTTTCAACGCTACGATCCGTAAAGCCAACTTTAATATATCCTTGCAATTTTTCTACACAGGGTATAGTATAAGCATAAATGGTCGGATTGACTTCTGGACGCTCTTTGAGAAATGAATCAAGTTGAAAAGAAGGCATTATTGTTCACCTCCAATTTCTCCTATCCGAGAAGCAATATAAGACCATTCCTTATCGTTGATATTCCACATATTACGAAGCATTTCATCCGTATATGTTTGATTATACTCTCCCAAATCAGGAACAAAGCAAAAATTTTTTTTTGTCACATCTTGCGACACAACCGTTTGCAATAGCAAGAATCGAACAATTTTTGTAAATATGTAGGACTTAAAATTTAAAGTTTCGCCTTTCGAGTCAAAAGCACCAGCAACCAACCAAGACTCCGTACAACACTCTCCTGGTTTCGCAATTCGTGTATTCCCATCATAATAAAAACCAACAGGCTTAGAAAAATCTGTTTGTCCCGCAATAGGCGATTTAGGAATTAGAAATTTCCATTTGTTTAAATAGTGCAGCGAATCATCAACATCTGTTTGAGTTGCATAGCGCATGCCAATTTTTTGTATAAAATGACAAGGTATTCCTTTAGACTTCGGCTCATAATTCGTAGGTAATCCAAAAGGTTTTCTTGATGAAATTCTCTCATTTAAGAATTTTTCATTCTGACTAACTACTTTTTTTACAATATGCACAGCCTTATTCTGCCTAACAAATGTTTCATACTCGTCAAGAAACCTTGATGCAGACTCAGAGACCTCCCTAGTTTGGTTGACGACCTCACACTTGCCCTTATAGTCCCTATCCCAAAGAAAATAACAAGCTCCTCCAGCAAGATCTACTCCAGGAAAGACATCTTTGAAATTTTCGTAATCAACAAGTTTTCTCACACTTCTATCATGCAACATTTCTGCCCTAAAATCGTCAAGGCCCTTACCACCAGCAAACCAGCGAGATGGAATAATCATTGTCAGAAACCGCGGCTTCATTTTCTTTGCCTGAAGAACAAATCGCTGATAAATAGGTTTCGCACTTTTCCCATTTCCACCATCGCTCAATTGATACGGTGGGTTACTAATAATTACATCAAACTTCATATTGAAAATTCCTTCGGGGTTTTCAGTGTGAATCCACTCGTAGGCATGAGTTTCAAGGTTTTCACCTCGGTTATACTCTTCTTGACTTGCACCGCAATACTTGCATTTTCCTTTTTCCCATGTGTGATTTATCCGTTTAAACCGGATATTTCCTTCGGGAGTATCAAATTTTGAAACAGAGTATTCACCATTGGGCCACTTAGAGCAATAGACACTTCGACGGGATACAAGACTCGTCATTTCTGTAATCGCTATACCAAACAGCTGATTGTGAAAGATGTGGTCCACAGTCTGTTGCAACTGATACATAAAATATTTATCATCAGGCGAGAGATTCTGTCCACTTGATTTCTTCAGATTAATCAGCTCTACCGCAGTTTCATATCCAGGCATTTGATTAGACAAGAGTCTCTTTGCAATTTCTCGCAGAAAAACACCAGTTTTACAACAGGGATCTAGGAAAGTAGTCTCTGTACGTTCAAACAGCTCCTGCGGGAGCATATCGAGCATTCGGTTTACCACCTCGGGCGGAGTAAACACTTCATCGTTGCTGAGATTTGCAAGGCAACTCAGCACATCGGGATTATGCTTGTTTATCATCTTGCCAAAGTTTCCTATAGTCAGAGGTGTATTGCTTTAAAAGTTTTCCTTCGTCACTTGAATTCGAATTACCAAATAACGAAACATTCTCTTTTTCGAAGACAGTTTTTTCCCCTATACGCATAAGATTTTCGAAGGTGTAGTCCTTACGCTGCATAGTATTTCCACGGATAAAAGCCCATTCCGAAAAAATGATTGGATCCGCAGTATCATTACCTTCGGAGTCAACCTTCATCAACGAAAGAGCATTTCCGCAAACGATATTCCTTTCCAAGATAAACCGAGCTGTTTTTTGCGTTTCTTCGTTCACATCTTTTTTACAAGTAGACTTGTATGTTCTGTTCCAAATGTTAAAGAGACGTTCACGGCATGCTTCGGCATTGTCGGAAAGAATGTCAACACCATAAATGCTCGAAAGCGCAAGAATGGAATTACGCTCAAAATCCAACGGACTATGTCGGTACTTTTTCTTGACAATGTCAAGTTTTCGCTCTAAAATTTCCACAAGAAAATTTCCCGTCCCACAGGCGGGTTCTAGGAACCGAGAATCAATGCGTTCTGTTTCCTGTTTTACCAAGTCAAGCATCGCGTTTACTTCGCGTTCGGCAGTAAAAACCTCGCCATGAGCGGCGACGCGTTCCTTGGATTTTATCTGAGCCGATTCCGGCCTTACCTTCGCTTTACTCACAGAGCCTCGGATTTGCTCCGATTCCCCGTGCTCCCGAAACCATACAAAAAAAGGCGTGGTATCGAATGCACTTACGAAACCGAGGCTCTGGTAAACCTATCCAACATAAGCACAAACGACCCACGCACAGGGTGCGTGAGTGTCTGCCTTATTCTCGTCGGATTTTGAAAATTTACCAGATTTTCGGTTCCAAGAATAAGAGCTTTTACTCAAATTTTTTTACGCCCTACACCAGAGGTGTAGGGCTATGTCACAAACAATATAGATAATTCCGAAAAAAAACGAAGATTCCCGCCTTCGCGGGAATGACAAAAAGCGATCAGAATTTGCTTCGCGCGCAATTAAAACATCACCCTGTACGGGATTCGCTCAGTGTAATGACGGCCCTTAAGATCGAGGTAATCTCGCTTGGAATCCTGAGATCTCATTTTTGCAGGGATTGCACGACGAGCATCGCGAATGCCAACAGAAGATGAATCCGCCGCCTTACCAAACTTAATGTTACCCACCAGCGTTTCATTCCCAAGCCCTTCTGCAGTCAAATAGAAGTCTTGAACGCCTTCGAGCTTTGGCAAATTCGAGCAAGATACCACATTCCATTTTGCAGCATCACCACTTCCAGGCAACTCGCATTTAGAAATCAAATTCCCCGTTTTACATTCAGCACGGAGCGAGAGTGTCCCGCCGGCGCTGTTTTTCACCTGAATGCTTACGCCCGCACCCACGATAGAGTCGGTAATAACATTTTCGAAAATTGCATAGCCGCCGTCCTTGATGGCAAATTCATCGTCATCCGTAAGGCGAACTCGGATGCCATTGTCAAAGCCATTAGCCGGAATCGTATCGCGGATGATGCGCAAAAAGTCAAGACGGTCGAGTTCAGCATAATGTTTTCCCTTCGTAATTTCGATGAAATTCGAACCGCGCTTAAGCTTTGTCGGGATGTACACGACGGACTTTTCCGGGAATTCGCTCCAAGCACCCGTCAGCGGCAACTGCACTTCCTGCGTTTTGCCGTTAATATCCACGAAATGCGAGCTGCCGTTGGCTCCATCTTCGGTCCAGTTGTTATCATAACGATAACGGATAAGGTAATCCCCCGCCTGCGGGATAATCATCGGTAAGCGAATCTTGCTGTCGTCATAGTTGATGTAAGCACAGAACTCCCCATTCGACGCCTTGGAACTGCTTGAGATATCCACATGCGTAAGGATTCCGTGTTCCGCTTCAGCGCTCAAATAACGGCCCATAAAAGGCTGTCCGAGTTCAGGCCAGTTATCTTCGGTCCATACAATGTCGCGAACCTGGATGTAAGAATTTCCACCATCGTTCTTGTCGTAATAATGATTCACGAATCGTTGACGATTTACATCTTCAAAAGCTTCGCCGCCTGCAGGCCCGTAGTAACGGCCATAACGGCTCAGCAAAATAGTTCCACCGCCATCCAAAAGCGCTTTACCGCTGCGGTCTACATAGCCACCGTCAATGCGGTTGGAACGTCCGACGGTCGTCTTATAAGAGTTATTTTCGAGGTCTGCACCTTTTTTGCAGCAGTTGTCCCATGCCGTAAACAAGAAGTACTTGCCGTTGTGTTCAATGAGACTCGCGCCTTCGACGCCAGCACCACCACGATTGGCGATGTTCTGCATTTTTGCGCCGTTTTTCACCTTGCCAGATTTTTCGTCCAGTTCAAGAATGTGAATGCCCGTACCCCAGGAACCAAAAGCCATCCAGACTTTTCCATCGTTGTCCTTCAGCACAGCGGCATCAATCGCGTTGTACGAATCGCTCTTGACCGTATGAATCACTTCGCCTTGGTCCGTCCAGCCATAACCCGGCTTTGTCGGGTCGATTTCCTTACTCGACATGAACCCCATGCCCGACGAGCGGATGCCCATTTCGGAGCCGCAATAGTACATGCGGTATTCACCACCAATGTAGTGAATATCAGGGGCCCAAATATCAATCATATTTGGCGCGTAAGTGTAAAGCCATTTCGAAAATTCGGGCATGGCGGGGTCGCCATTTTTCCAGTTCAGCGCATCTTCGGAAAACTGCATGAGCATGTGGTTGTCCGTCGTTGCAAGCGCATAACCATCCTCGTAACGGATAATATCCGGATCATGCCCCGCCCAACGGGTTTCCTTAGCGTACCAATCGGCAGCAAATGTCGCCTGCACGCACAAGCCTGCGGATAAAGCCAAAACGGTTTTCTTCATAGAAGCCTCGCTTTTCCACACACCAAAATGAAATATAAATTAAAAAAAGATAAAAGCTACTTTACGGCAATAAACTTGCGACGGTCCACGCCGGGTGCAGAAACCCGCATCACGTATAGGCCTGCTGGCAGCCCGCGGGTCATCAAAGTGACATTCCCGACCTTAGCTGACTCGACGTTCATACGGCGTACCAATGCGCCCTTCGTATCAAAAATGCTGACGCGATAGACGCTCGGCGCTACTATAGCAACCGCCTTCGAGCGAATTGATATAGGTTTTTCTTCCGTAGTATCTTTTTCCGCAGCCTTCACGAGAGTCACGTCGAACTGGTCGAGGTTCGGGCCATCAGTACCGCCAACAGTTGCAAACTTCACGGCATTCTCGCCAGCGGCAAGGCTTACCTGAACTTCAGCCGTTTCCCATACGGTCCAGCCGCCAGTCGTCTTGAAAGACATCGTCGCAGTATCCAAGCCTGCAGAAATAGCAAGAGAGCGCGCTTCGCTGGAGCCGTTCGCAAAGTCGAGATCAAAGCGGTATTGCCCCGCCGTATCGACCTTCACGTTCACGACGACATCGCCGCCCTTATCGAAATTCACGTAGCCATCGCCGTGATAGCCGCCGTTGCTGCTTTCAGAAACGCCACCCGTAATCACGCCATTTTCGACCTGATACTGTTTATCAGGAGTCGGCGGCTCTGGTTCCACGTAGTTCGCATCACATTCCGTCGGGCTCTTAAGCGTAGCACCCGCATTCGCCTTCACGGCAGCTTCAACTTCACTTGCCTTGAGCATAAAGCTCGTGTATTCATACGGAGGCGTGAAAGACGTTCCTGTCCCCTTTGTGTTGCCGGAGCAGTTCGTGAAAATATTGTCGATGACTTCGTTCACGCCCGTACCGTTTGCGTTGCCCGTATAAATCGGATTCGATTCGTTGATGAACACATTGCGTTCTGTGCGCACCGTACACATATGACCGGCCGAAACTCCAAGTACATCAGTACCGTTCGTGATGCTAGCATCGCCCGTCAAAAGGTTGTTCACGACATGCACATTTCCGTAACGGCAGCGGGGTTTGCGCTGGTTTGCCGCCTTCCACCAGTTGAACATATACGTCACATTCAACTTGCCTTCGCTCACGGGCTCGTTATCAGAACTGCCAATGAGATTCGAGAGATTGTGCGTACTCTTTTTCTTGTAGCCGAAAATGCACCACGTAAACGTGACATTGTCCGAGCCCTTCACCACGTCCGCATTGCCATCTTGACCATCCCAGAATTCGCAGTGGTCAATCCAGATGTTCTTTGCTTCACCTTCAATCGTGAGGTTGTCCCACGCTTGGTCGGCATTGCTGCCCGGACCTTGAATCACAATGTTGCGGACGATGATGTTCGAGGCCTTGCTCGTGATGTGGATAGGAGCCTTCAAAAGCGTTCCCGGCTTGAGACCGATAATCGTCTTGTTCGATGCGGTGATGTTCAGGCGGCTGCCCGTCGTTCCGCTCCAGCCATCGCCAAGCGTACCGTCAATGTAAATCACGCGCGGAGAAGAATCCTTTGCGTACTTTTGCAAATCGGCAAAGGTCGTCACCGTAATGGGAGTCGCATTTCCGCCACCAGTCACGTTAAACTCAGTCGAAGTACGGCCCGAACGGGTTGCCCAGCCAATCGGTTTGCACTGATCTACCGCCGCAGACGCACAAACGGCAAGTCCGCACAACGCCACCAAAACCATCCAAGAACACTTCATCGTCTCACACTCCTATTCCATCGACCTAAATTCTTATCGGCCTAAAACTTTTACGTATAAATTTTTTACACCTTTAACATTCTTTTGCGCCAGACGCACGGCCTCGTTCGCATTCATTGCGCGAACCGTCCCAACGCAAACGCCCATCGGGTCAAACACCATATAGTTGCGGGGTTCATTCTTTGCAAGCAAACCATCGCCAGCAATGAACGATGTGCCCGATTTATCCGCAAACACAATCCAGTCTATATTTACATAATTTCCGGTAATCATAATCTTGAGAACGTGCGGACCTTCGGTCAATTTAACGTCACCAAGATCAACTTCCTTGTAAGTTTTCCAGTCTTCGCCCGTCTTGGGTGCCGTAAACGCAGAACCCAGTTCCTTGTCGTCAAGCAACAGCTGGAATCCCGACGTTTCAGAGCCCGAAGCGATTCGCGCCTTGACGGTGTAATCACCTGAAGTCTTGACATTCACGGAATACTCTAGCCATTCGCCTTCCATCGTGTAACCAATAGCATAACCGTCCGTGATTTCTTCGATATCCACGCCATCGTTGCGGTAAGCCTTGCCCTTGTTTTCGGAATCGTCATCTTTGTACGAACTGTTTCCACTTCCGACGCCATTGATGTCGTAATTTTCCGCTTCGATTTTTCCAGGAATAACGATAGCATCGCCGGCAACAGCTTCACCGTCGATAATCTTTCCGAACGGTTGCTGCGGCACGGGTTCCACAGGCGCGCGAGACACAACCTTCAGCATCTGTTCCGCATAGCGCTTGCCAAACGTCACGTAAGCATTGTGGCTAAAGTGATAACGGTCCACCCCGTTTCCGTCAAGATTTTCTGACGTGGCATAGTAGGTATTGTCCATCGTATTCGGAAGCTTTGAAACGCGATCGGAATAGCAGCACCCCGAGCGTAAAAGTTCTCCGGCCACAAAGGGCACCGTATCGGAACTCATATCCAGTGCCGAAAGAATGTCGTCGCGAGTCTTCTTTACGATTTTAGGCCAGTCCGAATATCCGCCGTCCGTTTCACCTTGGTGGAAAATGAACCCTTTGATAACACCCACCTGCTGGGCTTTTTTAGCAATGTCCACAATCGTCTTGTAAACATTACCGTCACTAGCGTACTCCTTCGCGTAATTCTGGAGCCAACCTTCCGCCGTCGAAAGGTAGCTAGCATACTGGTCCTTATCAAACAACTTGATACTTGCACCGCCCACTGCAACAGGAATAATGCCAACAGTCACATCAGGCATGCTGTCGGCCATCGTACGGCCAAACCAGTCCGCAATCGAAATAGTCTCGCCGCAGTTGAACAGCGAAGGAACCGCCGGATAGACCTCGCCAAGCGTATTGCGCCCTTTGCTCGAACACTTTTGCGTGGCAAAAATCTTGAAGCGCGGATGCTCCGCCTTGTCCGCAGATTCTGCATTCGCCGTCCCGCCCATATTGGACTGCCCATAAGCGATGTAAATATGAAAATTCGGGTCCGGAGCCGCATGGAGCGTACCAGACATAGAAAGGCCAAGAGCAAAAACAGCCCCGGCTAAAACCTTAGAATATCCCACAAACATGTTAATTCCTTTTTAGAATTGCACATAGTGTAATCTATATTCTTGATCAGGAATAGCAACCCCTGGGCCAAGCATTTTTCTAGACAATTTGTCAAGAACAACACAGGAAAACAGGCTCACCCCATTTCTGAGGCAAGCCTGTTTGTGTTTTTAGGAGGAAACTTACTTTTCGTAGTACGTCATACCGTTCGGCAGAGTAACTTCGGTCATTCCGCTCACATTCACCTGCGAAACAGAACTCAAATCACCACCATAAATGATCATACTGCCTGAAGTACTCGGCTTAAACGCCGCATTGCTAGAGCCATAGGCCGTACCAGCCGTATAGCTTGTAGAACTGCAATTGGGGTATTCTTCAGTGCGGTTTCCGAATCCGAGCAAAACACCACCATTGATGCTAAAGCCATTGTCGGTATCGATAAGCCCGCCCGCCATATTGGTGGAGCAAGAACCAGAGCCCCCTTGACCGCCCTGATTCCGGCCCGGAGCAAGCATAGCGCCGCCATTACCGTTGCTAGAGCCAATTTCGAGAAGCAAGACACCTCCGCTCATCGTAGCCGTTCCGTTCGCATCAAGCACGTCAATATCGTTACCGGCTGCATAAAGGTAGTGGTAACCACCGCTGATAATGATATAGCCCTTCGATCCGCTCATCATTCCCGCCTGACCACCACGACCACCCCACTGGGAACCGCTCATGGAGTTGGCGTCAGCAGAACCGCCCGCCGCATTCCAGGCATCATCACTCGCAACCGTCGCCGTCTTGCCGCCTTCAGCCTTGATGTAAAACGCTTCCATACCTTCAACAGCCTTGACAATGTTGATGGAGCCGTCTGTAATTCGCAAAGTCGAATCCGCGTGAATGCCATCGTCACCCGCCGAAATAGTCGTACTTCCGCCATTCACATAAATATTCATATTCGAATGAAGACCATCATCTACAGAAGTAACGCTGGTTACGCCACCGTTGACGTAAAGACGATTGTCCGTAGCGATTCCCTTCCCTTTACTGTTGATTGTAATGAGCGGAGTCGAAACAGAATCTGCAATTAAGATATAATTATACGCCTGGATACCGTCATCACCGGCGTCAATGTTAAATTCACCACCCGCAATAACCACGATGCCCTTATTTTCGGTGACCGTTCCCGCGTCGTCGCCCTCATCACTCTTGATGCCATCACCATTCGTTGCAGTCAATCCGAAATAACCGCCTTCAATCGTAACGGATCCTTTGCCCTTGATGGCATGATTCTTTGCCTTGACCGTAATCTGGGGCAAGTCACGAATACGCAGGTCGTTACTGCAATGGATGCCGTTGTTGTAATTTCCAGTGACGGACAAGCTACCGTTCCCTTTGATGGTCAAGTCGTCCTTGGCATAGACCGCAGCATTCGTCGTGTCGAGAGCCCCGCTAGATTTTGCAAAGCCCTGAGTACGGGTAGAGGCATCTTCAAGGGAATTTTCCGTTCCATCCACAAGCAACAGGAACGTTTTTTCGGCATTCTGCACAAAGACTGGAGCGTCCGTCGCACTGGCAAGTTTCAGCCCATTCAAGTACAGATAAACTTTATCAGAGCCACCCGCACTCACCACGACCTGGTTATCGGTCGAGCTACCGGTGAGCTGATAATTGCCCCCACAAGAGAGCGTCACGACCTTTTCGTTTTGCGCGATGCAGCCATTATCGTTTTCAACAACAACAGAACCATCTGCAAATTGAATGACCGGATCACCCGAAATTTCAGAAACCTCCACGGGATCCGAAATCACCTGTTCAATAATTTCCTGAGTTTCGGACGAGGCAATCGGATTAACCGTCGAAGATTCGCTAGAGCTACTGCTTTCAGCAACGCTCTCTGTGTCAAATCCAGTCACATCGCTAGCGGTATCGCCACAGGCACATAACGCCAATGTCGCACTCCAAAAGACGTATGAAAATTTTTGTGATTTCATAGAACACCCCACTTTTCTTATAAAACTAACACTCTTCAAACCGTAAAAAAAGTGATACAAAGCTGTTATTGAAAAACAAGCACACCATATGCGGAACGAAAAGTTTCGTATGGAACAAAACGTTCCAACATACTTTTTTCTGCTTTTTGAAAATGGCACCTTGATGAAATAGGCAAAAGAAATATCTTTCAATCGAGGAAACGGCTATGAAAAAATTCTTTATAACCCTGCGAGAACAGATCGTAAAAAGACTGCAAAGTTTTTCATTCAGAACAGGCGTCATCGTCCTTTCACTTTGCGTGCCCTTTTATATCTTGTCATTTGCGCAAATGGCCCTCCCCATTTCGGCCGAAGCCAAAGGCATCCTTTGGGTGGTGCTGTTCGGGCTTGCCAAAACTTTCCAATACGGTGGGCTTTCTATCATCGGCGTTGAAGGCGTCAAAAGACTAAAAGGCTTTTTCAAGAAAGCGTCTTAGAACACAGCTGCAATAATCCTGATATAAAAAATTGCTATTATTCCTTTTGGATTACAAATAATCAATAACTATAACTAGCAAATAATAACTATGGATATCAATCAGCTCGCACAACAGCACATTTTGAAGCAGCCGCTCTACGTGACCGGCAAACCCATCGCCTACACCGCTCGTGAATTCGGCCTCGACCCGAAAGACATCGACAAGCTCGCCAGCAACGAAAACCCGTTTGGCCCGAGCCCGAAGGGCATGGCCGAAGCTCGCAAGGCTTTGGAAGAAGTGAACCTCTATCCGGATGGCGGTTCTTATGACCTCATCGGAAAGATTGCTGAATTCCGCGGCGTGAACCGCGACCAGATTGCCGTGGGTAACGGCAGTAACGAACTTTTGGACATGATTGCCCAAGTGTTCCTCGGCCCCGGCACGGAAGCCGTCATGGGCAACCACAGCTTCGCTGTTTACAAGCTCGCCACGATGGCTATGAACGCCAAGATTGTTGAAGTTGACATGCCTGCTCCAGGTTACAACTACAACCTCAAGGCCATGCGCGACGCCGTGAACGAAAAGACCCGCATCGTGTTCCTCGCCAACCCGAACAACCCGACCGGTTCTGACCTCACCGCCAAGGAAATTCTCGACTTCGCCGACAGCCTCCCGGAAACTTGCGTTCTCGTGATGGACGAAGCCTACACCGAATTTATCGAAGACACGCCGGAACTCGTCCCGGATTTCAACAGCCGCATCGCCGCTGGCAAGAACATCATCTGCTGCCGTACGTTCAGCAAGATCTACGGTCTCGCCGGCCTCCGCGTGGGCTACTGCATCACCCGTCCGGAAATCGTCGCACTCATCAACCGCGTGCGTGAACCGTTCAACGTGAACAGCATCGCTCAGGCAGCTGCCATCGGCGCTATCGACGACCAGGATTACGTGAACAAGGTTCGCGAACTCAACAAGAAGGGTCTCGAACAGCTCAAGGCTGGTTTCAAGGAACTCGGCCTCCCCTACGTCGACAGCCACGCAAACTTCATCGCCGTCAGCGGATTCAAGGATCCGATGGACGCCTTCAAGTTCTTGCAGGCCAAGGGCACCATCATCCGTCCGCAGCCGGCTATGGGTGACGTGCTCCGCATTACCGTCGGTACCGAAGCTCAGAACAAGAAATGCCTCGAAAACATCAAGGCATATCTCGGCAAGTAAACCGAGAAAGAGACTGCGCGAAGCCCGCGCCTAGCGCCAAAGCTCACGGCGTTGCCCGTGTGATTTCTAAGCGCGGTTTTTGCAGCAGAAGCCAAGCAGAAAACCTGGTCCGCGAGGGCCGGGTTTCTTTGCGTGGTAAAATCGTCCGCGATCCGGACACCCCCGCCCGCGAAAACGATGAAATTTGCGTTGACGGAAAGATCGTAAAAGCAAGCGAGTTCGTTTACTTTATGATGAACAAGCCTCGTGGTTATGTGACCACGGCAAGCGACGAAAAAGGGCGAGCAACCGTCATGGACCTTTTCCGCGAGCAGTACGCCAAGATGTTCCCCGGCAAACCCGTGCCGCACATTTCACCCGTCGGACGCCTCGATGCCGCCAGCGAAGGACTGTTGCTATTTACGAACGATACGCAATGGGCAGACGCTATGCTGAATCCGAGAGCGGACAAATGCGTAGAACGAGCGTCGCGGACAAGCTTGCTTGGACATGACCGAGTTCAGCATTTGGGACTTGAGCAAAGCGAAAGTCCAATGACAAATAAAGATGTCATCCTGAGTGGAACGAAGGATCCAGTAACAGTTCCGCACACAAAAATCTACCGCGTTCAGGTTGCGGGAAAGCCAACTGCGGCGGAACTCGAACAGATGGAAAAAGGCTTTAATGTTCCGCCCCGCGTCTTTGGCGAACCCGAAGAATTTATGCACGCCGTCAGCGCCAAGCTCTACAGCGCAGGCGAAAAGAACTGTTGGCTAGAAATTACTTTGGACGAAGGCAAAAATCGTGAAATTCGCCGAATGCTCGCGAAGCTCAGTTACGAAGTTTTACGCCTTGTGCGCATCAAGTTCTGCAATTATGAATTGGGCGATTTAAAGCAAGGTTGCATCAAGAAACTTGATGCACCGCGTCCATAGCCCCACAACATTAAGCCGAGCGCGGTTTACCCGTCCAGCCAAGCTTTTCGCGAAGAGCGCCCACAAAACCCGTGTGACGCATACGAATAAATGTCGTCACAAGCTTACTTTCAGACAACATCACGTATTCATCCGGTTTCATTTCAAGCGTGATGCGCCCGTCAAAAACAAGGTCAAGCGAGCAATTCACCGCCGAAGCCAAGCGCAACTTTTTATCCGTAAGCGAAAGCACTAGCGGACGCACCGAAAGGCTGCTCGGAGCCACAGGCGTGAGCACTACTGCCGGCGTCGAAGGGTGGATAATCGGGCCGCCAGCTGCAAGGTTGTATGCAGTCGAGCCCGTCGGCGTCGAAACAAGAATCGAATCCGCCCAGTATTCCGTCAGGCACGTATCGTTATAAGCGACATTCACGTTCACCATACGTTCCGGAGCGTGAGCACGTACGTGGACTTCGTTCAGCACGGTCTGTTTTGCAATGCACTTTTTGCCATGGTAAACCGCAGCCTCGATCATCATACGTTCGCGAGTCGAAAAATCGCCGGCAAGCAAGCTATCGAGCGTCTTGGTCAAGCCCTCCACACGCGATTCCGCCAAGAATCCCACGCGCCCGGCATTCACGCCGAGAATCGGGATGTTGTGTCCAAGCGCCATATGCGCAGCCGTCAGCACAGTGCCATCACCGCCAATCGCTATCAGCAAATCCGTCTTTTGCAACGCCGCTTCTTTCACGACGCGAATCGGCTTTTTTACCAGTTCCTTGAGGGAATCCAGAGCGCAAAACTTCACTTGCGGATGTTCAAGCGCCCAAGCGGTAATCTGCTTCAAGGCACATGCCAAATCGGCACTTTTGTCCTTGAACCCGACAATTCCAATGTTGCTGAAAGACTTTTCCATTTATAAATCCTATCACTGCGGTTTTCTTTACTAGCCAATAAGGCGATTCCGGCTCGGAGGCCGGAATGACAGGTCGGGCAACAGCATTCTATCATTCAGGCTAAACATTTTATTCCTTCTTCTCAGTGTGTTCAGCCACAAGAACCTTCTTGAGCTTTTCAACAACGCCCGGGAACATCGCTTCGACCTTGTCCATATTTTCGACCGGTTCATCGTTCTGGAGTGCAAGAGATAACACGCTCAAGGCAAGCCCCATCTGCGCCGAATCGCCACCGTCAAAATCGCTACCGTTCACGATCGTTTCAAGACCGCGAACCACAAGACCATCATCGTACACGCCGACTTCGGCACCCGTCTTGCGCAAGTTCACCGCCAAAAATTCATTCACGGGGCGCATCGCCACGCGCACTTCCTTTGGCACACGCAAAATCGTTTCGCCTTCGGCGTAGCAAGCAGCAACGGCCAAAAGCGGGTATTCTTCGAGCCCCGTCGCAATCACGTCTTCGCTAAAGCGGCGTCCCTGCAAACGTTTACCCGATGCAAGCGGCTTGATTTCGACATCGCCAAAAACGTCACCGTACTTTTCACGACGGCTCACCGTTTCGATGTTTGCGCCCATACGTTTAAGGCACGTCAATGCCCCCGCACGGCTACTGTTCAAATCCACGTTCTGGAGCCTGACGACATTGTCTTTGGGCATATTGCCGACCGTCGCCAAGACCGCAAAAGCAGTCGCTTCCGTCGTATCGCCCGGCACATAGTACTCACGCGCCGTAATCACCTTCGTCTCGGAAAGTTCCGTGAACTGCGTACGTTCAATCTTCTTGCCCTGGGCAATCATCAAGCGACGTTCGAATTCGCTCAACTGCTCCATACCGCGGCCTTCGTACTTTACCGAAGCGCCAAAGTACATAAGCATCTTGGTCCACTGGTCATGCACAGTCGACTTTTCTTCAAAGTTCAAGTATTCATTGCGAATCAATGCACGGAGCAAAAGCCTATTGCGCATTACAGAAGAAACATTCCCAAGAGAATCCTTCTTGACGTTCAATTCGTCACGCAAAAAGCTAAAGACAAACTTTGCCGGATCATCTTTTTGCACCTTGATCTTGAAATACTTCTGCAATGTTTCCTTGGCATTATTCACGCGGGCAATTCCAGCGTCATCCACTTCATCGGCAAACGTGTAAAGCTGTTCATCGTCCTTGCTTGCAAGCGTCCAAAGCATCACGTTATCCGCTTCGCCAAACTTGAACGGCAACATAGTCGGCAGCGGGTACTGGAATCCCTTACCATTGAGAACCAGCTGGTGTCCCTGCAATTCGTAAGACAGGCCAAATTCTTTAAGAGCCTCGGCGTACTTTTCACTGCCGCTCGCCCAAGCGAAATCTTCTAGCACGGTACGGCCATTCACAAGGAGCGCCATCACCAATGTCAAATTCATCCGTTCACGGTCGGGGTTCATCAAGAATTCCATCGTCTATCAATCCTAAATAACAAATTAACGTCTTTCTTTAACTTCGTATTCCAGGTACTGGAGCGTCTTTACCGCTCTTGCCGCTTCTTCTTCGGTCTTGAACGCAAGCAAAAGCGTTCCGGCCACATTTTCGCGAACCTTCATAAGTTCAATATCGCGAATGTTGATGCCTTCTTCGGCAAGTGGCTGCATCACGCTCAACAGTGCGCCCGGCTTATCCTTGAGCTGGACCGTGATTTCGTAGAACGAGTTGGTATTATTGCGCCCTGGAGCAAACAAGCTCGCACGGCCATCGTTACCCGCCTTGAAAATATCGGCAAGCGCCTGAGAATTATCAGCCGCAACGCTATGCTCGTCGTTTTCGAAATTTCCAGAAGCAGGCTTACCGTCCTTCACGACGTTGAGTCCGTTCATCGCAGCAATCGTCTTATCGAGACCATCGCGGACTTCGCAAAGCGCACGTGTCGTTTCGTCACGATTCGTCACGGCAATGTCGTGCCACATCCCCCAACCCGAGGCCGCAATACGCGTCATATCGCGGAAAGCACGCCCAGCAAAGTGCTGGTAGTTGTGAGCAAGCAAACGCTCCGGCAGGTTTCCCGCCAGTGTAGAACTCAACATCTGTGGCATGTGACTCACCCACGCCATCGTACGGTCATGATGCTCCGGCGGGAACACCACGGGATTTGCACCCAAGAAGCGGATCATTTCCAAAAGCGGAGCATACACAGACTCGTCGGTACCTTCGGGCGGGCAGACAAACCAATATGCATTTTCAAAAATTGCGGGATCGTTGTATTCACAAGTGCGTTTTTCGGAACCCGCCATCGGGTGGCTGCCAACAAAACGGAACGGAGCCGGCAAGCGCATTCCCGCCTTGCAAATTTCGACCTTCGTCGAACCGATGTCACTCACCACAATCTTGCGGTCAGACGATCCAGCCCACGAAACACGACCAAGCGCATCAATCATCTTTAAAATGTGGATGATCGGAGCGCAGAGCAAAATCAAGTCACTGTCCTTCGCCCACTTTTCAGTTTCGTCGTATTCAAAAAATTCATCGGCAAGTTCAAGTTCACGAGCGCGCTTGAGTGTCGAGGGCGAACTCACCGCACGGATTACCGTCGGGAGCTTAGCCTGCTTGATGGCCGCCGCAATGGAACTTGCGAGCAAGCCAAAACCCACCATCGTAATGCGGCCAAAAGAGAGACGTCCGCTAAAACCATCTGCCATTATTCTTCCACCTTGCGAGTTTCTTCCATGATGACCTGGAAAATATTTCTGAACGATTCCGGAGAAAGCGGACCACCGGCCTTTGCAGCCTTCTCGGCGACCAGATTCAAGACAGACTGTTCACGCCCATTGTCAAAAACGGGCAAGCCCTTCTGCTTCTTGATTTTTCCAATCTCGGCAGCGTATGTAGCCCTCTTGTTGAGGAGCGACATCAGTTCATCATTAAGTTCGTCAATGCGAATGCGCCATTCATTAATATCCATA
>JBGVAT010000073.1:0-15405 GCA_045224895.1 Fibrobacter sp.
GCAGCCTGCTTCGCGCCATTCGGCACCGGCTTCCTTAAAGATCTTGTCGAGACCGAGCTGTTCGGCTTCCACCTTGATCTTCATGGAACCCGGAACGACCCACATCTTGACGGTCGGGGCAACCTTGTGGCCCTTGATGATTTCGGCGGCGGCCTGCAAGTCGCTGAGGCGACCGTTGGTGCAGCTGCCCACGAATGCGATGTCGATCGGGCGGCCAATCATCTTGGAACCTTCTTCCCAGCCCATGTATTCATAGGCTTCGGAGATGACCTTCTTTTCGCTGCCTTCGAATTCGCTGATCTTCGGCATGTTGCCGTTGAGAGGTATTGCCTGGGCCGGAGTGATACCCCAGGTGACCATCGGTTCGAGGTTGTCGCAGTTGATTTCGACTTCGTCGTCAAACTGGGCGTCGGCGTCGGTAGCCACGGATTTCCAATATTCAACGGCGACCTCCCACTTGTCGGCCTTCGGGGCGTACGGACGGCCCTTGAGGTATTCAAAAGTCTTTTCGTCGGGGTTGCAGTAACCGACGCGGGCGCCACCTTCGATAGCCATGTTGCAGACCGTCATACGGCCTTCCATGCCCATTTCTTCGATGACCGGACCTGCAAATTCGTAAGCGTAGCCAACGCCACCGTTCACGCCGAGCTTCGCGATGTAGGCAAGTGCCACGTCCTTGGCGGTTACACCCGGCTTGAGCTTGCCGGTGAACTTGATGCGGCGAGTCTTCAAGGGGCTCATGGCGAGCGTCTGGGTGGCGAGAACGTCTGCCACCTGGCTTGTGCCGATACCGAATGCGATAGCACCGAATGCACCGTGCGTTGCCGTGTGAGAGTCTCCGCAAGCAACAGTCATACCCGGCTGCGTAACACCTTCTTCCGGGCCAACGATGTGGATAACGCCCTGTTCTGCAGTGGCGGGGCCAAAGAACTTGATGCCGTTATTCTTGGTGTTGTTTTCGATATGGGAGAACATCTCTTCGGAAATGCCGTCCTGGAGCGGGCGGTTGCGTTCCGGGAAAGTGGTCGGAATAATGTGGTCGACCGTTGCGAAAGTGCGTTCCGGGAACAGCACCTTCTGACCTTCTTCGCGGAGCTGGGCGAAGGCCTGCGGACTTGTCACTTCGTGGCAGAGGTGAAGCCCGATAAAGAGCTGGCACTGGCCGCTCGGGAGCTTAGCTACCGTGTGGCTTTCGAAAATTTTCTGATAGAGTGATTTTCCCATAGATTTGTCTCTTTTAGGTTTGTTTTATTGCGGGCGTAAATATAGAATTTTTTGAAAATACTTAAAAGGTAAGTATTGTATTTAGATTGCAATTAGAATCGTGTATGGTGATCCCGTCCCCATTCGCGGATCATGACTACTAAGCAGCATAGCTGCAAGTTGTCAAAGAGAACGGAGTCCGGGATGACAAAAAAACACGGCCTTGAAAGCCGTGCCAATGTAGTCTTAACATGAAAAACTTGAATTAGAACTGTTCAATCTGGGTGTTGAACTTATACTTGTCCTTGTAGTAGGCAAGCATTTCGTCGTTGTTGGAGAATGCCTTGCGCAGCGGATCGCGAAGAGCCGGCTCTCTCTTGACCTTCTTGGTGATTTCAGGAACGACGTCCTTGAAGAAAAGTTCGTTGCTTGCCATAGCCACGTGATTCTGGTTGAAGTCCATATGGTAACGGCGTTCCACCATCTGGAACAAGTCGGACTGGCAAGAGTTTTCAGGAGGCATATGGGATGCGACCGGCATATAGCATTGCTTGATGTAGTCCTGCTTCATACTGACGATGAGGCTGTCGATAGCGGGAATGTTGTGGATCGAATCGTTGTGATTGGCGAGTTCGGCCTTTGGGGCAACAACACCAGAGCAACCAGTGAAGAGTGCTACAGCGAGGGTGAGGGATGCCCAAACGATGGAATGTTTCATGTCCTAATCCTTTTTTTTTGACATTTTTTTGAACTACATCAATCCCGTGAACCAAAGTTATTTAATTGTGGATAGATTTGCGATAGTAAGTAGGTAATTTTTCAGTTACAAAAGAGCTTTTTTGGTGCATTTACAAGTAAAATGTGATATACAACACCAAATTTTGGACAAAATGTCCTATTTAGAGGTCGGCTTGAACTTGTAGAACCACTTGATGGGGTCAATGACGTCGTACTTGACGTTGCCGATTCGCTTTTTGCCTTTCTTGCTCACGATGCCAGTAACGATATGCGCATGGGGACCTGTTGTGTGTCCTGTGGTGCCGACGGTCGCGATCGGGTCGCCTGGCATAACTTCTTGTCCGTTCAGATAAAGCAGCTTGTCGCAATGCATAAACAAGATAACGTCGTGCTTGCGGACAAGGGCGATGATGATGCCGCCGCGTTCGTCGCGGCTAGTCCAGGCCTTCGCTCCGAACGGAGCAAGGATGCGGGCTCCCTGGCGGCTAGCGACGTCGATGCCGTTATGCTTGCGGAATGTGGCGGTTGCCTGTTCGTGATAAAATTCCGTGATGTAGGCGACGCTGTCCGAAATGACGGATGTCCAGAACTTCCAGGCGGCACCGATGGTATCTGCCGATGCCGGGTGCTTGATTTCGTCCGGGCGCGAAAAGCGCAGTACGGTACCTTTGGGAGGAATGTTGAGGTTCCCTCTTTCCCAGCTGGTGACGCCAAATCCGTTGTCTTCAAGCGTCTTGGCGACGTAGTTCTTGATCATCTTTTCGTTGGTGATGATCGCGTCGAACCTGCCGATGGCGTAACGGGCGATGCGCTGGATGTTTTCGACACCGTCGAACGTGTATTCGAAGGAGGGGGCGACGGAGAGCTGGTTTCGTTCCTGGATGCGGTCGCGGAGGTTAGAATCGAAACGGTCTATGTCCGTGACAAAGAAGAACGGCGCGGCTATTGCAAAGAGGAGCAACAGCGGGAACAGGTTGCGGATGAGTCTCGGGACGCCGTCAAGCGGGTTCTTGATGAGTATGGAAACCTTGTGGAGCTTTTTGACGATTTCGGCGAGTCTTTCCGGATTTTTCTTGAAATCGATGGCAAACGCTTCTTTGGTGGCGCTTGCGTTTTTGCGGATGGACCTGCGGGCCTTGGGATAGGTGCGCCTTGCAGGGAGTTCTTTAGAAAGCCAGAGAACTTGGGCTTTTTGCGTTTGTTTAACGTCTTCGAGGAATGATGCTCCGGTGCCGATGGATTTTTCGGTCACGTGCATGATGAGCGCACGGGAAATATCGATCAGGTTCCCGACATTTTCGGTCTTTTCGGACGAAATGATGCCAATGACCTGCGGTGCGATCTTTTCGAGTCTCTTGATGTTGTGGTAAAGAGTGCGAAATTCGCTATCCGAGGCGGGGAGGGCGGCTGTGCCCGAAATCAGGATGTTTCCGTCAATGGCGTTGATCTCGTCAATGGCGGAATCATCGAGAATCCTATGCAGAAGGTCTGATGTCTGGACTGGGGCGTTTGCTTCCAGTCTACGGCGTGCAGAAAAGTCAACAACAATAAAACGCGCGCCGGCATTGAGCGCCAGCGCGAATTTTTCCAAAGCTTCGACGGGCAAATCGTCTTCGTCAGAGATGGCGAATAGCGTGAACCCGCCTTGGCTGTAAAGGCTTTCTAGGACACGCCGCTGCATGTATCCTTACTTAGCGGCTCCGCGCGGGTAGGTGTAGCCAGAAGGAGGAGCGGCAACGAACTTGTCGACCTGGAGGTAGAGTTCTTCAGCGGATGCAGCCGGGTTGAAGAAAATTTCCTGGTTTCTGTTCTGGCTGCGGCCCTTGATCGGTTCGTTGCGACGGCCACGGCTGACGATGCCGAGCGGAAGCACTTCGAGGAGCGGGAGGAGGCCGAAGTAGCGGAAAAGGCTGAAGTTCTTCTGCCAGGTGGTGCGTTCTGCCAAAATAGCAAAGGTCCCTTCGATGATGGACTTGCTCTGGAGAAGGTCTTCGGAGGTCATCGTCACGAGTTCGTGATTGGTGGGGAAGTTGTTCTGGAAGTTGACCATGTCGCCTTTGAGATAGTTGGCGTCGCAGAGAAATACGAATTTCATTGTTTTTCCTGGTTTGTTTTAATGGTTATTCCATAAAGTTAACTTTTTTGGTCTTTTTTGTCACTTCAAAATGGGCATTTACTGGGTCTCCATTCTCGCAAAAAACTGAATTTTACGAAAAATTTACAAAGATTTTTCTGCAAAATTCGTCTAACTTGTTGATGCTCAATTTGTTACGTGATTTTCGGCCTTTTCGGTTGACAAAATCGCTGATTTCGTATAGAAAAGAACATTTTGAATATTTGAAAAGCTTTTTTGTTTTAAAACATTATATTTATCAACGTTTGAAAAAACACCGGATATTTTGAATTTTTTGTTTATGTATATCGGAGACGTAAAATGAATAAATTAAAGAGGTCCATGGCGACCTTGCTTGCTTCTGCTAGCGTGATGGCTTCGGCGTCGTTTGCCCAGAATCCACCGCCAGCTTCTGAATCTGCTCCACCCGCACCCGCTCCCGCAGCGGCTCCTGCAGCTCCTGAACCGGCTCCGGTACCTGCAAACGAACCTCCGCAAATTGGTGGAATTCCTGGCGAATCTATTATGGAAGGTGGCTCGTTTACCAAGTTTAAGCTTGATAATTTTGTGACGGACGATGTGGACCAGCCCTCGCAGATCCGTTGGAAGGTGAGCGGCAACAAGAACCTTAAGGTCTCGATCGGTCCGGACCATACGGTCGAAATTGCAACTCCGAACCCTCTTTGGAATGGTTCGGAAGACATTACCTTTACGGCTACGGACTCCAAGGGAGCTTCTGCTTCTGAAACGGTGAATTTCTCGGTCGAATCCGTGAACAATCCGCCGGTGGTGAGCCAGATCCCGAGCCAGGTTGTCGAAGAAGGCAAGCAGTTTGCCAAGATCCGCTTGGATGACTTCGTGAGCGACCCGGACCACAAGAAGGACCAGATTACTTGGGATACCGAAGTTGTTCCGACGGGTGGCCCGCAGGCCGATGGCGACTTGTCTGTGACGATTGATGGAAACCGTGTTGCAACGATCGTTATTCCGGATGCCCATTGGTACGGTTCTGCAAGAATCAAGTTCATTGCAAACGACCCGGATTACGGTAGCGACAACAAGACCGCTGCATTTACGGTGTCGCCGATCAACGACCCTCCGAAAATCACGAAGAAGATTCCGGATCAGATCATCGAGGAAAAGAATCAGTTTGATATGATTCCGCTTGCCGATTTTGTCGAAGATCCCGATGACGACGTGATGAAGCTCAAGTGGACCGTTTCTGGCAACAAGGACTTGAAGATTGAAATCGACAAGTACGGTTCTGCCATCGTTACGATTCCGAACGAAAACTGGAACGGTCAGGAACGCGTGACGTTTACGGTGACTGACGCTGCCGGTGCATCCGCAAAGCAGGATGTTCTGTTCAAGGTGAATTCCATCAACGATCCTCCGGAGTTTGTGCAGAACATCCCGGACCAGACGATCGAAGAAAAGCAGGAATTCGCTCCGATTCAGCTTGGCCAGTACGTGAAGGATCCGGACCACCGTATCGAAATGCTCAAGTGGGCTGTTTCGGGTGCCAAGGATCTTAAGGTCTCTGTTTCTGGCGGCGTTGCCACGATCCGTATTCCGAATAAACTCTGGAATGGCTCTGAATCCATCAAGTTCAAGGCTACTGACCCGGAAGGCGCTTCTGCTGAATGCGAAGCCATGTTCACGGTCAATTCCGTGAATGACTTGCCTAAGTTCATTCGTCCGATTCCGAACCAGAATATCAACGAAAAGCAGCAGTTCACCAAGATCAAGCTTGATGAATTTGTCAAGGATGACGACCACAAGAATTCTGAACTCTCCTGGGATGTCGAAGTGAAGCATCAGGGACCGATGCCGGAAACGGGTACGCTCAATGTTTCCATTGACGAAAACCATGTGGCTACGGTCGAAATTCCGGACCCGAGCTGGAACGGCAACACGGTTGCCACGTTCACGGTGATGGACCCGGAAGGCGGTTCTGCAAAGCAGGATGTGGCTCTTAATGTGCGTTCTGTGAACGATCCGCCGGTATTCAAGAAAATTGCCGACCAGACTGTCGAAGAAAAGAACGAATTTACTTCGTTTATTCTTGATGACTACCTGAGCGATGCTGACCATGACTTCTCCAAGCTCAAGGTCGAAGTTACAGGCAATCGTGACCTCAAGGTCAATATTGATAACAGGTCTCACGAAGTTTCTGTGAAGATTCCGCACGACCAGTGGAATGGTTCTGAAACTTTGACATTTACGGCAACTGACCCGGAAGGCGCCCGTGCAACGACTTCTGCCAAGTTTACTGTAAAGGCTATCAACGATCCTCCGGTCATGAAGGATATTCGCGAACAGACCATCAAGGAAAAAGGTGAATTCCAGCCGATTGAACTTGATAATTTTGTTGAAGATCCGGACCACGCCAAGAATCGCCTCAAGTGGACGATTACCGGCAACAAGGAACTCAAGGTTGCCGTTGATGGTGGCCGTAACGCTCGCATCACTCCGCCGTCTCCGCAGTGGCATGGTGCCGAAGCTATTAACTTCAAGGTTTGCGACCCGGATAACGCATGCGACGAACGCACGGTGAACTTCACGGTTGAATCCGTGAACGATGTGCCGATGTTTGTCAAGCAGGTGATGCCGCAGACCATCCGTGAAAAGGGACAGTTCCAGCCGATCAAGCTTGGCGACATGGTGAAGGACTTGGATAACAAGCTTTCTGAACTTTCGTTTGCTACATCTTGCAAGCCGGCTGCCGGTTCCAAGAAGAAGGAATGCGAACTCAAGGTCAATATTGATGCCAACAAGGTGGCTACAATCGCCATCCCGAACAAGTACTGGAACGGTGCCGAAGAAATCACGTTTACCGTGACGGACCCGGAAGGTGCGAAGGCTACTTCTTCTGCACTCTTTACCGTTGAATCCGTGAACGACCTCCCGGAAATCAAGCAGGTGGCCGACCAGACCATTCAGGAAAAGGCCGAATTCACTCCGTTTAACGTTGCTGAACTCGTGTCTGATCCGGATGACCGCTTTGAAGATTTGAAGATCGACTTTACGGGCAATAAGGACCTCAAGGTCGATATGTCCAAGGCTGGTCTTGTGACGGTGAAGACTCCGAACAAGATGTGGAACGGCTCTGAAAAGATTACGTTCACTGTGACGGACCCGGCTGGTGCCAAGGCTCGTACGACGGCTACTTTCACGGTCGTTTCCGTGAACGATCCTCCGGTTATGAAGGAAATTGCAAGCCAGACCATCAAGGAAAAGGGTGAATTCAAGCCGATTGAACTTGACAACTTTGTCGAAGACCAGGATCATGCCAAGAACCGCCTCAAGTGGAAGATCGAAGGCCAGAAGGAACTCCGTGTGGCTATGGATCCGACGCACAAGGTGACGGTGACGCCGCCGAATCCGAACTGGAACGGTTCCGAAAAGATCCGCTTTACTGTTACCGACCCGGATGGCGCAAGCGACAGCAAGGAAGTCACGTTTACTGTACAGTCCGTGAACGACGCTCCGGAATTTGTCCGCGATTTGCGTGACCAGTCGATTGACGAAAAGAAACAGTTCCAGCCGATCAAGCTTGCTGACTTTGTCAAGGATCCGGACCACAAGATTAACGAACTCAAGTGGACCTTCAAGGTTAACACGATTAACCAGGGTTCTTCTTCCAAGAAGAAGGGCAAGAAGGGCAAGGACGACGATGATGAACCGGTTGGCGAAACGCTCAAGGTTTCTGTGGACGCAAATGGCGTTGCTACGGTGAACATCCCGAACAAGTACTGGCACGGTGCAGCAAATATCACATTTACGGCTACTGACCCGGAAGGTGCTTCTGCAAGCAAGACGGCTCGCTTTGAAGTGCGCTCCGTCAACGATGCTCCGGTCATTGCTAAGGACGCTCCGACGGGTGAAACGATTCTCGAAGGTGGACGTTTCAAGACGATCGACCTCTCGACGCTCGCCGAAGACCCGGACCATCCGGCATCTTCGTTGAAGTGGGAAGTTTCTGGCAACCGTGACCTCAAGGTGGATATCCGCAAGGACAACACCGTGATCGTTTCTGTTCCGGATAAGCAGTGGAGCGGCAAGGAAAACCTCACGTTCTCCGTGACCGACCCGGAAGGTGCTTACGCTCGTCACAAGATGCTCTTTGAAGTGACCCGCGTGAACGATCCTCCTGTATTTGTAAAGCGTATTCCTGACCAGAAGATCAAGGAAAAGGAAACCTTCAAGCAGATCAAGCTCGATGAATTCGTGAAGGATCCGGACAACAAGCCGAATGAACTTCGCTGGAGAATTACGGGTGCAAAGAAGCTCAAGGCTGAAATTTCTCCGAGCCGCGTGCTTACGGTGACGGCTCCGAACAAGGATTTCTATTGCGCACCTGAACTCATGATGATTGAAGTGAGCGACCCGGACGGCGCAAAGACTTCTCAGACGGTCTCGTTTGAAATCGTCTCTGTGAACGATCCTCCGGTTTTGAGAGACATTCCGCCTCAGAGAATCCGTGAAAAGGGTCAGTTCAAGGATATTGACTTGAGCAAGTTTGTCCGTGACCCGGATAATGGCATTGAACAGCTTTCTTGGGCCGTCAAGGTCGTAAAGCCGGAATCTGAACAGGCCAAGAAGAGCAAGAAGGGTAAGAAGGGCAAGAAGGATGATGACGAAGAAGAGGAAATCGTAAAGGATCCGTTTAGCGTCGTCATTTACAAGGGCGGTCTCGCTCATATTGAAATTGCCGACAAGTACTGGCATGGCGAACGTAATGTCGTGTTCACCGTAAAGGACCCGGATGGTGCAACTGATTCCAAGACCGTCAACTTTGTCGTGGAATCCGTGAACGATGCTCCGACGATCAGACCGATTTTGGCACAGGTCATCAAGGAAAAGGAACATTTTGAACCGATTGATTTGCTGAACTTTGTGTCTGACCCGGATCATCCGGCAAGCTCTCTCAAGTTCGAAATTTCTCCGACTCGCGCACTCAAGGCATCTATCAATGCTAAGAAGCAGCTCGTTGTTTCGACTCCGGATAAGTACTGGAACGGTTCTGAAAAGATTCGTCTCGACGTGACGGACCCGGAAGGCGCAAGAGCTTCTCAGCAGATTGAATTTGTGGTGACTTCTGTGAACGATGCTCCGACGATTTTCAAGGCCGTGGGTGACCAGAAGATCAAGGAAAAGGAAAAGTTCGAAGTTATCGATCTTTCCAAGATTGTGAAGGACCCGGATAACAAGCCGAATGAACTCAAGTGGACTGCTACGGGCAACAAGGAACTTGTTGTTGATATCAAGAACGGTCGTGCTAACGTTCGTACGCCGAACCCGAACTGGTTTGGCAAGGAAACCATCACCTTCACGGTGACGGACCCGGAAGGCGCTTCTCAGTCTTCTAAGGCCACGTTCGAAGTGATTCCGGTGAACGATCCTCCGACGTTCAAGTCTGTGCCGCCGCAGGTCATTGACGAAAAGAAGACCTTCCCGGCCATTGACTTGACCAAGTATGTCACGGATCCGGATAACTCCGTTGCTGAACTCAAGTGGTCCATCGATGGTGAAAATCCGTTTGCCTCGGCTGCTCCGGCTAAGTCCAAGAAGAAGGACAAGAAAAAGGACAAGAAGAAAAAGAAGCATGCCGAAGAAGAACCGGCTCCGAAGTTCGGAAAGCATGAACTCAAGTACAACATCAGCGACAAGGGTATCCTCACTGTAGAAATCCCGGACAAGTACTGGAATGGTACTGAAACGGTGACGGTCAACGTGTTTGACCCGAGCAAGGAAAAGGCTTCTACTGAAATTCGCTTTACCGTGAAGTCTGTGAACGACGCTCCGGTGGTGAAGGAAATCCCGGGACAGACGACTCTCGAAGGCAAGACCTTCAAGTCCATCAACCTTGATGACTTTGTCACGGATCCGGATCACAAGAAGAGCGAAATCAGATGGAGCGTTTCTGGCGCAAAGAACATCGAAGTGAGAATCAACGCTAACCATGTTGCCGAAATCAAGCCGAGAAGAGACAACTGGTTCGGTGACGAAACGATCATCTTTACGGCAACTGACCCGGCTGGCGCATCTGACAAGGCTGTTGTGAAGCTCGTCGTGAAGCATGTGAATGCTGCTCCGGTGATGCGCGACATTCCGGACTACACGATCAGGGAAAATCAGAACGAAGGCGTGATTGCGACAATCAAACTCGACCAGTTTGCTCGCGATAAGGACCACCGCTTTGAAGATCTCAAGTGGAAGTTCACGGGTAACAAGCAGTTGCAGGTGACCTACGATAAGGCCAAGAAGACTGTGATTGTGGCTCAGCCGTACTCTCACTGGAAGGGCAAGCCGGAACGCATTACGTTCACGGTAACTGACCCGGAAGGCGCTACGGCACATAAGACGGCAACGTTTACGGTTATCGCCGTGAACAACCCGCCTGAAGCAAAGCCGCTCTCTTACCAGACCCGCGAAGGCGAAGTCCTCAAGGTTCCGGCTGCAACAGGCCTTATGTCTGCCGCTAAGGATCCGGATGGCGATAAGCTTGAAGCCGTGAAGACGGTGATGAAGCCGCGCAACGGTCGAATCGTCTTGAACGAAAAGAACGGTTCCTTCGAGTACACCCCGAACAAGGGCTTCTCTGGAATCGATGAATTTACGTACAAGGTGTTTGACCCGTCTGGCCTTGGCTCCAAGGTGACGAACGTGGAAATCAATGTCCAGTTCAAGATGAAGGATGTGCGCGGCAACAACGCGAACAAGAAAAAGAAGTAATATTCTTTGAACCTGCGAAATTGAATATGCGAAAAGTCCCGCGGATGTATCCGCGGGACTTTTTGTCTTTAGTAGGAAGTTTGAAGTTGACAGTAGGAAGGGGTGTGCGGTTTTCTGCTACAATGTCACCCCCGACTTGTTCGGGGGTCGCCTATCTCATATTAAATGGAAAGAATGACCTTATATTCTTCCGCTAACCTCTCTATTTTGACGGCGCAGTTGGCGGGGGAGGTGGATGGGAGTTTTATGGCCTTGATTCCGGCTGCTTTTTCGCAGTATTTTTCGTAAAGCTTGTGGGCGGTGGCGCCTGTGCAAAAGATGCGTTTGATTTTCGTTTTGGCGATGAGCGAGGCTATGTCGTTGGGAACGACGTCTTCGATGCTTGTGTCGCTAGCCCCGATGATGGTGCAACTGTCAAGAACGTCCCACAATGCGATGTGATGCTTCAAAAGCATCGCCTTTTTCTCGTCAATGGTCGCTGGGAGTGGTTCGTTCAAAACGCTTGCGAGAACTTTCCAGAAACGGTTTTGCGGATGACCGTAATAGAATCCCTGTTCGCGCGATTTGGGCGAGGGGATGGATCCGAGCAAAAGAACTTCCGAATTTGCGTCGAAAAGTGCGGGAAACTCGTGCGTTACCCGAGTCCTCGTATTCTTAACAGTTCTAGTTTGCGTTTTCTTTGTGACCATATTTCCAAAAATAAAAAGATATCTTACCTTCCTTCCTACTGTCTACTGCCTACTAATGATACATTGAACTTACCACTCAAAATTGCTATATTTGCCCGCGTAAAAATGGTTGCGTCCTAACCACTAACCACTAATCACTGATTACTGTTCCATGAATCCAGAAATTGAAAAACGCCGCACATTCGCCATCGTCAGCCACCCTGACGCCGGTAAAACCACCATCACCGAAAAGTTCCTGTGGTACGGGAACGTGATTCGCGAGGCTGGTCACGTGCGCGCGAAGGCCAATAAGAGCTACACTGTTAGTGACTGGATGAAGATTGAACAGCAGCGTGGTATTTCTGTTTCGAGCTCCGTGTTGAACTTCCCGTTCGAAGGTTGCATGTTCAACCTCGTCGATACCCCGGGGCATCAGGACTTCTGCGAAGACACGTACCGTGCGCTTACCGCTGTGGACGCCGCTCTCGTGCTTATCGATAGCGTGAACGGTGTTGAAAAGCAGACGATTCGCTTGATGAATGTTTGCCGCATGCGCCATACGCCGATTATCACGTTCATCAATAAGATGGACTTGGATGGCCGCCATGTGCTCGACTTGCTCGACCAGATTGAAAGCGTTTTGCAGATTAAGACCGCGCCGTTTACGCTCCCGATTGGCGTCGGTAAACTTTTCAAGGGCGTCTATTCCATTGCCGAAAATACGTTCCACACGTTCAACCCGGACGATGGCAAGCAAGAAATTATCCAGATGGAAGGCCCGGACGATCCGCGCCTCGTTGAACTCTGCGGTGAAAACTGGGTGAACCAGTTCAAGGAAGAATACGAAATGGTCACGGGCGGTATGGATCCGTTCGACCACGAAAAGTTCCTGAAGGGCGAAATGTGCCCGGTGTTCTTCGGTTCTGCCGTGAACAACTTCGGTGTGCGCCAGCTTTTGAACGCTTTTGCAAAACTTGCTCCGCCGCCGATGATCCGCGATACGGACAAGCGCCCGGTCAAGCCGGATGAAGACGCTTTCAGCGCTTTTGTCTTCAAGATTCAGGCAAATATGGACCCGAAACACCGCGACCGCACGGCATTCCTCCGCATTTGCTCGGGTAGCTTTACCCGTGGCGAAAAGGTTTTCCATGTGCGTACGGGTCGCGACATCCGCTTGGCTGCTCCGACCGCATTCCTCGCGAAGGACAAGGAAGTCATTGACCACGCCTGGGCGGGCGATATCGTGGGTATCAACGACCCGGGACTTTTCCGCATTGGCGATACGCTTACGGACGGCGAAAAGATGAACTTCACGGGTATCCCGGACTTTGCTCCAGAACACTTTGCCCGCGTGACGCTCTTGAATCCGCTCAAGTCTAAGCAAATGGCAAAGGGCCTTGCTGAACTTTCGGAAGAAGGTGCAACGCAGCTCTATGAACCGCTCAAGTCCGCCGTGCCTGTCGTGGGCGTCGTGGGTGAGCTCCAGTTCGATGTGCTCAAGTTCCGTTTGCAGAGCGAATACGGTGCCGATGTGCAGCTCGACCGCGTGCCTGCCCATTGCATCCGCTGGGTGAAGGGTCCCGAAGCCGATGTCGGCAAGTTCGCCGAAGAATACGCCGGCGATTGCATGATGGACAAGGAACGCAATCTCGTGTGCCTCTTCCCGAATGAATACCGTTTGAACCTCGCGCTCAAAAACTACGAACGCCTGAGTTTCGCCGAAACCTCGCAAGGGTAATTGGCGTCGTGTCATCCTGAGCGAAGTCGATAGACGAAGCTGAAGGATCCAGTAAATTTTTTAACGGCAACTTTTAACGAAGTTGTCGTTTTTTGTATATTGAACGTATGAAATTTTTACTTTGTTTTCTTCTTTGCGTTGCTTGCGTGCAGGCCCGTGAATACGTTTGCCTTGAATTGCTTAATGTGGATATTACTTTTAATCAAAAGAATGTTCCTGAGCGCTTCAAGTTTTCTTTTAACGATAACGTAATCACTAGCGATGTGAACGTGCTGTACCCGATACAGAAATCTGTTGATTACGATGGTGTTGTCCAGTTGAAATCAAAAGATGCAATCCGCACGTTCCATATTTCATACGAAGATCCGGGCGAGACAAGAACGTTGGATTCGGCTGATGTCGTCCCGATAAAATCTTTGAAGGGCAAAGTTGATTCCGTGGGTGTTGCGGATTTGTGGGGGACGGGCGATCTTTTTACGAAAGCGTTCCTCTATACCGAAAAAATGAAGTCGGTGCGGTTCCTTGTTCCGCTGCTCGAAAAGAAAAATGGCAGCTACGTTTCTGTAGGTTTCGCCTGCACCAATTGGCATGACTTGCGTGAAGTTGAAGATCCGCAAAAGTGTAAAGATGAATATTTGAAGAAAAAAGGAAAAAATTTTTGGAAACAAGTGGATGCTGATTTAGAATGCAGATAAAAAAGAGCTTTAAAAAGAAAATCAAAATTGTATTTGCTATTATCCCCCTAGCTTAGTGCTAGTGGGGACTTTTGTTACTTCTATTTTTCTAAATTTACTCCGTTCAAATTTAAGACGTGATATATTCACGAGGTAAAACAATATGGCAATGCAAGATATGAATGACCAGGTGATGGCTCGCTTGGCTAAGCTCGACAAGTTCAAGGAAATGGGTGTGGATGCTTATCCGCACAAGTTTAACAGGACCCATGATTCCAAGGTTTTGAAGGAAAACAAGGATGCCTTGATGGTGACCAAGGAACCGGTTGCATTTGCCGGCCGCGTTGTGCGTTTCAATCGCAAGGGCAAGATGTGCTTTATGCACCTCAAGGACCGCTATGGCCGCTTGCAGGTTGTGGTTGCCCGTGACGAAGTGGGCGAGGAAAACTACGAAATCGTGAAGATGACCGACCTCGGTGACTTCATCGGTGTGAACGGTACGATGTTCGAAACGCAGAGCGGTGAATACTCTGTGCGTGCCGAAAAGGTTACGATGCTTTCGAAGGCTGTGCGCCCGCTCCCGGTCGCTAAGGAAAAGGTTGACGAAAACGGCAATAAGGTCGTGTTCAACGAATTTGCCGACGTGGACACCCGCTACCGTCAGCGTTATATCGACATGGCTTTGAACGACGACGTGAAGGAAGTCTTCATCAAGCGTTCCAAGATCATGCAGGCTATCCGCGAATACCTCATCGAAAAGGGATTCATCGAAGTCGAAACCCCGACGCTCCAGCCGATTTACGGTGGTGCTAACGCTCGTCCGTTTACGACGCACCACAATGCTTGCGACATGACGCTTTACTTGCGCGTGGCTCCGGAACTTTACCTCAAGCGCTGCATCATCGGCGGTATGGAAAAGGTGTTCGAGTTCTGCAAGAACTTCCGCAACGAAGGCATGGACCGTACGCATAGCCCGGAATTCACTGGCCTCGAATTCTACGAAGCTTATGCCGACTACAACGACATGATGGTCCACTTCGAAAACATTTACGAACGCGCCTGCATTGCCGCTAACGGTACGACCAAGATCAACTACCAGGGCAAGGAAATCGACTTCAAGGCTCCGTGGCCGCGCTACAGCATGATCGAAGCCATTGAAAAGTTCGGTGGCATCAAGGTCAATGACATGAGCGACGACGAAATCAAGGCCAAGATGGAAGAACTTGGCGGTCACCTCGATGGTGAATTTACTCGTGGTCGTGGCATCTTGGAACTCTTCGATCTCACGGTCGAAGGCAAGCTCATCCAGCCGACGATCATCAAGGACATGCCGACGGAAAGTACGCCGCTCTGCAAGAAGCACCGCACGACTGCAGGCCTCATCGAACAGTTCGAACCGTATGCCAACGGCTGGGAACTCGGTAACGCTTATACCGAACTTAACGACCCGATCCGCCAGCGCGAACTCCTCGAAGACCAGGTGCGCCGTGGCCGCGGTGGTGAAGGTGAAACCCACCCGATGGACGAAAACTT
>JBGVAT010000074.1:0-27029 GCA_045224895.1 Fibrobacter sp.
TCTGGTTTCGACAGGGTTACCGAAGTGTTAGTTGCAAGTCGAGGTCTCAGACGAGGGCAACTCGTTAAAAAGTCTGAAAAAAAATAAGTGCTGACGAAAACTACGCACTCGCTGCCTAATTAACGGCAACGCCGGGCCTCATTCCGCTCCCATCGGGGTGTACGTCCGGACGCAATATGGGATAGGGAAGTGTCATGCCTGGGGGCATCTCCCGAGATTTACTAGGCTGGTCAAACTCCGCGCCGACCTTCTTGGGCGTGGATAAGACGAGATCTTAAATTCGAAGGGAATGCTTGTAGGAACGTACATGGACGTGATTTTGGACAGGGGTTCGACTCCCCTCACCTCCAGAATGACAAAAGGCTCTCTTTGGGAGCCTTTTGTTTTTTGTTTTCGTTTTGTAAAACCAGTCTTGGCATAATTGTCATTCCCGCCTTGAGCGGGAATCTCCTTTTCAAAAAATCTTTCTAAATTAAAATCAAAAGGAGGATTGGTTATATGGACTGTCGTGTATTGGTACGTTTCGTCGGTGTTCAGGAGGACCTGGATGCCCTGTGGAATGAATTCATGGAACATTTCCCGGACGCCGAACTGCCTAGCGTAGATTCCGGCGAATGGTACGATGTCGATGAAATCATGAATGACGAGTACGAATGCCGGTTTGAGGAACTCCCTGAATCGGATCTACTCGCTGTTGACGGAAGCTTTATGGTTGAGGACGAACCGCCTGAAGATGTCCTGTCCGAAATCCTCGAACGTTTTGAACGCGTCTATGCCGTGTTCAAGTGGTCTACTGTCGAAGTCGGCTTTGGTTGCGGCACGAGCGAAGGCTGGGGCGAGTTCAATCAAGACCGTGTCGATGACGGCTCCGATGAAGCAAACGAAATCTCTGAGGCTGTTCTCGGTTTTTAATTTGTTTCACTTTTAAGTGATTTTTTTTTCTTTAAGCTTTGTTGCGGATGGCGAATGACGTTGATTGCCGTCCGTGTTTTTTTTATTAAATTTTTATATCATTTGTGTACACGGTATGGTGAATTCAACTTATACGCTTTTGTTTGAACTTTTGCGCTTTTCTTTGGGGTATGAAACGCGTGAGGGGGATCGTGTCCCTTTGCGACTTTCTCAGAGTGAATGGCAAAAAATTTATAACGAGGCTAAGCGGCAGTCCGTTTTGAACGTGGCGTATGTTGCGATTACGAAGCTCTCTAAAGAAGAATTGCCGCCAAAATCCCTGTTGATACGATGGGCGGCACATGCAGAGACAACCCGTGCCATGAACAAAAATATGAACGAGTATGCGGCTCGTCTTACGGAAATTTTTAGCAAGGCGGGGCGTCGAACGGCCGTGCTGAAAGGGGCTGCGAATGCAAGACTCTATCCGGATCCGTTCAGCCGTCAGTGTGGCGATGTGGATCTTTGGGTCGAAGGCGGTCGCGAAAGTGTCGAAAAGCTTCTTCTGGATTTAAAACTGATAACGACCCCCGAAGATACATCCTTGCAACATCACATCCATTTACCCAGAAACGAAAACGGAATTCTTGCCGAAATTCATTTTAGACCGACTGCCGGTAATTTGTTCAAGGAACGGGAATTCCAGGCTTTCATGAGCGGAGAACTCTTGAAATCGCAGTTCGTTCCCGAAGGCTTTTATGCCCCGTCCATTAAATTTGCCCTGGTGATGCAGCTTTCTCATTTGCAGCACCATTTTTACAGCGGAGGAATTGGGCTTAGGCAGTATATGGACTATTTTGTACTGCTGCAGAATTCCTCTGAAGCAGAACGAAAAGAAGCGCTTGCTGTAATCGACTCTTTGTATATGCACAAGGTGTGCAGCGCTGTGATGTGGTTGCTGGGGGAGGTCTTTAGGCTTGACCGCCATTTGATGCTTTGCGCTCCGGATGCCTGGCGTGGAAAATGGCTGTTGGACGATGCTGTGAATGGCGGAAATTTTGGAAAATATGCGGCCAACCAAAAGGTGCGCCCCAAAAAAACTAAACGTTGGTTGAGAGACCGTTTGCGGGTTCTTCGCTTATTCCCGTTTGATCCGATCAATGTACTCTTTAAGGAATGGAAGTATTGGAGGCTGACGCTTCCCCTCCGCATAAAACGTCGAAGGATTTCTTTATGACATTGTCTATTCAAGACTCTAGGTTTTACAAGGTGGCTGAGAACGTTTTCTCTGTGTCCGTATGTTCTGGGCTAAGCGAAGACTTCTTTGCCCTGAATATGGACAACTATGAACCGTTTGCTGTGGACGAGGATGATGTTGTTTTTTCGTTAACGGTTGTTACTGGTGAATCGGTGCCTGCATATACCGAAGAAACGCGTCAGGAAGAAGAAGGGCAACGGATTGTATGCGGCATAACGGATGCCCACGAATCTGTGTTCGAATACTTCAACTATGACAAGTATGCCGGGACGATGGTCTGTGCAAAGGACTATAAATCTTCAACGCTCTTTGTTCCGAGTGGCGAAAACTCTACGCTTTTGAAGTTTGCTGTTAATAATGCTTTGATGGTGTTGTATGCCATTGCCACGTCTCATTGCAATACGGCGCTGTTCCATGCCGCGGTCGTGAAATACCAAAATCGAGGCTATCTGTTCCTTGGCAAGAGCGGTACCGGCAAGAGTACTCACGCCCGTCTTTGGCTCAAGTACAACGAAGGTTCGGAATTGTTGAACGACGATAATCCCGTGGTACGCTTTTTTGAAAATGACGGTAAGGGCTATGCAAAAGTTTATGGCTCGCCGTGGAGTGGAAAAACGCCTTGCTACAAGAACGATTCCTGTGACTTGGGAAGCTTTGTACTGCTTTCGCAAGCCCCGTACAACAAGATTTCTCGGCTGCTTGGGGTTCACGCCTATGTCGCTATTCTCCCTTGTATTTCGGGCAAGCGCTGGGAACGTTCCATTGCCGATGGACTCCACAAAACCGAAAATCTGCTTGCATCAAATGTCCCGGTATGGCATCTTGAATGCTTGCCGGACGAAGCGGCTGCTAAACTTTGTCTTAAAACGGTAACGGAATGATGTCGTTTCAAAAAATAGGCGACGAAGTCATCTTGTCCGAAGCCATTCGCCTGGTCAAAGAAGGCGTTTGCGTGACGTTCCCTGTCAAGGGGAATAGCATGTTGCCGTTTATTGTTGGCGGGCGTGATAGCGTCATTTTAGAAAAACCAGGTGCATTGCAATGGGGTGATGTTGTCCTCGCTCTTGTCGAAAGCGATAATAAACAAGGGAAACATTATGTAATACATCGCATTCTCGGTTTGGATGGATCCGATGTGACGTTGATGGGCGATGGCAATTTGCTTTTGCGGGAACGCTGCAAGCGTAGCGATGTTTGTGCCAAGGTGTTGCAGGTTGTAAAACCGAACGGAAAAAAGATATCGTTTAACTCCTTTTGGAACCGTTTTGCGGCGAAACTTTGGTTCTTTTTGTTACCTTTTAGAAGGTATCTTCTTTGGATTTTTAACAAGGTAAAATAATATGCGTATCAAAAATGGATTTGTATTGCGTGATGTGTGCGGTGAACACGTTATCATGGGCGAAGGTGTTGGAGCCCTTGATTTTGGAAAGCTCCTGTGCCTTAACGATACGGCGGTATGGCTTTGGGAAAAGGCTTCCGAAATGGGAGACTTTACTGTCGATAAACTGACCGAAGCTCTCTGCGACGAATATGATGTCGATGCCGAACGCGCCAAGGCCGATGTCGCAGCGATTGTTGCCGAATGGCAAAAGGTTAACGTACTCGAATGAAGTATATCGTCTGGCTATGGCGTGGAACGCGTGATTTTCGCTTGAACCTGTTGACCCGCGTGTTGCTGGGGACGGGGCGTGTCTCGCTTGGGCTGTTGATGATATGGCTTAGCAAGCGCTTTATTGACGAAACCATACGCACCGGGACCTCGGATGATGTCGTGCGGATGGTCATTCTGCTTGTGGCAACCGTTATGGGGTCGATTGTCCTTCGGCTTTTGTATTACTATCTGTCGAATTCGGCGTTGGTGAAAAAGTCGAACACGTTACGGTTGTATTATTTCAAGAGCCTCTTTAGGCAACGTCTTTTTGACGGACACGAACTCCATTCGGGTGATGTTTCTTCGAGACTTTCGAAAGACATCGATACCGTCTGTTCTTCTATCATCGATACGCTTCCGCAGATGGCTGTGACGGGGATACAGCTTGTCGGAGCGTTCCTGTTGATGCGTTGGTTCGATGCACGTCTTGCCTGGGCGCTTCTTTTGATTACGCCCGTGATGTTGGTGGTTGGCAAGCTTGTCTCTCGCCGCTTACGAAAAATGACGCTGGAAATTCGCGACAGCGAAAGTAAAATCCAGATGCTCGTGCAGGAAGGGGTTGAATTTAATGCGGTCTTGCGTTCGCTCGAAAGCGAAAGCTGGGTGACAAAACATCTTGACCAAAAGCAGGTCAAGCTCGAAAAGGATGTGTTGCGTCGTACACGGTTCACGACTGTTGCTCGTTTTGCCATCGGTTCTGCATTTGGCCTGGGGTACCTGCTTGCGTTTGTGTGGGGCGGGCTCGGGCTTCGTGACGGGACGATTACTTTTGGTGTGATGACTTCTTTTTTGCAGCTGGTGGGGCAGATCCAGCATCCGATTCTGACATTGCTTGGAATGGTGCCTCAGCTGGTGCATTCGACGGCTAGCATTGACCGTTTGGTGGAACTCGAATCGCATGCCGAAGGTCTTGACTTGCGTGATCCGGGTAAAAAGGCGAATGATCGTATCGGTTTGAATCTGCAGGACGTGAGCTTTAGTTACGATGCTGGTGATCGTGAAATCGTCAAGAACTTTACGCACGACTTTAAGCCGGGTGGCAAAGTGGCCATTATGGGCGAAACCGGCAAAGGGAAGACTACACTCTTTAGGCTCTTGCTTGGATTCGTGAAGCCGCAGGGCGGAGCGATGCAGATTTATAGTGAAATCGAGAATATGCCGGTTTCAGAATCGACCCGTTCGAATTTCGTCTATGTCCCGCAGGGGAATACCTTGATGAACGGCTCGATCCGCTATAACCTGCTGCTTGCGAAGCCTGATGCAACCGAGGCCGAAATGCAAGATGTGCTGCATACGTCTTGCGCCGATTTCGTTTTTGATTTGGCGGAAGGATTGGATTACGAACTGGGTGAACGCGCCCGAGGACTTAGTGAAGGGCAGGCTCAGCGCATTGCCATTGCCCGCGGGCTTTTGCGCCCCGGAAACATTTTGCTTTTCGACGAAATCAGTTCCTCGCTCGACGAAACGACCGAAAAAGAAATGTACAGGCGCTTGTTTGCCTCATATCCTGACAAGACGATGATCTTTGTAACGCACCGTACCTCCGTATGCGAAATGTGCGATGAAATCGTTCGCTTGTAAGGGTGTGTTTAAATGATTTAGAACATCCAACCGACGGACAGAATACTTTCGGTGATATACTTGCTCAAAAGTCTTGTTCCGTATTGATCGTTCGATACAGAAATCTTGTCCAGGAATTTAGGCTTTGAGATAAAAGTCCCTAAATTGATTTCTGCGCCAAACACAAAGTGTTCATAGCAAAAGTGTCCACCAAATCCTACAGTGAAGTATGCTGCGAATTCTTTTTTGTTGATGTCCAGGAATTCTTTGTAGTCGCTTTGGGCTCTGTGAATATTGACATTATAAATAAGGGGGGACACTTGCGTGTGGATGTACGATTCTACTTGGCTTGTACTGCGGTAGTGGTTTTCTCCCGAGGCGTCAATGTAATGGTACTTGCCGGTGTTTCTACGACCCCAGTACCATTTTAATGACAAGGGTACTTCGAATGTGCGTATCGTTCCTTCGGCATCTGTGTGTTTGCGGACATCCTTGTTGTCGAATCCGTCGTATCCGAATCGAATGGCGATGCTGCAAAAGTCACTAAACATATGTTCGTAGTTGAGCATAAAGCTTAAATTCTGGGCAATCAAAAAGAGCGATATCTTGTTGAGCTTGTTGGGCGGTGCGCTCATTCCAAGAGTGTCCACGACTTCTTCCGTTTTAGAAACTGCATTTGACGCGGGCTCATTTGTTGTGTTGTCGACATTCGAATTGAGCGTGTCGATAACGTATGTGACCTTGTGCGTGTCTGTGTAGATGGTGTCGATGACTCGTTCTTGTGAAAATGTACAAGCAACAAAGATTAAAATGAAGGCTATTGTATATCGCATATTAGAATCCAAATTTTAGTTCGCTACCGAAGAATAATCCCTTGCTAACCCAGCCGTTGAGAACGTGGTAATTGACATCTTCGTTTCTTGATAAAACGAGGAATCCTCGGGCCTTGTCGCTCCAGTGCTGATAACCCATTGTAAGCCCAAAATCGAACAACATATTGCCCATATTCCATAAACTTCCCAAAGTTGCATTTACCGAAAGTCCGACATCAAGGCTCCCGGATTTGCTTGTTTCTTTTTTGAGTCTTTGGTCGTATGCCACCTTGAAGGTGGGGCTGACCATGGATTGAATGTAAAATGAATTGCTGTTGAGAGGCGTGTTTTTGTGAATGACTTTTTGTTTGTTGCGATTGGTCTTGTCTGTGGTATATGTGAAAAGATAATGACGGTAACCGATCCCTGGGCTTATGAGGCTTCGGAATCCTTCCCAGGTCGGTTCTTCATCTCGAATGTTGTGTTCCCCAAAAAGCATGATTGTGGCGATGTTGATCAGGAACGATCCCCTGTGTGTATTTTCAAATTCCCAAGTCAACTCCAACATTGGTGCGCCAAACCAAATTGAAACTAAACTTAACCCGGATACGGCGTTGATATAGAATTTTGTTGCCGGCGGAATCGTATCCGTGCTGTAGTCCAGAATGAATTCGTTTTTCGGTGCGGCTTTGGGAGTTGTTTGCTCTTGTTTTTGGGGTTGATGGACGACGGATTCTTGAATATAGACCGTATCCGGTGGCGAAACGACATAAAGCGTATCGGTGATTCGCTTTTGTACATAGACCGTATCTGTTACGGCAAGAGCCGAACTCGTGAAGATTGCAAAAACCGCAACGAAAATCCATTGGATGCATTTAAATTGTTTCATTAGAAAATCCCCACACCGATGTTCAATCTCAAATCGAGCTGGACTCCCGCAGAAATGTAGGAGATTTCTTTTTGGAGCAGTTCCTTGTCTATAAATCCGTACGAGAATCCGTATTCAAAACCGAACGTGGCTCGGTTCCCTCTGAATGCGTGACCTGCGTGCAGGTAGGGAGCAAAAGATGTTCCGGTGTCGTGCCTGGTATGCGGCCTGTTATTATAGAGATTGGGCTTTTCGTCCCAAGTATTGATGTAGTCGTATTTGCGGATAATGACGTTTCCGCCGCATTCAAGATAAAAACTGTACTTTGAAGGTCTAAGGTAATGCCGGAACCCAAGGCCAATGTCGTATTGCGATATGTTACCTTCGTAAATGGCGTCGTTGAATTCTTTACTGCCGGGCTGTGGAAACATTTTGCTGTAACGGAAATTCAGCATAGCCGATATCTTGCGGCTGAAGGATGCTTCGATATTTCCGCCGACCGAAGTGAATGTGGTGTCGATGAGCCACGGAATGGAAACAAGGTCAAAGTGCAAATAAAGGTGGTAGTGGGTGTAACTCGTGTCGTTGCGCAAGTACTTTGTGGTGTCGGCTCCGAGCGGGTTATCTTCTGTCGGTGTGCAGCATTTCGGTTGCGGTTGTGCGACTGGAGCCACATCTTTTTTGATGTAGATGGTGTCGGTTTTGGATTTTATTGGAATATAGACCGTATCGCGAATGATCTGTTCCACGTAAACGGTGTCGCGAATGGTGCTGGCGTAAATTGTCGAAATGCAGAAAAGCAAAATGATGGATAAGTTTTTCATTTAAAATAAATGTAATAAAATATAGAACGGCTTGTTCACTTGTCGGAATTTTTCTGACAAGGGGTCTTATTTGTGCGATTTTGGGATTTATATGCGGATTAAGTGAAAAATGGTTTTTGGGGCGTGAGCGTGTTCACATTTTTACTTGCATTTCTTTTATTTAATTTCTAAATATAAAACGGGTAAGATTGGTTGTGTGGAGGTCTTATGAATATATCCCGTATTTTGCCGTTTTGCGTTGCTGCGGCTTTTTCAACTTCATTTGCAGTCCTTGATTTGCCGAATGCGCAGCCCAAGGTTGATGCGGTTTACTGGAATGCCGCTCTCGATAGCACTTGGCAAGGTCTGATCCGTCGAAATATCCAGCCGTTTAGCGAAGGCGCTGGACTTATTCACCGTCCCAAGAGCGAAACTCCAGGCGATGCCGTGAGCGAAGGTGTCGGCTATGGTATGCTTGTGGCGCTTTATGCTAACGATCAGGCTACTTTCAATAAAATTTGGGATGCAGCCAACACGTTGATGTGGGGCAGTTGCTATTACAACTGGCAATTAGGTCCCGATGGCAAAATTGCGGGCATGGGGGCTGCTTCCGATGCCGAGGAAGACGTCGCTCTGGCTCTGATTTTTGCCGACAAGCTCGTGTCTGCGGGCAAGTGGCAGCCGTACACTTCGACAAAGCTTGGTTCCTCCTATAAGGAGCATGCGCAGAAAATACTCAATTGTATGTGGAGTTCCAAGCAGATTACGAGTAATGGAATTTTAGCTCCGGGTGCAAACTGGGGTGGCTATGATTTTGTCAATCCGGGCTATTTCTCTCCGGCTTGGTATAAGATTTTTGCCAATTTCGATTCAGATGGCGCTCGCTGGAATACTGTGGTCGATATGTCTTACAGTATCATTTCCAATAGTCCGGGTTACAGTATGGGCATGGTCCCGGATTGGATGGAACCGGAAGGCGGCTGGGCTGGTTCTGCGGGCCTTGGCTATAATGCCTATTTTGAAAGTCGCGCCTTTTTCAAAGATGCCATCCGCATTTTGTGGCGTGTCGCCATTGACGCCATTTGGTTTGAAGACGAACGTGCAAAGGCGTTCCTCAAGAATGCGTTGACGTTCATCAATTCGAAGGGTGGCGCTAAGGCTTCGAACTTTTACCAGATCGAAAACGCAGGCGAACTTTTGCCTGTCGATGACAAGTGGTACGACTTTAACAACTCCAAGGATTCTACAACTTGGCGCTATCGTAGGGAACACAGCCATTTGACGATTGGCATGTGGGCTACAGTTGCCATGGCAGTGGGCGAGAAGGCTGACCGAATTGCTTTCAGTGAAGAAATGGGCAAGTTCTACGAAGGTCGGGACTATTTCGGTCTTGCAAACGATGCTTCCGGTGCGCTCGAAGATACGCTTCATAACGAAATGTATTTTGACCAGTTCCTGGCCTGGTTCGGAACGTCCATGATGAGCGGCGCTTTTGTGAATGTTGTTGACGCTATTGACAACCCAAAGGCTGCGACTGTGGGCGATTCGTCTTCGCTTTCGAAACCCGTGGACCGCATTGTCGAACGTCGCTTTGTTTCGTCTCGCATGAAGATTAGCCACCTGGATGGTGTCGTGATGATGTCTGTTCCCGAAGATGCCAACTGGAGCGTCTTTGACTTGAACGGTCATGTCGTGGCGCAGTATTCCGGCAAGAGCTTTGCCTGGAACGCTCACGGTCAAAGCGGCGTTTATATGGTCAAGGCTGTGACCCGTAATCGAGTGTATTCCCGCAAGATTGCCGTACGTTAATAAAAAAAAGTCTAGGCCCTTGCCTTCCTTCAAGGGCCTAGACACTCCTCCTTTTTCCTCCTAACAACAATTCCTATTGCAGGTTGCTTCCTATGCTGCTTTCGACGAGTCGATCGCAGATTTCCGTGAGCATCCTTTCGTGCGTGCAGACTTCGGGCGAAACGCCTTCGATGGAGCCTGTCGTGTAGAACGAAGTGCAGGCGCATTCGTGGGCGCAGCAGCGGTAACGTATATCGCAGCCTTCGCATTCCTTCTTGTCGCTATCCAGAAAGTCACGGACGATTTTGCAGGCTTCTTCGTCGAAGCCCGTAAATACGTTCCCCTGCACGTATGGTGGGTCTTTTTGTGAGGTTATAAAACGCGTGCAGGGGAAAATGTTCCCGTTGGTGGCAACGCCGACAGCTCCGTTGTAAACATGGCATGAGTACATCCTGTATCGCGAATTGATAAGCGCAATCTTTACCTTGTCGTGGATTGTCCCGAGAAAGAACTTTTCTCCTTTCTGTCGGCATTCTTTCCAGTACAGTGCCATTTTTTCGTATTGCTTGGCGAGCTTGTCAAAATTTTCGCCGCTCCATTTGCCGTCAAAGTCCACGCTCGTGGTGAGACTCTGGAATCCTTGCTCGTGCAGCCACTTGACGCTCTCGAAAAGCGTGTTGACGTGCGCGCGGGTGACGGTACTCAAGGCGACTGCTCCAAGCTTCACGAATCGCGGGATGTGCTTTTCGATAGCCTTGAAGCTTCCTGTATTGTTGACGGTGCGGCGGGCGATATCGTGATGGTATTGCGGACCGTCGAGCGAAAGGTAAATGCGGAACTTCTCTCTCTCGCAGAAGTCAAAAAATTCGTCATCAAAAAGAGTGCCGTTGGTGTTGACGGCAAACTGCAACTTGAAATGCTGATCGATGCTGCCACAATCCAGAGCTTCTGCAACGAGTGCTTTGGCAATTCCGACACCCTTGTAGATGGCGTCCTTGCGGATAAGCGGTTCGCCCCCAAAAAACGTGATGTTCAGATAGGACTGCTTAAAATAAATCGTCCGTTCCAGACCAATCTTGATGGCCTGTTCCAACGTCGCGTCATCCATGACCGTCTGGCGTGCAACCTGCGATTCCTTGTAATAGCAATAGGTACAGCGGAGGTTGCACTGCTCTGTAAGGCAGAGGACTAAATTCATGCTTGGAGGTCGTCCTGCTCGAACGTGGTGACCATGCTGAAAATCATACAGCCATCAGGATCATTGCAGATGTGTATTCGTGGATTGTAGTTTGTATCTATGGGAGCTGGATCGAGTATTTGGATGCCGATATCGGAGCTGGAGCTGGACTGTTCTGCGGCTTCAGACGAACTGGAAGGGATGTTCGCAGACGATGCAGGTATTGCATCGGAACTGCTGTTGGCGTCTGGAACATCTTCGTAAGGGGGCAAAATGCCCGCTTCTATAATAGGCTCAACAGATGAGCTGCTCAGCTTTTCTGCCGCTGAAGACAAAGCTTCAATGGCAGAACTGCTGAGAGCTTCTTGACTTTTAGGAATATCGATTACGCTGCTGCTGCTCGGCTGAGATTCGGTGTCGCCTGAGGATTCCGGATTTTCGACGGGACCTATGACATCACCGGCTTCTGCATTGTCGATGCAGGCGCTCAAAGAAAAAGTAGCCGCAATACCAAAAGCCGATGCGATCGCTCCTTTTACAACCGCAGACGGCTTTTTAATGCCGGTGACCTTTTTCTTTTCGATTTTCATAAAAGTTTCCTCCTTTTATCTTAACACTAGTTGTAATATACTTAGTTTCTTCGTGCAAAGTTGAATATTTCTAATTATTGGGGCTTTGCGCTTGTCGTTTTTGTTGCATTTGTTGCATATAGGGGGCTTAAGCCTGGAAGTCCGTTATTTCAAAGGTGGTGACCATACTGTCTATGAGTACTCCTGGGCAGCCAGGGTCTTCGCACAAATGAATGTTCGGGACGGTAAGAGAATCTCTTGTTATCGGAAACTGTTTTTTGGAGGAGCTTGATGATTCCGGTTCTGCGAATGAACTGGAGGATTGTGGTTCAGCGGATTCTTGGGAGGAACTGCTTGAACGTTTCATTTTAATAATGTCTTCGATGCTTAAGGAGCTGCTTGTCATAGCGACGCCCGCTAACATAGAGGAGGACATCGGAATGCGTGGAAGGTTCGGTTGTGTTGCGCTTGAGGACGACGAGCTGGACAAACTGTCGCTGCTGGAATTCGCCGTCGTTGCGGAACTACTTGATTCTGTAGAATGGCTGTTTTCGGGAGAAACTGACGAATTGCTGAAATCTGTGTATTTGGCGCTGTCCGTGGTTCCGCTTGAACTGGATTTGGGACCATCATAAGCGGAAACGGGATCCGATTCGATACAGGCACTTAAAGAAAAAAGAGTGGCCATCCCTAATGCAGATGCGGCTGCGCTTTTAGCGATTCCCGAAAGTTTGCTACTTTCGGTGACTTTTCTTTTCTCTATTTTCATAATTCCTCCAGACAACAAAAATCAATTAGGAAAAGTCAAGCATTTCGTAAGTGGAAACCATGCTTGCCATCATGCCGCGATCATCGTCATGGCACATAATGACGTTGACGCCCATGGAATCAATTTTGTTGCATTCTCTTGGCCATGGAGGAATAACGGAATCGCTCGACGAGCTGCGAACGTGTTCGACAAATGTGCTGCTGGAACTTTCGGATGAGCTGCTGACAACTTCTTCTGAAGAACTGCTTGGCGTTTCTGAAGAGGAGCTGGCGATGTTTTCAGAAGAACTGCTCGGCGTTTGTACAGACGAAGAAGATAGTGCTTCGATGGCTTCGCTGCTGAGACGTTCGTGGCTCAGCGGAATGTCGGCAACAGAAGAACTAGACTGTATTTCCGGGGTTTCGGAGGCGTCACTGCTGTTTGGATTGTTGTTGTCCGGCTCAATAGGGCCGACAACTTGACCGCTTTCGGCGTCGCTTAAGCAGCCGCTCATCAAGACGGCGGACATGCCAAGCATTGAGGCGACCCCAGCCTTGGTGGCATTCGACAAACGTGAATTTCCGGTAACTTTCTTCTTCTCGATTTTCATCAAAAATCTCCTTCTACCTTAACACTCCATCTTAATATAGTTTGTTTTAGAGTATAAAGGCCATTTTTAGCCTGTTTTTGGAGAGTCGCTCGTATGATTTTGTTGCATGCGTTGCATATAGGCTTCGCGGGGTACAAAAAAAGACGCCGGTTTCCCGAGCGTCTTTTGCGTTTAGAGCCGAGCGGTCTCTTACGTTTTGTCTTCACCGCGGAGCATAATGACCTTGCCCGTGCGGATGTATTCCACGATTTCGAACTTCTGCAACAAGCTCTTGAGGGTATCGACCTTCGTGCTGTTGCCCGTAATCTGGATAATCATGGAAGTCATCGTCATATCCACCGTGTTGGCGTGGAAATGGTCGCAAAGCTGCAAGATTTCGGTGCGCTGTTCTGCAGTGCAACGAACCTTGATAAGAGCGAGTTCCTTTTCCACGGCGTCCGTACCGGTATGGTCCTTAGCCTGAACCACGTCCACGAGCTTTTCGAGCTGCTTGATGATCTGCATCAAGATTTCGGGATTGCCGTGAGCGATGATGTTCATGCGGCTGAAGTTCGGGTCGAGCGTGGGGGAGACGACGAGAGAATCGATGTTGTAGCCACGGCGGGAGAACACGAGTGCAATACGCACGAGCACGCCCGGGCGGTTTGCCACTAACAAGCTAATAGAATGTGCAATATCTTTCATTTTCTAATTCTCCTATTACGTCGATCCGGTGGGTTTTTCGAGCTGCGTCTTCGGCTGTTCTGTGATCATGCTTGTGATCGGAGCGCCTGCCGGAATCATCGGGAACACGTTGTCTTCCTTTTCGCATTCGCAGTGGATGAGAATCGGGCCGTCGTTGTAGTCCAAAGCCTTCTGGATCACGCGTTCTGCATCGGCCGGGCGCTTGATGCGAAGACCCGGGATGCCGTAAGCTTCAGCGAGCTTCACGAAGTCCGGGTTGCCTCTCATGTCCACGCTGGAATAGCGGTGGTCATAGAAGAGTTCCTGCCACTGGCGCACCATGCCGAGGTACTTGTTGTCCATCACGAAAATCTTGATGGGGAGCTTGTGGATGGCTGCCGTTGCAAGTTCTGCTTCGGTCATCTGGAAACCACCGTCACCGCTGAAGCTGCAAACCGGCCAACCGGTTTCGTTACCGAATGCGGCACCGATAGCAGCCGGGAAGCCAAAGCCCATCGTGCCTGCGCCACCGCTGGAGTGGAGCTGACGCGGATAGTTGATGTGGAAGAACTGTGCAACCCACATCTGGTGCTGGCCCACGTCCGTCGTGACGATTGCCTTGCCCTGCGTAAGTTCGCTCACGGTAGCAACGATGTGCTGCATACGGAGGCCGCCCTGCTTGGCGTAAGTAAGCGGGTAGCGCTTCTTCCAAGTCTGGCAAGTCTTGATCCAGTCGGCGGTATCGAGCTTGTTCACCATCGGGAGGAGCTGTTCCAAGACGAGCTTGGCGTCACCGCACATGAACACATCCGGCTGCAAAACCTTGCCTTCTTCGGCAGGGTCGATGTCGATGTGCATCTTTACGGCGTTCTTGCAGAATTCGCTGAGCTTACCGGTAATGCGGTCGTCCCAACGGCTACCGATCGAAAGGATCAAGTCGCATTCGAGAACAGCCTTGTTGGCGTAAATTGTACCGTGCATGCCGAGCATACCGAGAGAAAGTTCGTGGTCGGTCGGGAATGCACCGAGGCCAAGCATCGTGCAGGTCACCGGAGCGCCGAGCTTTTCGGCAAGTTCCTTCACCTGGCGGTGTGCGCCAGAAATCATGGCACCGTGGCCCACGAGCAAAAGCGGCTTCTTGGAATTCTTGAGGTATTCGGCGGCCTTTTCGACGCTTTCAGTAGAAGCGTAGGTCGGAATCTTGTAACCCGGAAGGTCCATCTGGTCCGTGAACGGAGCGGTGCAGGGGCCTGCAGTCACGTCCTTCGGAAGGTCGATAAGCACCGGACCCGGACGGCCAGAACGTGCGATGTGGAAAGCTTCCTTCATCACGCGCGGGAGGTCGTTCGTGTCCTTCACCAAGTAAGAATGCTTCACAGTTGCAAAAGTCATACCGCTAGTATCGCATTCCTGGAAGGCGTCCTTGCCCAAGTTCGGAGTCGTCGTCTGTGCCGTGAGCACGACGATAGGGCTAGAATCCATGAGAGCTGTATAAATACCTGTAAACGTGTTCGTTGCACCCGGACCGCTAGTGACAAGAGCTACACCGACCTTACCGGTCTGGCGGGCATAACCGTCAGCCATGTGAGTTGCGCCCTGTTCATGACGGCTGAGCACAACTTTGATGCTGGAATCGAGGATGGCATCGAACATCGGAATGGCCGATCCACCGGGATAGCCGAAAATAGTATCAACGCCTTCACGCTTGAGGCATTCGATAATCACTTCGGCACCACTTAAGGTCTTATTTGCCATAATTTATCCTGTCTTTTAAAGAATAGATGAAAATTTAGATGGGTTGAAATATAGGAGTATTTTTTTAGGGTGGCAAGAGGTGAAACCTGACTTTTGTGAAAATTTTTGAAATTTTTGGTAAAAATTTTAATTTTTAAAGTTAAAAAAATGTAAAAATTGACGATTTTTGTTAAAAGTTTGACTTTGATGAATTGTGGTAAAGTAAAAATTGACGATTTTTGAGTTAAAATTTGTTGTTTAATTGATTTTATATCCAAAATAATGTGAAAATTTTGTTGAGTTTGCAAAAAATATGTCCGTAATCCGATTTGCTTCAGCAAAAGTCCTCCGTGCTTGTTCGCATTGTCATTCCCGGCCCGGATCGAAGTCCGGGATAAACTCCAGCGGAAATCCGCCTCTTATTATATGGGCGTCGCCCCTAAAATTTTCTAATTTGTAATTATGATTAAAAAGATTTTTCTCTCGCTGATTCTTGCGGCTGCATTCGTGTTCGCCGCCGACCCGATCACCATTGAAGGGCGTTTGACCGAAATTCCGGGAAAAATGCCGAGCAATGACTTATATAGCTATGTCTATGTATTTAAGTACAAAGTTTCCAAGGTGGTTTCGGGCAAGCTCGACGCCAAGGAAGTTCTTGTTGGCGTTTACAATCCGCTGATCGCCCGTGGCAAGGTCAAGGACAAGATGGCCGACAAGTCCAAGGGCAACGTGGGTGAATTCAAGGCCAAGGCAAAGCATACGCTCAAGCTCGTTCCGCTCGAAGGCAACTGGGACGGCGCAGTCGAAGATGAATACTTTGACGACGAATCCCCGCGTTACCTTGCTATCGAAGTGAATGAGTAATTAATGGTCTTTTCTTCCCAAATTTTCCTTTTCTATTTCTTGCCGACGTTCCTCGTTGGCTATTTCGTTTTGTTGCGTTCCGGCGTTCGTCATTCGGGACTCAACTTCTTCATCACCATTTTCAGCTACATCTTTTACGGGTGGCTGGAGCCGTGGCTCGTCTTCTTGATGTTCGGCTGCACCTTGGTGGTGTATGTGGCGGGGCGTTTTATCTCCGCTCCTAACGCGAGCTCGTTGCAACGGAAGGTGGCGCTGTGGACTGCCATCGGCGTGAACCTTGGTGCGCTCGGCTTCTTCAAGTATTATATGTTCGGCATGGGAATCGTGAACGATTTTGCGGCGATGCTTGGCTGTGAACCGTTCTCGATCATGACCGTTCTTTTGCCGGTGGGTATTTCGTTCTACTCGTTCCAGTCGATGAGTTATGCGATTGACGTTTATCGCGGTTCTGCGCCTCCGGTCAAGAACTTCGCGACTTTCGCTTGCTACGTGGCGCTTTTCCCGCAGCTTGTGGCGGGCCCGATTGTGCGTTACAATACCGTGGCCGAAGAACTTGAAACCCGTACGCATACGCTTGAAAACTTTGTGCGTGGCATTATGTTCTTCTGCTTTGGCTTTGCCGAGAAGATTTTCCTCGCGAACCAAGTGGGGATTATTGCAGACCGCGTTTTTGCCGCAGACGCTCCGGGTGTCCTTAATACATGGTGGGGCGCAATCGCCTACATGTTCCAGATTTACTTTGACTTCTCGGCGTATTCGAATATGGCGATTGGACTTGGTCTTATGCTTGGGTTCCATTTCCCGCGCAACTTCAACGGCCCGTACCGTGCGGTGAGCATTACGGACTTTTGGAAGCGTTGGCATATTTCCCTTACGAGCTGGTTCCGCGATTACCTATACATTTCTCTTGGCGGAAATCGCGTTGGCGTAAGGCGTTTGTACTTGAACTTGTTCCTCGTGATGTTTGCAAGTGGCGTTTGGCATGGTGCGAACTGGACGTTTGTTTGCTGGGGCCTGTACCATGCGTTCTTCATGATCGTGGAACGTGCGAACAACAAGAATGCCTTCTATTACAGGGCTCCGAAGCTTGTTCAGGTCTTGATTACGCAGGTGATTGTGCTCTTTGGCTGGGTGCTGTTCCGTGCGGACAATATCGGCGAGGCTTGGCGTGTCTGGAAGGCGATGCTTGGACTGATGCCGGTAAGCGCTTATGACGCAGTCCTTTCGGCTGAAATTTTCACGCCGACGACGGTTACGTTTATGGCCTTTGCGGCGTTGTTCTCGTTCTGGCAGTACCGCAGCTATGACTGGTGCGACCGGGTTTCTTTCAAAAAGTCGCTTGTCGCGCTTGGAATTTTTATCCTCGCTACGCTTGCGCTCTTCACGCAGAGCTATAACCCGTTCCTTTATTTCCAGTTCTAGCCTAAATATTTCCTTTACTATATTATCATCCATGAAAATTGGTTTGAATAAAATATTTACCACGCTTGCTTTATTTGCGGGCGTTGCTTTTGCTGACCCCATTCCGACAGAAGCCTTGTCTCAGGGCGGGCTTCAAATGCGCGACAACCACCTCCGTGATATCGGACTTGTGATGCGCAGTGGGCGAGGGGGCTTTGTCGATATCGGTTATACGTACACGCCGTCATCCGAGCAGGTTCAGCTCAAGAGCAAGTTTGGCGTTCACGACGGTTTTGTGTTCCGTCATCATTATGGTATGTTTGGCAGCTGGCTGCTTGACCAGAATTCGCATCTTGGTTTCTTGACTTGGTTTGACCGTGCGGGTTGGGATACGCAGGATTTTTTCTTCTTTCCGCATTATGGTGAACCGGCGCATATTGCATCGGTGTTGACGTGGGGCTTTTCTTACACGAATACGGCTCACGACTTTACGGCTGCTTTGGGCTTGCAACACCAGAATCTGGAACTTGCATCGGAACGTTACTATGCGAACGAAAGCGATTCCTTGCTGTTTTATTGGGGCCATGCTCGTTACAAGGCTGTGAGCTTCCAGGGCAGTTTTTATGGTAGCTCGTTCCAGACGCTCCGCCTTGCGTTGGATCTGGAATCACGTGCGCTTTATGGTGGTGTCACTTCTGGATTCAAGACGTACTTGCCCAATTTGGCGGCTACGGTTTACCGTCGTAAGGATGGTGAAGACGATAAGAATTTTGTCCGCCTTAACTGGGAACAGAATTTGTATAAACAGATCCTTTATGCCGATGTCTCGTACGACTTTCCGAGCGGAGGATTCCGTTCTGCTTTGCTGAAGTTCTATCCGGTGCCGTCGCGCTTGGTGGCAATCGAAGCATCATGCTTGCGCCGTAACGAACTTGGGGGCTCTAAGGAATTGCTTTGGGGTGGTGCTATTGATTTGTGCGTTCTTCGTCTTGCGTATAATTCAGCGTATGATTACGACAATATGTTCCGTACAAAGGGCACGTTTGTTGTCGAACTGCATTTGAATTTAGGTTCTTTGGATGGGCAACTCTTTGGACGTGGCGCTCCCCAGGCGGCTCCGATGGAAACGACCACCAGCAAGTCTGACCTTAAAAAGTTTTTGAGGAACTATACCGATCAAACTCAGAATAAGACGACTTTTGACGCTCAGGGAAACAAGGTCATTGAGGCTAAGGGAATTCGCTACGAAAAAACGGGTTCATCGTCTGCTGAAGGAGGCAAATAATGAAATACTTGCGTTTATTCCTTTGTCTTGTGGCGTTCTCCTTGACTGCTTGCATGAGCCATGTGTTCTTGGACACTTCGACGCGACTCCAGGTTGAAAACAAGACCGATGTCACAATTCTTGGGCTTGATATTATTTCTGATGACGGATCTACGGTTGTGCCGTGGATTAAGGAATCGGTTCAGCCGGGTGAAAAGAGCAAGGTTGTCGAAGAAGACTGGGTCGGAACGTTTAAGGTCCGCGTTCGCTTTGATAAGTGGAATGGCGAAAAGTTATTCGCTATATCGATGGTTTGTGGTTCTTATAGCAGGCCCAATAGAGTGTACAATACTTTAGCCAAACAAGGCGAATCGAACGTATATGAAAAAAATATAAGCGGCTGTGGTTCGACAGAAAATGTACATATGATTTATTCTGAAACGAACCTAGACTTTGAAGGTGGCAGCCAGTACCTCGTTGTCTCGCAAGACGATGATGGGAATGTGGTGTTTAAAATGAAGTAGAAAAATCAGCAATGGGCAAATGCTTTTACCTCATACCTCAAAGCCCGCCTTAGCGTGCGACCCTATAGCCCAAACCTCTTCAACATCTTACTTTTTTCTTTCGTCTCTCGTCTCTCGTCTTTCGTCTAAGACTTAATAATTACTAAATTTCCTCTCAGTGCAGATAACTAAGTTAAAGATTTTTGGTTTTAAGTCCTTTGCGCAAAGGACAGAAATTAACTTCCCGACGAAGGGCCTTACGGCTGTCGTTGGGCCGAACGGCTGTGGCAAGTCCAACATTACGGACGCCATCCGCTGGGTGCTTGGCGAACAGAAAGCCGCCGCTTTGCGTATGGGTAAAATGCAAGACGTCATCTTTAGTGGTACCGAAGAACGTGCCGCTATGAGTCTTGCCGAAGTTTCCATCGTCATCGATAATAGCGATGGAACGCTCGCTTCTGATTATTCCGAGGTCATCGTGACGCGCCGCGTGCATCGTGACGGTTCGGGCGAATACCTCATCAATAACCAGGAATGCCGCCTCCGCGACGTTCATGCTTTGCTTTTTGACTCGGGTCTTGGTTCCAGTACCTATTCCCAGATGAACGCCGATATGATCAAGGCGGTGCTTTCGGACAAGGCCGATGACCGTCGCGTGCTCTTTGAAGAAGCCGCCGGCGTGAGCAAGTACAAGCAGCAGCGCAAGGAAACGCGCCGCCAGCTCGAACGTGTGCAGATGGATATGGAACGTGTCGAAGACAACTTGCGCAGTGTGCGTCGTTCTGTCCGTCTTTACGAAACGCAGGCCGAAAAGGTCAATGCCTACAAGAAATTGAATACGCGCCTCCGCGAACTCGATTTGTCCGTCAGTTTGGATAAGTTTGAGGACTACAAGGAAGGCCTTGCTACGCTTGATTCGACAACCAAGCGTATGAACCACGAAGTGGAATCTTCCAAGACGCAGGCCACTGAGCTCCAGGCGAAGATCGAAGAAAAGAAACTTGCCATCAGTGAAGACGAAAATGCTTATCGCGATTTGGAACGCGAAGTCCAGGCGGCTACGATTGCGTTGAACGATTTGAACAACAATATCGTCCGTTTGCGCGACTCTATGTCGGCTCTCCAGTCTTCAAATGACAAAGCTCAGGGTGAAATCGAACGCAGCGAACTGAAGGCTCAGGAACTTTCTCAGGAAAAAGCTCGACTCGAAGAAGAAATTGCCGTTCTCGGTAGCGAAAACGACATGGACGAGCTGAATGAACTTTTGGAACGCGAACGCGAAACGCTCCAGGTCATGCGCGACAAGGTTGATGACTTGCGTACGCAGTCCCGTGAACTTTCGAATGAACGATTGCAGGCCACAAACCGCGTGAACTCCCTCCGCGGTCGCTTTGAACGTATGGATGCCGAAGTCAATATGCTCCAGACGAACATTGCAAAGTGGCAGACCGAAATTGAAGGCCTCGACAAGCAAAAGTCCGATGCCGAAGCGAACATCGCCGAAATCCAGGCGGGTATCGAAGACACGAACCGCGAAATCGAGAATCTCGAAGAACAGCGCGCCACTCGTGAAGAACGCTTGGAATCTGAACGCGCCGAACTCACCGAAGCGCAACAGAAGTTGCAGGGCCTAAAAAACGAAGAAGCTCGTTTGCAGTCTCGCATTGATGTGTTGCAGAGCGTGATGAACGAAGGCTCTGATGCCAACCGTTACCTCAAGGAAAACAAGGCGAACCTCATTGGCGGCCTTGTTTCAGAACGCATTGAGGCAACGCCGGAATACGCATCAAGTGTTGAAGCCGCACTCGGTGAAATTCTTGATTCTGTTGTCGTGAATGGCGACAACGCTGTGAATGAAATTGTGGACGCTCTCAAGAGCGAAAATGTGGGCAAGGTGCTTATGTCGCTTGTTTCGAGTGCCGCCCCTGCTTACGACAAGCCGGTGAACAATCCGGGCGTCGTTGGTTCGCTCAAGGATTTTGTCAAGACGGATGACGAAGTTTCTCCGTGGCTCTCGGGAATCCTCTCTCGCTATTTTGTTGTGGATTCTTTGCAGACCGCCCTCAATTTGGCAAAGGAATACCGCGGCGAAAACTTGAATTTTGTCACGTCCGATACGATTGTACGTACAAGCGGCCTTGTTTCGTTTGGCGTTTCGACGTCGGGTGCGCTCTCCCGCAAGAACGAAATTGCAGATGCCGAAGCCCTTTTGGAAAAGGTCCTTGGCGATATTTCTGCCGGCGAAGAAAATGTGGACCGCTTGCGTGAACTGACCGAAGAAGACGCTCAGATGCTTTCGTCCTTGGTCGATGAAATCCGCGAAAAGCGTGATTCTCTGCGTGGTGGCGATGCTTCTATTCGCGTCCAGCGGAATACGGTTGAAAACTGCACCCGTCGTCTGAACCAGTTGAATGGTGAAGTTGCGAATGCGCAAAACAGAATTGATGCGGCGGCGCAGTCCAAGAACAGCGATGCTGAACTTGCCGAAGCCGAAGCTGAAGTCGAAAAGGTCGAAGAACGCTACCAGACGATTTCGGACCAGCTCGGTGAAAACGAGACGATGCTTCGCGAAAAAGAAGAGGATGTCCGCGAACTTGAACGCAGTGCGCAGGACAAGACTTCTCGCTTAAAGCAGAATCAGAACCGCTTGGTCGCTATTGCTGACCAGATGGAATTCTTGGACAATACGATTCGCAACCGTCGTGACGAAATCGAGAAGAATACAGTTTCTATTGAAAAATTCGAGACCGATTGTGACAAGCTTTCCGACGAAGCGCAGGTCAAGGACAATGCGCTCCGCGAACTTGAACGCAACCGCGATCTTGCTCGTGAACGCTATGATCTCGTGAGCGGCGATCTTGAAGGATGGCGCGATGAGGTGAACCGCCTCCGCGATGATATGATTGAAAAGATGAAGGAACTGAATGACGTCGGCCGTCGTCAGGAATCCCTCCAGAACAATCTCGACCGCCTCCGTGAACGCATTACGAACGAATGGTCCGTCGATCTCGACAATCCCGAAAACGTCGAACGCGTGGAATATTCGCAGCCCGAAGCCGACCGCGAGATTCGAGAACTCCGCGGCAAGATCAAAGAGCTGGGCCCGATCAACGTCAACGTGATGGAAGATTACGAAGACGAAAAGAAGCGACTCGAAGAAGTCGAAAAACAGTTCGACGACCTTGATCGCGCCCGTGCATCGCTTGACCGCACCATCACGAAGCTTGACGACATTGCCCGCCAGCGCTATCTGGATACGTTTGCACGCATCCAGAAGAACTTCCAGTTCGTGTTCAGTAAGCTGTTCCTCAATGGCGAAACGAAGATGAACCTTGTGGAACGCGTGGACGAAATGGGCAAGCCGATGGACATTCTTGATGCCGATATCGAAATCAACGTCCGCCCGACCGGCAAGAAGATGCGCGGTATCAAGGCTCTTTCCGGTGGTGAACATGCGCTTACAGCAACGGCGCTCCTGTTCGCTATTTACATGGAAAAGCCGTCTCCGTACTGCGTGCTGGACGAAGTGGACGGTCCGCTTGATGACGCTAACGTCGGTCGCTTTATGGCGCTCCTCCGTGAATTCAGTAAGCAGACCTTGTTCATCGTCGTGACGCATAACAAGCGTACCATGGCCGAAGCCGATATGCTTTACGGTGTGACGCAGGAAATCAAGGGTATTTCCCGCATCGCTAGCGTACAGCTCGCCGATGCTACTAAGTTTGCGATTTAATTAGTAGGCAGTAGGAAGTAGACAGTAGACAGAATTGCTAAAACATTTTAAGCAACTCTTTAATCAACCTTATACAAAAAAGCCAGAGCGTAATGCCCTGGCTTTTGACTTATAGTCTTATAACGGCACGACCGTCACACTCTTACTTGATCGTAGACGTCAAGCGGAATGCGAGTCCGAGGTCGGTAAACTTGTTGCCGTTGTAAAGGCTGAACTGGAGCTTGGACTGACCGATGTTCTTTGCCCAAGCGACGGTCCATGCCATGTCGTGCATCTTCTTGTCAGAGTAGCTGATCTTTTGACGGTCGCCGACGCGTTCCAATTCGAGGTAGAGGCTGCTCATGAGTGTGTTCATAATGCCAGAAGACGGGGCGAATTCAATACCGACATAGAACGGATTGTAGGTCTTATCCTTGATGAAGTACTTGGATTCCGGAGCGATGTAGTTGTCAGCTTTAGTATTGACGTTCTCGTTCATCGTGGAGAGGTGAGCAAGTTCTCCATAGAAGCGGAGTTCCGGAATGACGTTATAGCTGATGTATGCGGCGTAGCGGTGGGTGAGGACTGCTGTGTGCTTGAAGCGGTCAATGGCGTTGCTGCGGTATGCGAACTTCATTTCGAGCGGGAAGCTGAATTTGAGGTCTTCTTCCACGCGGATATAACCCGTGTTGAAGTGGTTATCCTTGGTGGCGAGCATCACGTTGAGGGTGGATATACCAAAGCACTTCCAGCCGAGTTCCAAAGCGTTATGGCTGTAATCGCGCATCCAGAGGCCACGGACGGTGAGGTCCTTATCGACGTAGGTACCGAAGTGGGTAGACTGGGACCAGTCCGTTTTCCAACGACCGATTTTGAGGTTCATCTTGTTGTTTTCGCTGATGCTCCACTTGTAGTTAATCCAGTAGAGGTCGGCGAGAATCTTGTCGTAGTTCTTGTTCTTATTGCCATCGGAGAGCGAATTGCCGAATTCCGGGGCAAAAATGCGCAACATGACAAGTCCGTCGAGGTTGTCGCTCTTGTATTGGCCACCGATGTTGGCGCGGATCCAGAATGAACTGAAATCGTTGTCGTCATCGGCTACCATTTTGGTGGCCTGTGTCTGGACGTTACCTTTGAGGCTGAATGCCTCATCGGCCGCAAAGGCTGCAGTGCACATACCTGCAACCAACAGCGTGCTGGTAATTTTTTTGAAGTTCATACTTTTCTCCTTGTAAAAATAAGTATACTCTTTAATTTAGCAATAAAAAGAAATTTTAGGTGATTTTTTTGAAATTTTGTGAATCAATTTTTATTTTTGGGCTCGAAATTTTATCATCATTTTTTTTGGAGTACAAAAATGAAGATTTCTCGCATCGCCCTTTCTGCTTTGGTCGCCGGATCTATTGCCTCGGCCGGGCAGCTCGCCCCGAACAAGACGCACGCCGTGCTGAACATTACTTACACGAACAATGAAGATGTTCCGCATGCCAAAAAGAAGCTCACGTTTGTGGGCCAGAAAAGTGGTAAGAAGGTTGTTGTTACGACCGATATGTACGGCGAAGTGAGCTTCCACATCCCGCGTGAAGATTCCTACACGATCCTTTGCGAAAGCTTGACAGGACCGTTCGAATGCGGCGAGACTCCGTATGTTTCCCGTACGGCAAGCACGGGTGGAATTTCTGTTGTTTTTGACGATACCCGTTCGGAACTTACGGGTGTGACATTCAAGGCTGGCAGTGCCGAACTCGTTCCTAGTTCCTTGAAAACGCTCGATGCAGCCATTGCTGGCCTCAAGCGCAATCCGAAGGCTAAAATCGAAGTTGAAGGCCACACAAGTAGCGATGGTAGCGCAGAACTCAACCAGAAGCTTTCTGAAGACCGCGCAAATAGCGTCCGCGATTATATGATCGAAAACGGTATCGAAGCTAGTCGTGTGACTGCTGTGGGTTATGGCCCGAGCCGTCCGAGAGAAAGCAACGCTACCGAAGCGGGGCGTCGCGCTAACCGTCGCATCGAACTCAAGGTGCTGAACGCTGACGAAGTGAATTTCTAAAAAATTGAGAAGCGCGGCCGTTGAGCCGCGCTTTTTTACATTTCTCTTAAAACCGCGCGAATTTTGAAAATGAAAAAAGCCGCTATTGCGGCTTTTTTGTATGTCATTCCACTTCGTGGTCTGACTGCTACGGCTCGGCAATAAGAATGAGTATACTCATTCTTGCTGCACTCGCCTTGCTTGTCATTCCCGCCTCCGAGCGGGAATCTCCTTTTTATAACTTAAATTGCGCGGATCCCGTCTTCTTCGATGACGATTTTGCCTTCGCGGAAGAGTGTCCCGATGATCTTCTTGAACGTCTTCTTGGACATTCCAAATTCGCGACGGATCGTTTCAGGATCGCTGTGATCGCCGTAGGGGAGGAATCCGCCTGCGGTTTCGAGTTTTTGCATAATGGCGGCGGGGCTTTCGCTGTGCATCACGCCCTTGTAACCGATCGGAGTCAAGTTGAGCGTAATCTTTCCGTCGCTCGTAAAGCGCTGGATGAATCCTGGCATCGTATCGCCGATGTAGATGCGTTCCATACCGGGCGTCATCATGAGGCGGCCGGTGTAGCGGTAATCGACGAGACAATCGACGTAATCGGGCGTGACTTCGTAAGCGGCGAGTTCTACGCGTTGGCCGATGTGTAAGTCATTCGTGTCCGGATCGATAAAGCTCTTGATTTTTTCGGTTGCAACGACGCGTCCGCTCTTTTCGTCTTCGAGAACAAAGACGACGCAGCGGTCGCCCTTCTGCAATTCGCCAAGCTGTTGCTTGAAGGGGAGGAACAAGTCCTTGTTGAGCCCCCAATCCAAGAATGCGCCAAAGCGGTTGACTTCCTTGACGGTAAGCACGGCGAATTCGCCAACTTGCGCAAGAGGCTTTTCTAGCGTTGCTATGGGGCGGTCTTCGGAGTCCGTATAAACGAACACGTCGATGATTTCGCCTTCGACGAGCGTGAATTTGTTGCGGTTGCCGGGGAGAAGCACGCTTCCGCCGGTCTCAAGTTCGAGGTAATAACCTTGCGGTGTAATGGATTGCACGCGTGCGCGGTTAATTCTTCCAAGTTCCATAATTTGCCTTTCCGTTCAATTTTTGCATTGTCTCCCGACTTCGTCATCCTCGACCGTCAGGGAGGGGATCCATTACAAATATAACAATTACATTATTCCGTCGGCAGTTCCTTGCAGTGCCTGATAAACCGGAGCGTTTCTTTTTCGCCATCCTTCGCTAGCATCTTAAGCAGAAACAGCAATTTCTTATAAGTCGTTTCCGTCATCTTCTCGTGGGCGGTGCTGTTCGTCAAATACAGGAGCGGAGCCTCTTGCGTGTACGTTTCCTTGTTGTACGTCTTGGAGGCGGCTACGCGGTCGCAGAACATTTCCTTGATGTAGCGGTCCGGCATGTCCATCGGTACGATTTTTCTGGTTTTCATATCATAATCGTACCAGAATTCAAAGTGGTGCTTGTTGCGTCCCTTGTGGTGCATCCATGCAAGACTGTAGCCCGTGGCGCGGCGTTCGCCGTTGTTTGGCGATTCTTTGCCAGTGTAGTATTTTGCTCCCGGAATGAATTCGGTAGGGCTGTATTTCGAAAGGTCGTGCAACAAACCTTGCAACCCGATACCCGCTTTAAAACAAAGTCTCATGACTTCGTTCTTGTGCTTGGTAATCGTGATGAAGTGACGTATCGGATGCATTTTTAAAGTTTGAAGGGGCGCGCTAAAGCGCACCCCGTACTCATACCTTGATTTACTTTTTCTTGGTCTTCTTGCTTTCGAGCCATTCGTCGAAGGTAATGCTGCGGTCAACAACACCGTTCGGTGTGAGTTCCAAGACGCGGTTAGCGACAGTTTGGACAAATTCATGGTCCTGAGAGCAGAAGATGACCGGACCCTGGAATGCCTTGAGGCCGTTGTTCAAAGCGGTGATGGCTTCCAAGTCGAGGTGGGCGGTCGGTTCGTCGAGGAGCAAGCAGTTTGCGTTCGAGAGCATCATCTTCGAAAGCATGCAGCGCACCTTTTCACCACCACTAAGCACGTTTGCGCTCTTGAGGGCTTCTTCGCCGGTAAAGAGCATACGGCCGAGGAATCCGCGGATGAACGTTTCGTCCTGTTCC
>JBGVAT010000075.1:0-16363 GCA_045224895.1 Fibrobacter sp.
GGTCTTGCAAACTACGTTTCTGACCGTATCTTCATCATGCACGACGGTAAGATCGTGAACCAGGGTACTCCTGCTGAAGTGCTCGACCACACGACTGAACCGAATACGCTCCGCTTGCTCGACGATATCCCGGAAGTCCACAAGACTGAATGGATCAAGAACAGCCATCGCAGCAAAAAGTAATTGCAAGGCGAGAGTCGCGAAAACAAGCTCACTTGTTTTCATGACCGAGCCGAAGATTACTGCGTTCGAAGAACGCAACTAATGCATTTGTCACCCCGGACGCTGTTCCGGGGGCGCCTTTTGTGCGAAAAGCCGCAGCAACCGCTGCGGTTTTTCTTTTTACATAAAAAAAGCCCGACGTTTTTACGTCGAGCTTCTTGTGTATTTGCAATATCTATTTAATCAACGACGCAGCGGATTGCCCCGTAATCGGAGTCATTGCGTGCCGGACCGGGGTAATATTCGTCGATTCCTCTGCCGGACCAGCGGTAATAATGGTAGTGGTCAAAGTCGGAACCGATGTTTCGGGTTAGTCTGTTGATGTTGTGCCATGATTGACGCTGGGCGTCGTAAGCTCCATTTTCGAGCATTCCAAGACCGCTTGCGTTGTTCAGGTCCTTGAAGTCGTCGTAGAAGTCGTCGTTTTCGAAGTAGGCGGTATAAGCCGTGAACAGCTCATCGAAATCGTATTTTTCCCACAGCAGTCTGTATTCCGTTGAAAGAGGCAGATGTGTTCCCTTGGGGCACAGACCTTGCTTTTTGTTGAAGTCGATTGTATCTCCGTTCAGGGCCTGTACGACCGTGTACATCCTTCCGTAAACGTCGCAGTATTTTTCGTCATTGGCGGGGCAGACAGAGCCTTCGCTGGCGTAGTTCAGGTTTTCGGCGAACCAGACGACTCCATCGATGTCGATGGTCTTGTAGTATTGCCCGTCTCTTTCGTCCTGGATTGTTCCGTACGTTTTTTCCGGATTGAGCAGGAACCACGAATATTTAAAGACCTTTCCGCTTGACTTTTCGTAGAGCGTATTGTCCTTGCATTCGTACTTTGTGCCATCATAGGAGCGACCGCGGCAAATATCGTAGGCAATGCCGTCCTGGCAGAACTGCTTTGTGTTGTCAATCGTTTTCCCGCCGCAATCTTCGATATTGCTCAGGCATCGGATCGAAAGCTTGGTGTCTGGTTCGGCATTGGCAAAGCAGGCGAGCTTTGAGGGGTCGTTTACTTTGTTGCTGCAGAAATATCCCGAGTGGTTCGTTTTCGGGTTGGAAGACGGATGGGGATTGAGTTTTAGGAAGTCTCCCGTGTCATAGTCTCTGGAATTTCTTGTGGAACTCCAGAAGTTTTCGTCAGTGCCCGTGCCGTCACCGGTAAGGACTGGTTTGGCGTTAAAGCCGTAGTCGTCTGTTCCGTTCCAGTTCCCCTGATCGTCGTTGGGCCAGCCGGTTGTGCTTTTTAGCTTTTGTGCGGCGACTTCGGCACCGCCGGCAAAATTGACGAGTGCTTCAAGTTCCTTGAGCGAAGGGAGGTGGAACCCTTCTGGGCATACGTTCTGTGCGTTTTCGAAGGTGTAAAGGCTGGAATCGCCGTAGCTCAAGTCCTCGGCCATCCAAGTCTGGGGACCGACTTTAGCGAGCTTGTACGTTTTGCCGTCGCGGGAATCGGTAAAGGAACCTGTGGGTGCGACCAGCTTCTGGGAATCTTCGCTTGAAGATGATTCCAAGACGCTGCTGGATGACTGCTGTGCTTCGGAAGAAACGGGTGTGTCAGAAGATGAGCTTGCTTCCTTGGAGACACTCGACGAAGCTGTTGAGGATGAACTTTCGGATTTGTTCGTTTTCGACGTTTCGGACGAAGAAGATTCGGCCTTTTTTGAATCTTCCGAGGAATTCGGAGAGTCTTCTTCGGAACTTGATGAAATGTCTTCGAAGGGTTCTGCGCTTGCGGAATTGGGTTCTGTACAGGCGGTAAGCGCTATCGACAAAAATGCAGAAGTGCCTAATGCGGCAATCTTTGCAAATGCTTTATTCATAAAAAATCTCCTTTATTGTCAATATAGATAATTTATATCCACAAAAAAAGCCCCGACATAAGTCGGAGCTTTTCAATTTTGCGCTTGATGTTTTGGCGGGGTGGCCGCCGCATCAGTTACTTGTTCGTCCAGCGGATGGAAGCCTTCTGGCTGCCCTGGCGGATGACGAGCGTGTAAGAGCCGTTAGCGAGGCTGTTCAGGTTGATGGCGTGGCTACCGGCGCTGAAGATGTCGGACTGCTGCATCACCTTGGCACCGAGGGCGTCGTAGATGTCGAGATTGACAAGGCCCGTGTTCTTGGTGGTGAAGTGGAGCGTCTTGCCGTTCATGTGAGCCTGGATGCTGCTTGCCATGATCTTGTGGGTCGGCTTGATGGCGACTTCCGGGTTGAGGAAGGCGTTGTATTCGGCCAGGTTCACGGCTGCATTGGCGTCACCGATGGTGAACGTTACCGTCATGACGAGCGAATCCATCGTTTCGGTTTCAGGAGCGCGTGCCGTTACGGCCACGATGGCGTTCTGGGTACCGGCGATGAAGCCTGCGCCATTCTTGGTCAGGTAATCCGAAGTGGCCTTGCCGTTATAGGTGTAGGTGATCGGAGCGCCCATGAGCGTTGTATCCGGAAGACCCGTTGTAGAGGTGGCGCCAAGGGCGACCTTCTGGTCCTTGAACTTGTTGGTGATACGCTGGGCTCCCTTCTTGTAGGTGATTTCGAAGGTGTCCTGCATGGCGCGGTAACCCGGCGTTGCTGCAGCGGTTGCTACGATGCGGCCGGTACCGAAGGACTTGAGCTTGAGCATCCACACTTGCTGACCCTTCTGGGAGTTGGAGCAGGAGGTGCTGGAGCAGGTGGACTTCTTCACGTCGATAATCGTCGGATCGAGAGCCGTGAGCGTGAAGGCGGAACCTTCGTTAGTCTTGCTTTCGGTCGTGAGGAGGTAATCGTTGATGCCGTCGGCGTCAAAGTCGAGCGTTCTGCCGGTCTTTGTGGGGCTGGTGCAGGTGCCGGTGTAGTTGCAGGTGAGCGTTTCGAGGTTCGCGATGGTCTGGCCAGCGACCTGGGTGATGGTCACGATAGATTCAGAACCGTCATTGCCCTTCAAGATGGAGAAACCGTAGTTGTTGATGACAAGGTCACTACCGGAAACAGAAACGACCTTCTCGTTGGAAGAGGTGTAGGTACATCCGGACTTGAGTACGCCGGTGAGCGTTCCATCAGTCTGCTTTGCGGTTGTTGCCTTGAATGCGCAAGAACCGGTGTTCTTGCCCTTGGTGAGGGAGTCTGCCCAGGAACGTGCGTTCTTGGTGAGGTAGCTCTTGATGATGTTGCCCGAAGAAGTGTACGTTGCTGCGTCGAGGGCGGCTGCCGTGATGAGGGACTTGTCGCCTGCGAAGATGGCGGATTTTTCGCTCTTCTTGTCAACGTCGGAAGTCTGCTGGCGCAAGCTCCAGTTGCAGTTCGGGATGTTGTTCTGGTCCATGAACTGAGTCCATTCGTTTGTGGCGCTGGCGTTCGGTTCACCGTCACCGTCTGCGTTTGTGGTACCCCATTCAGAGATGAACACCGGGTAGCCTGCATTGAGGGCGTTCGTGATGTTTCCGCCGAAGGTGCCCTTGGAGTGGCTCGAGGCATAGAAGTGCAAAACGTAGGCGATGTTCGTGGAGGCGATCGGGTCTCTTGCGCCCTGTTCCGGATGCTGGGACCAGTTCGGCGTACCGACGATGATCAAGTTCTGGGTGTTGGTACGGATGGTGGGGACGATCGTGTTGGCATAGCTCTTGATGCTGCCCCAGTCGCCACCGCTACCGCTGACCGGTTCGTTGTAAATTTCGTAAATGACGTTCGGCACGTCCTTGTACTTTTCGGAAACCGTCTTGAAGAACGGATTGGCGATAGCCGTTTCGAGGTGGGCTCTGTGGCTATGCCAGTCGATAATGATATAGACATCGTTTTCGATAGCTGCTTCGACCATCTTGTCGATCAAGGAAAGCTGGCCTTCCGGAGAACCCTTGTAGGAGTTGCCCGCGTCTACGGCGTTCTTGGTGCCTCCATTGCTATCGTAATATTCGATTGCCATGGCGTAGCGGAACACGTCGATTTTAAGATTGTCTGTTGCCCATGAAATGACCGTCGGGTTGTAATAAGAAGCACCCGTTGCGTCAGACCAGAAAAGGCTTACGCCGCGGAGCATTACCTGCTGGTTGTTCTTGGCACCGATGATTTTGCTTCCACTGGTATGAAGGGCTCCGTAGTAAGATACCGGACCCACTTTCTTGGGAGTTGCTGTTGCGGCGCTGGCGAATGCCGGAATGGCGGCACAAGCCAAGATGCCTGTCAGTAGCTTTGTCAATTTCATGAGAGTTTCCTTTTTGTTTTGACAAAAATTATCTAATTAAAAGCAATATAGTAAGCTAATTAGCTTAATTTTTTGTTTACCATTGGACACAAAGCGGATTGCCTTGCGCTTGCTGTACACCTTTACCCCGTTTTTCATTCCCGCGCCGATTCGGCTCCGGGGCCAGCTTGCGGCTGACCTTGATGGGTATGATTTATTAGTATATAATGTAGCTTTCTCTATGCTAGAATGAAATACCTTGAATCGTAATAAAAAAGTTGCGTTTTCTTGTTGTGATAAAAAACACAGCGATTTTCGGAACGATTAGTTTGTTTGCTGCTGAATCGGCTCTAGGACGCTATTTTAAGGGATTCTTATGAATTGTAACTCGTTGTGTAAATTTTTTTTTCAAAGGCTTGCAGGTATAGCATTTTTTGAGAAAAAAAAATATATTGTTACCCAAATCACCCAAATTTGGGAAAACAATTAAAAAAGAGAGAGAATTATGAATAAGAAGCTTACTATTGCATCGGCACTTCTCGCTGCCTCTGCTGCTTTCGCATTTGAAACCTGGATCGGTGCTGATGGCGCCGCTCAGGTCGAAACGGGTATCGGCAACGCTACCGAAACTCAGGGTTACTGGTTCAGCTACGGCGACGATGGCGACGGTGGTTTGTCCAAGGTCGTTTGGGGCGGTGAACTCGGCAACGAATACAGCGCTGACGCTCTTGACAACGTTATTGCTACTTGCGGCGGTGTCTGCGGTACTGCAGAACTCAACAAGGGTTCTTTGACCTACAACCCGTTCGTTGGTATCGGTTTCAACGTTGTTGGTGAAGCCTCTGCGACTGACAAGACTCCGGTTGCTGGCGACGCTTCTGCTTGGGGTGGTGTTTGCATTACCTATACTTCTGATGCTGCTCCGTCTCTCGAACTCGGTCTCGGCGACGCTGTCGACGCAACGATCGGTTACGCAAACCCGGCTGCATCTCTCCCGAAGTCCACCACCGGTTCTAAGAAGGCCCTCGCATGGACCGACTTCAAGCAGCCGTCCTGGTACAAGGGTGCCACCAAGATCGATGGCCCGACCGCTTCTTCTCAGCTCGTTGCTGTCAAGTTCAAGATCCAGGCTACTCCGGGTTCCTATGCATTCAACATCTGCGCAGTTGGTCCGTATGATGGTACCTGCCCGGCTTCTTGCGCTCCGGGTAACAGCATCAAGTCCGTCCGCGGTGCTTCCTCTGTGAAGGCTATCCTCTCTGGTCGTACTCTCGGCTTCACTGGCGTCAAGTCTGCCGCTACTGCCGAAGTTCTCAACCTCCAGGGTCAGGTTGTTGCCAAGGGTGACGCTTCCTCCTCCATGAACCTCGCTTCTCTCGACGCAGGTGTCTACATGGTCCGCGTTTCCGGCAAGTCCGTCAACTTCTCCAACAAGATCGTGTTGAAGTAATTTCGGATCCGAAAAGGATATTTGAAAAGGGTCGCACAAGCGGCCCTTTTCCTTTTTTTTTGCTTTCATTTGTTTGTTGTCCATTTCCTTTGTATATATTTATTATGTGTTTTTACACAGGAGGAAAATATGAACAAGAAACATTCTATCGCGGCCATACTATTGGCCGCTTCTGCCACTTTCGCATTTGACACCTGGATTGGTGCCGAAGGAACAGTCCAGGTTGAAACCGGTCTCGGAAACGCCACCGAAACTTACGGTTACTGGTTCAGCTACGCTGACGATAACGATGGTGGTCTGTCCAAGGTCGACTGGAACGGTCTGCAAGGCTCCGAATCCAGCGCTGAAGCTCTTGACAATGTTATTGCTGCCTGCGGAGGCGTCTGCGGTACCGCAATACTCAACAAGGGCTCCCTGACCTACCCCCCATTCGTGGGTATCGGCTTCAACGTTGTCGGTGAAACCTCTGCAGCAGACAAGACTGCGGTTCCTGGCGATGCTTCTGCTTGGGGTGGCCTTTGCGTTACCTATACTTCTGAAGCACCCATGGCTCTGGAACTCGGCCTCGGTGACAAGGTAGACGCAACGATCGGCTTTGCCAACCCGGCCGCATCTCTCCCGAAGGCTACCGCCGGTACAAAGAAGGTTCTTACATGGGCCGACTTCAAGCAACCGTCCTGGTACAATGGTGCCACCAAGATGGACGGTCCTACCGCTTCTTCGCAGCTCGTTGCAGTCAAGTTCAAGATCCAGGCTGCTGCGGGTTCCTATGCATTCAACATCTGCTCTGTCGGTCCGTCTGATGGCACCTGCCCGGCCGATTGCGGCACTCCGGATCCGCATAGCATCAAGTCTGTCCGCGGCGCTTCCTCTGTGAAGGCCGTCCTCTCTGGTCGTACTCTCGGCTTCACTGGTGTCAAGTCTGACGCTACTGCCGAAGTTTTCAACCTCCATGGCCAGGTTGTTGCCAAGGGTGACGCTTCCACTGCCTTGAACCTCGCTTCTCTCGACGCAGGTGTCTATATGGTCCGCGTTTCCGGCAAGTCCGTCAACTTCTCCAACAAGATTGTGTTGAAGTAATTTCGGATTCTAAATGGCGTTTGGGAAGGGTCGCGCAAGCGGCCCTTTTCTTGTGTGGAATTCATCTGTGTTTGTACTCACAGGTAAACTTGATTTTTGCTTTCAAAGATTCCTTAATAGCTATATTTATATATATTAGTTTGGCATTTACCAATCCCCGTCTAGGGGTTCCCTTTTTAGAGAGGCTTTTATGATTTCCAAAAAAATCCTGTTGCCTATTTTGGTGGGATCTGCTTTTTATTTAGGCGCCTGCGGCGACGATAATCCGAGCTCTCCTGAGGCTCAGACTCCGGTAAGCTCTCCCGTAATCCTGTCGAGTTCGGCAATTGTTGTACCGGGCAGCTCCGCTATTGTTCCGGGACCGGTCAGTTCTTCTTCTGTGATCGTGCCGGTAAGCTCCTCTACTCCCGCTCCGGTCAGTTCTTCTGCAGCTCCGGTTCCGGCAAGTTCTGCAACTCCTTCGGCATACGCTCAGTTGGCCTCTACTGCAAATACGGCTTATGCAATCAACCACTATATGAGCTGGCAGTCCTACCATTTTGTGACCGAAGAAACAGAAATGGTGACCTACCCGTCTATTGCGGGTGATTTTGGCGTTGTCTTCTCTGCTGGTTACCAGCCGGCAGGTCGTGTGGTCTGGTCCATCCAGACGGGCTATTACAAGTCTCTCTGCACGGTGAATGACGCTACGGTCCAGGCGATGAAGTTCCGTGGTTGCACCGTGTCCGAAGGCATTGGCTACGGTATGCTCCTTGCTGCCTTCAATAACGATGTTGATACCTATAACCGTTTGTGGAACTACTCCCGTGCTTTCAGGGCTTATCACAATGTGAAACTTATGCCGTGGATCACTAAGTCGTTCCATTGGGAAATGGGCGACAATTCCAGTGCTACGGATGCCGACTTGGACATTGCAACGTCCTTGATCGTCATGTACTACAAGACGCAGAATGCAGCATACTTGCAGGACGCTCTCACGTTCATCAACGCCATTTGGGAACTGGAAGTGAACCCGACGAACATGCTCATCTACTCGGGTGATCAGGATGCCTGGAAGGGTAGCGATCCGGTTTACAACTTGAGCTACTTCTCTCCGGTGGCTCTCCGACTCTTTGCAATGGTAGACCCGAACCACAACTGGAAGGGCGTGCTTGATGCCATGTATACCTATATGCAGCTTGTGCAGTCGATGGGTACGGGGGTCTTCCCGGACTGGAGCAACACTGCGGGTAATGCCGTCGATCCGAACAACGGCTCTGCAAAGGATACTTACTGGACCTTCAATAAGGAATCTGTGCGTATTCCGTGGAGAATCGCATGGGATTACTACTGGTACCAGGATGCCCGCGCAGCATCGATCTTGAATACCTTGAACACCTTTATCGCAGGCAAGTCTAACAACAACCCGAACGATATGGCTTTGTCTGTCAACTACTCCTGGAATTTGTCTGTGGGTGCTGACTACACTAGAAACACTGTTGTTTCGGGTCAGTGGTACGGTGCTTGGTGCGCAACGGGTATCGCCGGAAATGCAACATGGCTTAATGCTTGCACGCAGGGCCTGAACACCAAGACGCTCACGAATGGTGGCAACAGCTACTTCTCTGACATCTTGATCACGATGTACTCGGCCTTGCTGAACGGCTTGTTCGTTCGTCCGGCTGGAATCTAGTCTAGACGTACTTAAATCGTTCTTTATCTGTCGCCCCGCACGCTGTTGCGGGGTTGACTTTTTTTTAGGTGGAATTTGTATATTCTTCAATATGAAAAAGAACGCAAATACTAAGGCCGCAAAGCCTGTCAAGGCAAAAAAAGCGAAGGCTGAGAATCAAGAAAAAAATGTTGACTCCTTACTTGCTGTAACGACAAACGATTCGACGAATGTTCTTGCTGTGGAACCGGACAGTTTAAACGTGGACGGTGCAGCGGGTTTTGTTGACGGCGATGGTGCGGAAAATGATGCGGGAATGCCCGAACTCCCGACCGCTGAACAGCTCGGCATTTCGATTACGGCGGGGAACGCCAAGAATGCCGGCAGTGCGCCGCTTACGGCGACCGTGGGCGATACGATCGACTTCCCGGTGACAGTTTCGTGGAGCGTCCAGGGCAGTGCCATTTTGGTGGTGCCGACGGGTTCGGCAAGTGCGAAGGGCATATTGCAGTTGGGCGTTTCGCAAGAATCGAGCCGTACTGTCAAGGACGGCAAGGAATTGGCGCAGATAACGTTCAACTACAAGCTTGTGATGCAGGATACAGGCAACTTGAACATTCCGGCGATGCGTTTTGAAATCCCGACGCCGATGGGGCAGTCGCTCGATTTGCGTAGCGATAGCGTGCCTATACGTGTTGATGCGCCGTTTAACCCGCTCCCCTTTGTTGCTGGCGGTGCCGTGGGCGTTTGCGTGCTGCTGGCTGCTTTGTGGCGTATGCGCAAGCGTTCCAAGGAACGTTCGAAGGCTGCTGCGAAAAATGCGTTCGACAATGCGCTGCGCGAAAAGATGGTAGTGCTGAAGCAACGCGTGATGGTGGCCGATAGTCGTGAATGGCTCTTGGAACTTGAAAGCATTTGCAAGGAATATGCATTGCACCAGTTTGGGTCGGATTCTTTGGATGCGCTCGTGGCCGATGGCAAGCTTGATGGCTGGAAGCCCTTGCTCGAAGAATTTGCCCACGCCCGCTACGGTGGCGGCAAGCGCGACGGTTTTGAGAACAAGGAAACCTGGAAACTTGCCATGACGCTTATGGGTGTGAAGGAAGACGATTAGTAGGAAGTAGGTAGTAGACGGTAGACTGTAGGGAGTAGGAAGGGGGCTTCATACTGGATGCGAGGCCTCGAGGTCGAATGGGACTTGTGAAGTTGTCATGCCCGCCTTGTGCGGGCATCTCCTTTATTGAAAATAAATGTACCTTTGAGATATGGTTATTGACGAAAAGAAGATTTCACGACGCATGGCGGGGCTCGACTTGTTCCGGGTGGTGGCAGCCTTGATGGTGCTGCTGTTTCATTGCCACATTCATCATGATTGCAGTTTTGGGCTGTTGACGGGCTTTGTATCGATGGGTGCAATTTTCATGACCGGATTCTTTATGCTTTCCGGTTTCGTCCTGTTCCGCACTTATCAGGAACGTGAACTTTTCAAGATGGATGCGCTCAGGAATTTTTATCTGAAACGGGCTATCGGTATTTTGCCGCTGTATTACCTGGTTTCGGTCGTATATGTCCTTAGCTTGGGCTCCGAAAGTGCGTTCCAGAATCTGGTGCTTTTGCCGATTGAACTGCTTGGCTTGCAGACGGTGTTTTCGACGCTGTTTCCGGTGAGCCATAATGGCGGAACGTGGTTCATTTCATGCCTGCTGCTTGCATATTTGTTCTTCCCGTTGATGCAAGAAGTTGTAAAGCAATGGGGAATCCGTGCAAAGCTTGTCGCTCTTGGTGTGAGTGCCCTTATCTTGTTCTGGTCTCCGCTTGTAGTGCATACATTCTCGACGGACTCGATCTATTCCAACCCGTTTTTCCGCGGGCTTGAATTTTTCATCGGCGTGGTTCTGGCGTCGCTCCCTGTGAATGCGAAGTGGCTTGCTTCCTGGAAATCGTTTATCGTTGAGGCTGTCCTTTTGGTTGTCGGTGTTTCTGTGGCCGTAAAGTTGAATGTCTTTATCGGGAACTATATGCTGTATGATTGGATTGCGGTTCCGCTGTTTGGCTGCATAGCGTTGACGCTGGCGGGGCTCAAATCTCCACGGTTGCAGAAATCGGCGGTGCTGCGGTATGCGAGTGCGGTAAGCTATGCGTTTTTCTTGGCGCAGACATTCAATACTGAAATTGAAAACTGGCTTTTCCCGTTGTGCGGCATTCAAAATAATGTATTGCAAATTGCGGTGTCGGTTGCGCTGTGTGCTGTCATCGCCATTGCGTTGCACGAACTTGTCGAAAAACCTTGTACTAAAGTGCTGAAAAAGAAACTGTAAAGTGCGGCTTGCCGGAGTATTTTGTCCCGAAATTTTTATTATTTGTAAGAAACGATTTGGAAGGAGATTTTTATGAAATTATTGAATCTTGCTTGTTTGTTTTTTAGCTCTGTGGCGATACTCGCCTGTAGTGAAAGTGGCGAATCTAACCCGGTGTCCAATAATTCAAGGGAAAATTTTGTGGGGATCAAGTACCCGCTGGTTTTGGATGAGGCGAATCGGAAGTTCTCGACTTATGAGGTGTACAGTTATGATGTTTGCAAAGTTGAAAATGAAAAATACGAATTCGTGACGATGGTGGATACACAACATATTGATAGGGTGTATGATTTCAGAGGCGATACGCTTGTTATTTTCTATAGCGATGAAGATGTTAGAACGTATGGTCAAATATTTGTTGGTGGTAAAAATGGACAGATTAAGAATAAGTGGAAAAAGATAAACTGCGAATATGTTCAAGAAAGCAATTCGCTTGCTTGCCGTGACGCAAGCGAGCTGAACGGCTGGCTAAAAAATACAATCACATACTTTGATTTTACGCAGGATACTCTTTTTGCGTCAGTGATCGATTTGAACGGAAATGCGATAGACATAAATGCCCCGACAGAAGATGAATATGACGATTATACAAGTTCGTCTTTTATGGAAAAAATCCTTGATTTAATTATTTATACAAATGAGGGTGTCGGCGTTTCAGGAAATATAATTTCCCCAGGGTCTGTATTCTGGGGAAGTGAAGGTTTTGATGCATATGCGCAAAAAAAGAATGTTGTTATTAACAGTAGAGACAAAAAGCATATTTCATTTGTGATCAGTGGGCAGAATTTTGAGGTCGAGTTTACCAAGGCGAAGCGTTTGCAGTATAATCGTGGTAGTTATGTAGAAGTTGGTGCAACTTTGAAATCTGGCAATGGAGTTTGCATTTTGGATTATATGTATGATTCCAAAATGACTCCGGAAATTTGCAAGGCTGAAAACGCTAATTTGATGGATCTTAGTTCTACCTATAATAGCAAGGACTCGCTTTTATATTATGGTGCGGATAGCTACCATATTGGTAATGCTGGTGAATTTAGTGACTGTATCGTTAATTTGGTGAAGAATAAAAATGCCGAGTTCTGAAAAGTTTCGTGATTACGTTTTGGCGCAGTTCAAGGGGGAACTGCGTGTGACGACCCGCAAGATGATGGGCGAATACATCCTTTACGCTGACGGAAAAATCTTCGGCGGAATTTACGATGACCGCTTGCTTGTGAAGCCTGTGACTGCGGCTTTGGCAATGTTGCCGGGTGCAAAAAAGCAGCTGCCGTACGATGGCGCAAAGCCGATGCTGCGCGTTACCGCAGAACAAATTGCAGACAGCGGTTTGCTTGTGCGTTTGCTCGACGCCATGCTTCCAGAACTGCCCACTGCGAAAAAGAAAAAGTGATTTGCGTTCCGTCATTTTCGGAGCTGCGCTTGTCATCCCCGACTTGTTCGGGGATCACCTTCTTGTATGGTTTCCCCCTTTGTTATCCGAAAATCTTACTCATAATCAGTTCGAGGGCTACGGCGAAAATGAGTAATGTTATTCCGTATTTAGGATGGAATTTTTTGACGATTGGATAAAATACATTGATAATGTACAAAGTAGATGAAATGAAATAGCTTGCGCCGATGATGTAGGCAGGGAGACCTGTACTGAAGTAGAATAGACCGTTATAATCTCCGCTGAATAGTATTTCTAAGGAAAAAACGAAGAAGAATGTTGCAATGCTAAGGGCCAGCTTAAAGTGGTAAAGCCAATAGGCGGGGATTTGGTAGTCTTTTGAATAGTCGCCTTTATTGTTGCATTTTTCGGTGAAATACCAAAAGAATATTCCGCAGGTAGGAACGAACTTGAGCAGGCTTAAAAAGCGGACGAGATTGAATGTCTCATAAAATTTCTTTGAAAAAAGCAGGCCGTTGTGACGAGGGCCGTTTCCTAACATAAGCATTATGAATATAACGCCAAGAGCGACAAGGAACTCGATTAAACCTCTTTTGTCGGGAGTGGGCTGTTTTTGGTTGCGAATTTTTTGTCTTGTTATCTCTTGCGCTTTTTTGCGTTCTTTTTCTTTGGCGGTGTTGATGCGTCTTTCGCGGTCTTCGAGAGCGGTGATGCGGGCCTTGACGATGTTCTTGCGTTCTGGGATAGGATCGTCGATGATGCTTTGCAGTTCATCGTGAAGCAAGGGAAGGGGCTTCTTGCGGATTTCCGCTTCGTAAATTCGGAGTTCTTTTTCGGTAAATTGTGCCATATTTCGCAATAAATGTAATATACAAAGGGTGGGTTTGCTTTTTTCGGGACGAAATTTGTATTTTAATGGGCGTTAAATCTTAGAGGTAAAAATAAATGGATATTCAGGAACTTTCGGAAAAGATTAAGCAGCAGAGTTCTTTTTGCATGAACTTGCTGCGTGAAGTTGAAGATACGGTGATTGGTCAGAAGGCAATGGTCGAGAGTATTCTGACGGGTATTTTGGCGGATGGCCACGTGCTTTTGGAAGGTCTTCCGGGTCTTGCCAAGACGACTGCGGTAAAGGCTTTTGCCGATGCTGTTTCGCTCGACTTCAAGCGCATCCAGTTTACTCCTGATTTGCTGCCGGCAGACTTGCTCGGTACGACGATTTATAACGCCCGTGAAGCAAAGTTCGAAACGCGCAAGGGCCCGCTCTTTACGAACCTGGTGCTCGCTGATGAAATTAACCGTGCTCCATCGAAGGTGCAGAGCGCCCTTCTCGAAGCCATGCAGGAACGCCACATCACTATTGGCGATGAGACGTTCAAGCTGGACGAGCCGTTCCTGGTGCTTGCCACGCAGAACCCGATTGAACAGGAAGGTACGTATCCGCTGCCTGAAGCTCAGGTGGACCGTTTCCTCTTGAAGGTGAAGGTGCGCTACCCGAACAAGGCTGACGAAATGAAGATTCTCGATGCTGTCTCGGGTGCAGGGCTCCGCCAGCCGAAGGCTGTTGCGACGAAGGATGATATCTTGAAGGCTCGCGAGCTCGTGAAGCAGGTTTATGTGGACGAACGCGTGCGTGAATACATCGTGAACTTGGTCTTGGCGACGCGCGATCCGGGTAGCATCAAGCGTAGCGACCTGGTGGGCTTTGTGGAAGTGGGCGCCTCTCCGCGTGCTTCTATTGGCTTGGCCCAGGCTTCGAAGGCTCATGCGTTTATCCAGGGCCGTGCTTACGTGACGCCGGAAGATGTGAAGGCTGTCGCTATGGAAGTGCTCCGCCACCGCGTGATTTTGAGCTACGAAGCCGAAGCGGAAGAAGTCACTGCCGAAACCGTCGTGCAGAAGATTTTGGACTCTGTTGAAGTGCCTTAAAGGCGAATGCCGCGGCAGAACGCTTGCGTTCTGACATGGCTGAGCCGCTGGGCAGTGCGCTTGAAAAGCGCAACTTCCGTAATCTTTAGTGCTCGTGAGCAAGATGCCGCGAAAGTCGCGGCCATCGAACTTGCGAGAGTCGCAGACCTTGTTAAAATGCACCCCGATGGGGTGCTTTTTTTATTTGGCGTGAAATGCAATAATGATGGCGCCGACGAATATTATCAAGAAGGACAGAAAGAGGATAGTTGTTTTGCGTTTCTCTGATTTCCAGTGTTGTTGTATGTACTTAATAGCGATGTAGAGAATATAGAGAATGTCGATTCTAGGAATGTTCTTGAGTTTTGAGGTGTCTACTTTGTCGTACATATATCCCCAAATGCCTAGTAGGACAATTCCCAATAGAAATAAGATTGCTATGCAAATGGCTGATTGAAGATCTGCTATGTTCTCGTTTGGCATAATGCTTAATATACGAAAAAAGCCCCGGGCGGGGGCTTTGAAGCTTGTATGTTATGGATTTTCGTATTTGCGCAAGAATCCGTCGTCGAGAGCTTTGACGGGAAGCTTTATAACGTTATTGTCTGCATCGACGATGAGTACTACGCCGGCGAGGTAGTTGATCCAGTAGTTGAAATCAGGATTCCAGTTAATGTCTCTGTCGTGTAAGTGGAAGCGGAGATCGTATTTGGAATCTTTGACGTCATCGTAGATTTTTTTGTTGCTGATTGTAACGACGAACGGCACAAGGTATTGGTCGTGTGAAATTGCCAATGTGTACTTATGCATTTTTTCGTAAGTGAAGTATTTGCCGGTAAAAACATCGATCATTGAATCGATAGGGTAGAATGCGTTTGTGCAGTTTTGGCGGTTGTTGTCGTCATCGTATTCCTCATAGGCAATTTTGGAATAAGAACTCCAGCCCCAGCTGGCGCTGCCCTGGCAGTTGCTTGCGCTTTGATAGGGCTTGACGTACCAGGATTCCTTTAGGTTTTGGTTGATTTCAGTAAGGTTTGCAATGTTTTTTTGGTGCCATACGTTGAGGTCTGTTGGGACATCTTGACCTTTGTTGATGGCGATGATTTGGGCGGTTTCAGCAGTGCGCTTGACGCTTGTGTACATATAATAGAAGTCATCGAGGTTGAGCTTTTTCAGTTTTTCGCCGACCTGTTTTGCCTGCGCTCTGCCGACGTCGATGAGGCCGTCGTTTTCGCCGTATTTTTTGATGTCACGCTGGGCGTGGCGCAGGATGATGGCGACCTTTTCGTCAGAGCGGGTGCAACCGAGAACGTCGTACAGGGAGTTGAATACGTCTGTCGTGGCACGGAGAGTTTTGCACTTTTCGCTGAGCTGTTCGACGCTGGAGCTGGACGGAGTTTCGCTACTAGAGGAAATTTCACTGCTGCTGGATGCGGTTTCGCTGCTAGAAGAAGCTACGCTGCTGCTAGACTGAGCTGCGCTACTGGAGGAAACCTTGCTGCTGCTAGATGGCGTTGCACTGCTTGAAGATGCAATGCTGCTAGAAGAGGGAAGGACTGCGTCCTTTCCGTTGTGAAGTTCGCCGACCTTCTTGTCACCACAGAAGACGTCATAGCCGTCGCCTTCAGAATTCTCTTCGACTCGGCAGGACGTTCCGTCCTGACCATCGGTACCGTTCTTGCCGTCAGCGCCATCCTTACCATTAAGGAGTTGACCAACCTTCTTGTCTCCACAGATGACATCGAAACCGTTGATTTCCTTGTTTTCTTCGACTCTGCAAGAAGTTCCGTCCTTACCATCGGTACCGTTCTTGCCATCAGCGCCATCCTTGCCGTTGTGGAGTTCGCCAACCTTCTTGTCTCCACAGATGACATCGAACCCGTTGATTTCCTTATTGACTTCGACAGAGCAAGAAGTTCCGTCCTTACCATCGGTCCCGTTCTTGCCATCAGCGCCGTCTTTGCCGTTTGTGAGGTAACCGATAAATTCTGTACCGCAGTAGACTTCGTATCCGTTGACCTTTTCATTCTTCACGACAGAGCAAGAAGTTCCGTCCTTACCGTCGGTCCCGTTCTTACCGTCTTGACCGTCCTTACCGTTGTGAAGTTCGCCGACCTTCTTGTCACCACAGTAGACGTCGAACCCGTCGCCTTCA
>JBGVAT010000076.1:0-3499 GCA_045224895.1 Fibrobacter sp.
CCTCAAGCTCATCGACAAGTTCGAAGACCACGACGACGTTCAGGAAGTCTACCACAACGCCGAAATCGACGAAGCTGACATGGACGCAGAGTAGTCCGTAAGGCGAGTGTCGCGACGGCAAGCTGGCTTGCCGGCATGACCGAGCCGAAGGATGGACGCTGAAGCCGAAGGCGTAGGCGTCAATAGTCCGTAAGGATTTGTCATTCCCGCCACCGAGCGGGAATCTCCTATAAAGAACTGTTGCTTTTGCAACGGTTCTTTTTTTTTATTGTAAAATAATTATATTTTATTTAACATTTTAACGATAAAATTAACCATGATCAAAAAGATTCTCTTTTCTCTTGCAGCCCTTTCCATTTACGCTAGCGCTATGAATTGCCTGGAGGCTTATTTCAAAACCGAGCCGATAGATTATCATGTCCCGGGAGACTATGTTCTTGACAGCCTTTACAAAGTTCCAGCAGAGGGCATGGAATCAGAACCGTGGTTCAAGAAGTATTATTATACGCCAGGAAATACTCTTCCGGATAGTGTCTTTATGGCAAATTCGAAGGACACTGTTAGAACTGTATTCCATTTTACTCAAGAAGCGGATACCCTGAATGGCTTGATTACGGTTACAATCAAGAATAATGGCGAACTTTATGGAATAGTCAAGTATATGAAGGTTGTTGATGATATGCATCCTTATTCATATAAGGGGTATGATTCAGATGGAGAATACAAGCTTGATGGATATGTAAATATTACAGAAGATTCTCTTTATGTGTACGAAGATGGGGAAAAGCATAGCATGGTCATGGATGCTGACAATCCTAATGTCTGCTACAAAGGTAACCCTGGTGATGAGAATTATATGAAGATTACTTACGAGGCATTGGGCGAAACAATTCATCTTACTACGGATTCTCAGTATAGTTTGACGGATCTGTTCTTTATCCCGCTGTATCCTCAAGAATCAACGACTGGAATCCGGAAAATGCGACCGGTGGCGAACCTTAAAAAGTTCAAAAATTTTGACTTGCTTGGTCGCCCTGCCGTAAACAAGTACTCCGTGCAATTCCATAAATAGCTTTGAAGTTTCAAGAGAGAACTGTTGCGAAAGTGACAGTTCTTTTTTTTATGCCTAAAGTTTGCCTTCGTTGACGGACAAATTATATATTATGTTTAGAAGAAGGATTTGGTATGACTATCCATAAATTTATTCGCCTGTTTAGCTTGACAGTCGCATCGCTTTTTTGGGCGAGTTGTTCGGAGTCAAATCCTCAATTTCCTGTGCCGCAGTCGACAAATCCAGATTCGTCGTCTGATGCAAATGAAAGTAGCTCTAGCGAATTATCAAGTTCTGCTATAGCGTCTGAATCAAGCTCTTCTGAAACTCCGCCGCAAAGTTCTTCGTCTGAATTTCCGGCATCAAGTTCATCGGATGTCGAAAGTTCGTCTAGCGTTAACAGCAGTTCTAGTTCTGAGGGGTATGTATTGGCTCGGGATACCTCTGTTACTTGTGAGAAATATTGGTCCACAGTTTCGATTTGTTCAAGTATTTATGATTGTAATACTTTAAGAGGTTACTTAAAGCAAAAACAATCTGTATCAGAAAAAATTTTGAATTTTTGGGAAGAAGAACTGGAAACGTGTGACGCCATTGAATTGCAAGCTGTGACTGTGTATGGTATCAGTCCTTGCTCTTCGACACGTTTAAAATATCAGATGAAATGTTCTAATGATAGTACTTATTTGGATTTTATTACAGATGGAAATCTTGCTTATACGAGTGAAAATGAGTACAATGAAGCTAAAGGAATTGTTCCAAAAGATTTGGTTGAATCTTGTCCGCAAGAAAACTTTGCGTTGTTCACTGATATCCTTGCTGATGTGCAAAAAGTATTATACGAAAAAATCGTTAGCGAATTGACAAATAATGCTTCTTTGACAGAAGCTCAAACATCGTATCTGGAAGACCTTTTAGATCGCGAAAATAAAACTTTAAAGGGTGAATTAGCTCCTTACTGTTCTGAAGGCGTATCCATAAGATTCTCGAATATGGACAATAGGTCTGATAACTGGTTTGATGGCTACATCGCCAAGACCAAGATATGCGAAGATGGCACGCCCGTGATAACGGAACGCTACAAACAAAAGTATGACGCAATTTTAGCGGAATGCCTTGAAATTATTGAGAAAAGATCAAAGGCTCCTGAATAGTTCTCGTCTAATTTCTTCCGAGCGTTTCGCGGTAGGTGTGGACGGCGTCCTTGTACTTGCTGACGGCTTGCGCAATGCGGTCGGCGAGGTCTTGCTGGCCTGCCTTGGTCATCATGTAGGCTTCGTCTTCTTCGTTGCTGATAAAGCCAAGTTCAATGAGTACGGCCGGCATCATCGCGCCTACGAGAACCATGAATCCCGCACCACCGACGCCCGTGTTCATTTTCTTGATTTTTCCGCCATCGAAACTGTCTAGCAGTTTTTCGGTGAAGAGGTAACTCGTTTGTTTGTACTGTTCGAGGCGTGCTTCGAGTTTGAACCATTCCAGCGGTGAAAGTTCGTCCTTGGCGTTCTTTTCGCCGTAGAGCGTGGCGACCGCGTTTTCACGACGGGCTATAGCCTTGTCTTCTTCACTTTCCGGGGCGCGCAGCACGTAGAACTGGTAACCTTGGATAATCTTCTTGCGCTCTTCGCTTGCGTCGATGGCGTTGCAGTGCAGGCTGATGAAGAGGTCGCCATCCCACTGGTTTGCCAAGTTTGCGCGTTGGCGCAGCTCGATGAAGACGTCCTTGCTGCGGGTGAGTTTCACATTGAAGCCTTCGTCTGCGAGGTTCTTGCGCAAAAGCTTTGCAACGGCGAGAACGATGTCTTTTTCCTGCGATTTTTTGCCCGAGGCGCCGGGATCCTTGCCGCCGTGTCCGGGGTCGATCACGATAGTGCGGACTTCGCGCGTACCTGCAATTTCTTGCTTCGGAGCCTTCGGCTTTACGGTAACCGGCTGTGCAGGTTTCTGCTCGACGGGCTTTGCGGTGGACTTAGGTTCGGCGGCTTTAGAATTTGCGGGCTTGGCAGGCGCTGTGCTAGTTGCTTTGACCTGCGTCGTCTCTGTCTTTGTTGCAGGGACTGACGTGACTTTACTGGAAATTTTCTTGGCGTCGTTTTCCGCAATCCAGATGTGTCCGTTCTCGAGTTGCGGAGCCTGCGATAGCTCGACTGTCTGGCCGTTGCGAGTCACGTACGGAATGCCGACGGCGAACTTGAGCGTATCCTTTGGTGAGGCTATCGTAAATGTCTTTTGGACTGGGTACCAGCGGAACGCACCCTTGACTTCACGGGCGAGCGATTCCACGTCGACCCTTGCCGACGCGGCGAGGGTTAGGCTGCATGCGACCAGCAGTAAAGCTAAAATTAGCGATGAGCCTTTGCTGCGCGAGCCATTTCCATCTTGGCGTCGCGGACTAGAATGTCCTGTCGCTTGTCGTGTTGATCCTTGCCTCGGCATATTCCTACTTCG
>JBGVAT010000077.1:0-17093 GCA_045224895.1 Fibrobacter sp.
CTCGCGGGAATAGCTCAGTTGGTAGAGCACGACCTTGCCAAGGTCGGGGTCGAGGGTCCGAGTCCCTTTTCCCGCTCTAAAATAAAAGAAGACGCAGTCAAGCGTCTTCTTTTATTTTGTAGTCAGAACAAGACGAGGACCCGAGAAGAGGGTGCGACAAAATTCGGCTTATGCACGAAGTGCGAAGAGCCGAATTTTGCGCTTGACACGAACGCAGTGAGTGCAAGCCCGAAGGGGCAAAGGCTAGCCGCGCAGCGGGGACTGGGCTTTGACAATCCCGTTCCCGCTCTAAAAAAGAAAAACCACCTGCAAAGGAGGTTTTCTTTTTTTATATCGTAATTTGGACGAGGCCCCGAGCCGAGTAGTTCTTTTTTATATTTAACAAGTTCAAGTATGTTCGGTATTTATGTTCATGTTCCGTTTTGCGCGAAGATTTGCGATTACTGTGACTTTCGCGTGATGCCTGCGAATGCTCGCTTGTTCGAGGAGTATGCTGGCTTATTGGAACGTGAAATCCGTGCGTTCAATGATGCGCATCGTGGCGTTCTTTCGCAAGCGCGGACACTTTATCTCGGCGGTGGAACTCCCTCGATTTTGCCGGGTGCGTGCCTGGAGCGAATTTTTACGGTACTTGCAGAATGTGGCGTTCACGTAGATTCGCTTGACGAAGTCTCGATGGAATTCAATCCGGAATCGTGTACCGAAGAATCTGTGCAGATGGTGCTTGCTTGCGGTGTACGCCGCTTTAGCCTTGGGCTCCAGACGTTCTCGCAATCGCTCTTGGACCGCATTGGACGCAGGCACACGGTGGAACGCGGCTTTGAAGCGCTTCGTTTGTTGACTTCGCTTCCGCGGGCGAAAGTCTCGGCAGACTTGATGTTTGATTTGCCGGGACAGTCGGTAGAATCTTTCTTGAGCGATGTGGATCGCTTGTCGGATTTTCCGCTTGGGCACTTGAGTTTTTACGGATTGAATGTGGGCGAGAGGACGCTTTTGGGCGGTCGCGTATCTCGTGGCGAAGAAAAAATTGATGAGAGCTTGTACGAGCCGATGTATCTCGGTGGCGTCGAGATCCTTGAGAAAAAGGGCTTCGGGCGTTACGAAGTCTCGAATTTCGCAAAACCTGGCGACGAAAGCTTGCATAACATGAACTACTGGAATCGCGGCGAGTACATTGGCTTCGGGCCGGGTGCGCACAGCTATTTTGACGGTCGCCGTTTCTGCGCTCCAGAAATGTATCCGCGTTGGCGCGATTATGTGAATGCAGGCTCGCCGGATGCATCGCTGACTTACGACGATCTGGATAAAGACGACATTTTGACGGAACGCGTATGGCTCTCGTTGCGTCAACGTTCAGGTCTCGACCTAAACGCGCTCGCTGCTGACGGAATTGCTGTTTCGCCGGATGGCTATGAACCGTGGATCAAAAAAGGCTTTGCGACGCTCGATAGCGGAGTCTTGAAACTCGTCGGCCGCGGCTGGATTTTCATGGATAGCGTTGTGACCGACGTGCTGAACGCCTGCCGGTAGCTTTTTTTGCCCATAAAAAGGAGATGCCCCGTCGGAGCGGGGCATGACTAGTTAAAGTTTTTTGCGTTCTTGCGTTTGGCGTTTGGAATAGGAGTCCAGGGGGCGGAGCCTCCTGCGTCATTGAGCGGCTATTTATTAATAGCCGCGAGGAACGCGTCCTTCTTTTCTTGCAAGAAGTCCTTGCTGTTGTACTTGCGGATACGGCGGAGAGCCTGGTCACGCAGCTGACGTACACGTTCGTGGGAGATGTTCATGGATTCGCCCACTTCGCGGAGGGTCTGCGGAGCTTCCTGGTTGATGCCGAAAATACCGGTAATGACTCGGGCTTCGCGTTCCGGGAGCTGTTCCATGAGGTCACGAGCCAAAGCTTCGACGCTCTGGATTTCGGAATCGGCTTCCGGGTTCGATGCGCCACTGTCCGGGAGGACTTCGGCGTAAGTTGCCTTGGAGTCAGCCTTGAGCGGGCTGTCGAACGAAACGCCGCGCTGACCGATCTGGATCAATTCACGGATTTCTTCGTTGATTTCCTTACCACGGGACTGTTCGTGCAAAGCCTTGCGCACGCGGAGGTGCTGGTTTGCCGGCAAGCGGATAAGGTTGCCCTGTTCGTTAATAGCACGAGTAATATATGCCTTGATCCACCAAACGCCGTAACTGATGAATTTAAGACCACGGGTGTGTTCGAACGATTCGATAGCGCGGACAAGTCCCATAGCGCCTTCGCTGACCAAGTCCGGCAGCGGAATCGGGCAGCCGCGGTACTGGATGGCGACCTTGAGCACAAAACGCATGTTTGCAGAAATCAGTTTTTTACGGGCGATTTTGTCGCCTTCTTTAGCTTTCTGGAATAGAATCTGTTCTTCTTCGCGGGAGAGAGGTGCAGTGCGACGAATATCTTCTAGGTATCTTTTGAGAGTAGTATCGGTAGAATCAATATGCATTTTAAAAACCTTGCTCCTATAATATCGCTTTTTTAAAGCAAGTTGCGTGCCAATTGTGTAAAATTTTCCAATTTTTTTACAAAAAGTCCTTAAAAGGTCGGTTTTGCGTGGCTTGGTGTGCTGTGTGTCATAAAAAATTGTCCCAATTTTGTAAAATATGTCGTAAAAATATAACAAATTTTTCAAAACGTGACAAGTTGACCGGTGGTAGACTACGAAAGGTAGGAAGGAAATGTAAAGGACGCGCTGTCGATGTGTTCATTATGAACATGGAGATTTTCTTTTCTTGTCTGCCGATCGGTGTGTCGGAGGAGGATGTTTCATTTTGCAATGTCCTTTTTTGTGAAAAGGAGATTCCCGATTAAATCGGGAATGACAATTCCTACTTCCTACTTCCTACTCTCATTTTTTCATATATTATCCCCGTTATGTCTATTAAAGAGCCCGATCAATCCGTATGGAACCGTTTTTGGCAGCGCAAGAACGACATGGACAAGGTCTATCCGTCTTCGCCGTCTATTATAGAAGCTATTAAGAAGAATTTTAAGCTCGAGGGCCTGAAGGTGCTTGAGGTCGGTGCAGGTACCGGCCGCGATAGTGCTGAACTTGCTCGTTTGGGCGCCGATGTCTATGTGCTCGATTTTGCCGACAATAGCTTGAAAATTGTCAATTCGCTCCGCGAGAGTGAAGGTCTCAAGAATTTGCACTTGGTTCGTGGCGACGCTTTCAAGTCCCCGTTCCCGGATAATACTTTTGACTTGGTGTTCCATCAGGGCTTGGCCGAACATTTCAAGGATTCGCTCCCGCTCTTACAAGAGAACTTCCGCATCGTCAAGCATGGCGGTTGTTGCCTTTGCGACGTGCCGCAGACCGTCCACCCGTACACGATTATCAAGCATATCCTGATTGCGCTTGACAAGTGGTTTGCCGGTTGGGAAAAACAGTTCACGATGGGCCAGCTCAAGACGCTTATGCGTGACGCTGGTTTTGAATGTGTCTACGCTTATGGCGACTGGATGCGCCCGAATCTTTACTACCGCATTCTGCGCGAGCTCTGCTTCAAGTTCGGTGTTGAACTCCCGAAGTATCCGCTTGATGGAACGGCTTACCAAAAGATTAAGGACAAAATTTTGGATAGCCTACAGTCCGTGCCGGTGATGCACTACACGCAGCTTTGCATTGGCGTGATCGGTCGTAAGCCTTAGGTGATTGCTTGAAAATTCTCGTCGTAAATTACCGGGATCGCATGCATCCGGCTGCCGGCGGCGCCGAAAAGCATTTGCATCGCATTTTCTCGAAGATTGTAGAAATGGGCCACACGGTGGTCCTGTTTACGACGACGTTCCCGGGTGCCAAGGAACGTGACGTTGTCGATGGAATTCAGGTCATCCGCAAGGGTGGCGATTTGATGTTCCAGCTTACGGTGGCGCTGAATCTGAAAAAGCTCGATCGCGAATTCAACTTTGACGTTGTTGTTGAAGATTTGAACAAGTTACCGGTCTTTGCCCACTGGTTCGTCCGCAAGCCGCTCTTGGTGCAGATGCATCACCTGTGGCGGAAGTCAATTTTTGCGGAGGCTATTTTCCCGGTCGCTTTTGGAGTCTGGTTCTTTGAACGGATTATCCCGTTCTTTTACCGCACACAGAATTTTGTGGTGGTGAGCCCGAGTACCAAGAAAGAACTTGCCGAAATCGGTGTGGACGAAAGCCGAATTTCCGTGATTTACAACGGGTCCGAAAAACCGCCGGTGACTACACCGCTTACGACAAGTGCCGTGGATTCTTGTGAGAATGCCGCCGAACCGTATTTCATTTGGCTTTCGCGTGTGCATCGTTACAAGGGCATCTGGACGGCGCTCGAAGCGTTTGAAAAATTCTCGAAGTCGCACCCCGAAGTCAAGCTTTACATCGTTGGCGATGGTCCGCTTTTGAAGATGCTCCCGGCCTGGATTAAAGCGCACGGCCTGGATGGCAAGGTGGTCTTGACGGGTTTTGTGACGGGGGCTCACAAGTACGAACTGCTTTCGTCTTCGCTCGCGCTTTTGCAGACGAGCTACAAGGAAGGCTGGGGACTTACCGTGATGGAAGCGGCGCAGCTCTGCAAGACGACGGTTGCGTCGGATGTGCCGGGACTCTGCGATAGCGTCCGTGACGGCGAGACGGGAATCCTGTTCCCGTCAGGAGATGCGGCCGCGTGTGCCTCTGCAATGGAAAAAGTTTATAGCGATGCTGGACTGCGCAAGAACCTCGGTCAAAATGCCAAGCGTTACGCAGAATCGTTCAGCTGGGAAAAGTCGGCTCGTGAAACGCTCGACTTGCTGCAGCAGACGGTTGAAGGGTACTCTCGCAAATGAAATTGAATCCGAAGTTGAAGTCGATACTTGTTTTTTGCTTGAAGCTGGTGGTGACGCTTGTTCCGGCCTACTTTGTTTATCGTAACATCGTGAGCGATCCGGAATGGAGTGTGAGTGACCTTTCTAACCTTTTCAAGAACAACAGCGTGTTCCCGCTTGTGCTGGCTCTTCTGAGTCTTGCTGTATCGAACTTTACGGCTTGCTACCAGTGGAAGCTTTTGCTCGAAAAGCAGGGCGTTCATATGAAGTACGGCAAGCTTCTCAAGCTGTACCATGTGGGGCTCTTCTTCAACAACTTTATGCCTGGAAACGTCGGTGGCGATGCCAAGAAGGTTTACGATATCCGCGTGCAGGGCGGGCAGGATACTGTTGGTGCGGGTTTTACGGCGACTGTTTTTGACCGCTTGTTCGGGCTGTTCTTTATAACGCTGTTTGCTCTTGCTGTTGGTGTCTTGTTCTTTGTTCACGATGCCGAACAGCGTGCATTCATGTGGCCGTCCGTCTGGATTTTCCTCGGCTTCTGCGTGATGTTTGCCGGGCTTTTGAGCCGTCGCATTGGCAAGTTCTTCTGCCGTATGGCGGGCAAGGTCTTGCCCGAAAAATTCGAAACGCGGCTCCTCCGCATGTTTGACCGTTTCCAGAAGTTCCGCTCCAAGAAACTCTGGATGAACATCGCTTGCCTTTCGACGGTGACGCAGTCCTTGCGTATTCTGGTGCATTTCTTTTGCGGAATTGCCGTGGGCGTGGATCTTTCGATGTCGTGGTACTTCTACTACATTCCGCTTGTCGCCATTGTGAGTGCGCTTCCGATTTCGATTGGCGGGTTTGGTCCGCGCGAACTGTTGGCGCAGTCGCTTTTTGCAAGGGCCGGTGTGCCAGGGCTTGAATCTGTGGTGATCCAGTTGCTTGCTTATTTTGTAAGTTTGGTATTGAGCTTGTTTGGTGCTGTTGTGTTTTTGATGGGCCAAAAGCCGGTTCCTGCAAAAACTGCGAATGGTCATCCTGGAGCAAGACCGTAAGGTCGATGCTACGGGATCCATAATTTCTTATATCGTTATCTATATCCTTTGCTATATGAACCTCGCGCTTAAGGGGCGCAGAAAACATGGATGTAGAAAGTCTTTTGGTCGGACTGAATTCCGACCAACGTGCAGCAGTACTCCACGATCATGAAAAGAACGGACAACTTTTAATTCTGGCAGGGGCGGGGTCGGGCAAAACGTCTGTCTTGACCAAGCGAATCCAGTACCGGATTATGTCGGGAGTTGAGCCGGAGAAAATCCTTGCGCTTACGTTCACGGCAAAGGCGGCTGCCGAAATGCGGGAACGTGTGCAAAAGTTGTTCCCTGATGCTGGTGTGCGGCTCTGCACGTTCCACTCGCTCGCGCTGTTTATCCTCAAGTCGAAAGTTCCTATTATACAGGATGTGGAAAGGCGATCCCAGAATGAATCCGGGATGACAGCTGGGGTCGGGATGACTGCTGTGGATGGCTTTTGCCCGGCGTATGAGCTGGTCGGTTTCAAAAAGATGCCGGTGCCGTCTGAATCGGTGGACAAGTCCTTTATGCAGGAACTCGCAAAAGTGGGCGGACGGTCGGTGCATTTTTCTCGTGAAGAACTTTTTTCGGATGCGTATCCGCCATCGCTATTGAAAAAGTTAAAACCGCTGCGCGAACGTGTGCTGGAATCGGGTCAGATTGTCTTTGAAGACCTTATTTACAAAACCATAGAGTTGCTCGAAAACCACGACGAGGCGAGAGCGTTTTTTCAAAATCAATGGACAGAGATTCTCGTTGACGAATACCAGGACATCAATCCGTCGCAGTACAGGCTTGTCAAGGCTTTGCTCGGGAATCGCAAGTCGCTGTTTGTCGTGGGCGATGACGACCAGGCCATTTACGGATTCCGCGGGGCGGATATCGGAAACATCAACCGTTTCCGTGACGACTTCAGGGAAAGTTCGCTGATCCGCTTGGAATGGAATTACCGCTCGGTGGCAAACATCCTCCATTTTTCAAACCAAATATTCAAGAATAAGCCCGTCCATTTGCGGAAGGTCTTGCGTGCGGGCAATATGAACGGTTCGGGTGGTTCGCCGATTTTCAAGGAGAATCGCAAGCCCGAAGTGTGGGTGAGTGAAGACCCCGTCGAGGAAATGCAGAAAATCATCACGAGCATCAAGTTGCTTCGCGAAAGCTATGACCTTCAGTGGAAAAACTTTGCTATCCTCGTGCGCTATAATAGGCAGCGCCTATATTACGAGGAAGCGCTCCGCGATGCCCACCTCCCGATAGCTGGAACTGTCGTGTCGGAAGAGGCGGGGGCCGAGGGGGAGGGCGAAGTCCTTGAAAATGGAATCCATGTCGAAACGGTTCACGCTTCCAAGGGGCTCCAGTATGCGGTGGTCTATTATGCGGGGCTTTCGGAAGGGCTTACACCGGGGTCGTGTACAGGGACTCGCCGAGAGCGAAAAAGACAGCTCGATGAGGAACGTCGGCTGTTTTACGTCGGGGTCACCCGGGCAGAATCTTATTTGGTTTTGCTATATTGCAAACGTAGATATTGGAAAGGGCGCCTCACGAAACTCAAACGGTCTCGTTTTTTGCCCAAGGATACTTCAAAAAAAGAGATTAATATGCCGGTTATTTTGTTTAGAATCTATGCAGCCGCAAGAATCCTTCTCTTTATGCTTGAATACATTGTGAAAATTGCATTCATGTACATTTTCCGTCGTAAGGATCTGGATTCGTGGATTGAGGAAAAGGTTCAGAAGTTTTCCTGGTTCTGCATGAAGGTCATTCGCGTCGACCTGACGATTGAAAACCTGGCGCAACTGGCCAAGGTCGACTGGTCTCGCCCGGTGTTTGTCATGGGAAACCACCGGTCGTATTTGGACATTCCAATAGCCTTCCTTGCCTTGCAGCGGACTGTTGGCTTTATTGCAAAAACGCAGTTGCAGCGTATTCCGATTTTGAACTTCTGGATGCACAAGCTGGGGTGCGTCTTTATCGACCGTGAAAAGGGCGGTGGCGCCGCCATCATCCAGAAGGCTCTCCAGTCGGGTAAGATGCCGAGGCTTTTCATTTTCCCGGAAGGTACCCGCAGCAAGCGTAACGGTATGGTGGCTTTTAAGAGCGGATGCTTTAGGCTTGCCGTCGAAGCGAATGCGATCATCTTGCCGATCGTGACTCGCGGTTCCGACGAGGCTTGGGAGCATCGCAAGGTGACTAAGCATCGTCCGGTCTCTGTTACAATTCTTGAACCGGTGGATACGGTCGAGTTCAAGAAGACCCATGGAGGCGATAATATGGACCCGCGTCATGAACTGCTCCCGTACATCCGTAGCAAAATGGAAGAAGCTTATGATCGGCGTCTTTGATTCTGGCTTTGGCGGACTTACCATTCTGCAGAAGCTCCGCCACACTCTTCCGGAATACGACTACTTGTATTTGGGGGACAATGCGCGTGCACCGTACGGCTCCCGCAGCTTTGAGACGATTTACCGCTACACGCTCCAGTCGGTGCGTGAACTTTTCCGCCGGGGCTGCCCGCTGGTGATTCTCGCGTGCAATACGGCGTCTGCAAAGGCTCTCCGCAGCATCCAGCAGCAAGTGCTTCCGGTCGAATTTCCGGACCGTCGCGTGCTAGGCATTGTCCGTCCGACCGCCGAAGAAATCGGAAATTTCTCGAAAACGGGGCATATCGGCATTTTTGCGACTGCCGGAACGGTTTCTTCGAATAGCTATGTTCTGGAAATTGGCCACTTTTTCCCGAGACTCAAGGTGACCCAGCACGCCTGTCCGATGTGGGTGCCGTTGGTGGAATACGGCGAACGGGGGACCGAGGGCGCCCGATTCTTTGTGAAAAAGGACGTGGACCAGCTTTTGGCCGAGGATCCCGAAATCGATACGGTGCTTTTGGCCTGTACGCATTACCCGCTCCTTGCTGACGAAATCCGGGCCGCACTTCCACCGCATGTACGCCTGGTGGTTCAGGGCGATATTGTCGCCGACAAGACTTTGGACTACCTCAAACGTCATGTGGACATGGAAAAACGCCTTTCAAAGGGTGGAAATGTCAAATATTTGACGACGGATACCGCAGAATTTTTCAAAAAAGGCGCATTTCGCTTTGGAATGGAAGATATTTCGGCGGAGTCGTTGACTTTTTAAACTGTAAATTGTATTTTGATAATTGTTACTGACGAACCGTACTCGGTCCGCTTGTACTCGTTTTAATTTTCGAACTTTAATATTTGAGTGGATTTATAAAATGCCGAAAACACAGATCAATCTCGAAGGTTGGCAAGACTACCGTGGCAACATGGCCGGTAGCCTGCTTTATGTCGAAACTAGCCATCAGTCCGAAATGCCTGTCCGCGACCAGCTGAATGAAAATGAAAAGGGTTTTCTTTACGAACCGAACTATGAAACCAGCACCTATGGTCTGATGAGCTGCTACAATGTGAAGGCAATCAACACGATCGTGAAGAGCAAGAGCCGCTATATCTTGTTCGGCACTCGCTACGAAGGCTTGAGCGATTCCGAAATGCGCAACAAGTACCTCATTATGGGTTATATGCGTATCGACAAGATCAAGGATGTGCGCACCCGTCATGTGCAGCGCTACATGGCCAACCCGGAAATGGAAGAGCCGGAATGTATGCAGATGGAACACAACTGGGCTGTCTATGGTCCGATGCGTTTTGTCTCCCTCGACGATTCCTTCGTGGTGACTGACGAAATCCTCAAGGAATGGGGCTACAAGGGTCACGCTTCCCGCCAGCTCAAGACTGTGTTCTCCAAGGAACATCTCGAAAAGATCTTAGCCCACTTGGATTCCAAGCAGGACATGATTGACGAATACATCGCCACGGTCGACGAATACAAGGAAGCTCTCGCCGAAGAATAATTCTTCGAAACGCGAAGTTTAAAGGTCCCCGCCTCGGCGGGGCTTTTTTGTATAAAAAAGGAGATGCCCTCCCGGAACGGGGTCCGGGATGACAAAGAGTCGGGCATGACATATGGCGTTTGTGTAAGGTTATTTCTTGGTGCCGACGAGAAGCACCACTGCACCTTGGGCTGCCTGGAACAACAGCGGGACGTAGCCCAGCAAGCCTGCGGCCAGCACGAGCGGTGCCGGAATCCCGAGAATCCCGGTGAACAAGGCAACCTGCGTTCCTTCGCGCACGCCAATGCCGTTCAGTGAAATGGGGACCATCGAAATGACAGTGGTGATGCTAGTGAATACGACCAGAATGCTGATGTCGATGTCGACCCCGACTGCCCGGAAATAGGCGTAGGCTATAAACAACGTCAATAGCTGCAGCCATAGGGAATCCAGCGCCGAGAGAAAAAGCTGCTTTTTGTGCTTTCTGTATATCGAGAGGCTCGATTGCAGCTTGGCGATGAAGGTGAGCCTGTTGCTGATGAATTGCGGAATGGGAAATTTGTCGGAAAACAGGCAGAGCAAAATGAGTATGATGCAGACGAGGCTTGCCGCCGTCATGATCAGGGTATAGCTTAAAGGTATATCGGCTTTGCTCAGTGCGAACGGAAGGGCTATGAAAAAGCAAAGGAACATGGCCAGGAGACCTTGAATGCGGGCGAGCAGGACTGCCGAAACGGATTGACTTGTCTGGTTGTAGTTCTTCCCGAAGGCCAAGGATTTTACCGCGTCGCCTCCGAATCCAGTCGGGAGCAGGTTGTTGAAGAAGTATCCCATGGCGGTGTAGGCGTAGTAGGTCTTGAACGGAATTTTGGGACCTTGCACCGAAAGTCCTTTCCAACGGTTTGCCTGGATGGCCATGACGAGCGTTGCGGCGACGAGCATGGCGATGATCCAGGGCGTCATGCCGGTATTCCATTTATCTATGACTTCGCTGAGGGGAATCTTGTGGAATATATAGATGAACCCTCCAACACTAACCAAAAGTTGGATGAACCGCTTGGCGAAAAGCCTTATGCCTGTCTTATGGGTTGCCATTGGTCTTAATAATAGCATTTTTTGTTCGTTAAAAAATTACATTTGAAAACAGAGGTTTTTATGTATCGTAATAAAGTTCGCTATGATGTCGCTTCGCTCGTTCCAAAGGATACCAAGAGTGTTTTGGAAATCGGTGCGGGCGCTGGTATGAATTATGTGATTTATCCCAAGGATTCTTACAAGGTGGCGATCGAGCCCGAAGAAAGGACTGATACGCACACTGTGGACAAGTTCCCCGGGGGCTTTAACGAATACCATCATTGCTTTTACGAACAATATACCGAAGACCGCAAGTTTGACTTGGTGGTGATGTGCGATGTCCTGGAACATGTGAACGATCCGGTGGACTTGATCAATTTTTGTAAAAAGCACCTGAACCCGGATGGCCATATTCTCGTTTCGCTGCCGAACTTCCTCTGCATCGAGAATATCCTCAAGATTATCATTACGAGAGACTTCCGCTATTTCAAGCCCGACGAGGGCGAACACGCTCTTGGCGTTTTGGATATCAACCACAAGACTTTCTGGACAAAAAAGAGCTTTGTCCGCTTTGCAAAAGAAAACGGTCTTGAAGTCGAAAAGATCCTGGGCATCCGCAAGCAGCTGAAGTTCATGCCGGGATTGCTGAGCCATTCGAGCTTTATCCCGTTCCAGTACGGCTTCTTGACCAAGCTCAAGAAGTAGCGGGCTGTTGTATTACGGCTGCTGGGCGGCAAGTTCGTTTGCGACCTGCCGGATGCGCATCCCGCATTTTTCCCAGGTGAATTGATGCACCCAGGCGTCGATTTCGGTGTCGTGTTTTCCTTTGTCGTCGATGGATTCTTCGAGGGCGCGGGCGATGCTCGTGGCGTCCTTGGGGTCAAAGTACTTGGCCACGTTTCCGCCGACTTCGGGGAGCGACGAGGTGTTGGAGCAGATGACGGGAGTCCCGCAGGCGAACGATTCTAGCACGGGGAGCCCGAATCCTTCGTAAAGCGACGGGAGTACAAAAAGGTCGGCCAGGTTGTAGAAGTTGACGAGGTCTTCCTGGCTTACCATTCCGGCGTGGGTGATGTACTTTTCTAGACCGAGTTCCTTTTCGCGGGTGGCCTTGGTGCGTCCGTCAAAGGACTTGCCGACAAGAACCAGCTGGCAGTTTTCCTTGCCCTTCATTTGGGCAAAACCTTCCAGAAGTCCGTTGAGGTTCTTGTGGAGGAGAAGGTTTCCGACGTAAAGTATGATTTTCTTGTTACGGGGGAGGCTGTACTTTTCGTACAGGTAGTCAATTTCGTTTTTGGACTTGCGGACAAATTCGCTTCCGACTCCGAGCGGAATGACGGATATCTTGGCGGGGTCGGTATTGTAAAAACGGATCAGGTCGCGCTTGGTGCTTTCGGAAACAGTGATGATGTGGTTTGCCCTTTTGCTCACGAACCAGAAAATGAACTTGAAATACCAATGGACGATTTTCATCGGCAAAAATTCCGGATAGACCAGGTGGGTCAGGTCGTGTATCGTCACAAGCATTTTCCCGCGGTAGAACAGGGGCACGTTGCAGTGTGGAACGTGCAGTATGTCGGGCTTTTCGCGGTAGAGCGCGCGGTAGGGAAACTTTAGCTGTTCCTTGTAACCGTAAATACTGCTGATAAAGGGGATGCGCTTTGGAATGTTGGGGTAAGCTTCGAGGTCTTTTGGGTCGCCAAGGACCACCTTGTAGCCGACATCCTTGAGCCAATGCTGGATGCAGGTGCCGATACCGGACTTGTTGACCATTCGGGCGTCGATGGCGATTTTGGGGTCGTTGGGTGCGGTACGGTTCATTTTATTTTGGTTTCCTAGAGCATTTAGTGGCAATTTGTACAATAAAATAAATTTTTCACGAGATGCTGATGGCGAAATTTTTTTCATATATTATTTTTATACTATGTTTTTGCCTATTATGCAGGAGGAAATATGAGCAAAAAATTGGTGAAATGGATTTCAAGTTCTTTGATTGCCATGGGAGCCTTTGTTATTGGCTGTTCGGAATCAAGTACTACGGAACCGCAAGTTTTAGAAATAAAATCCGTCAACCAGAAAAATGATGCGACGAACATATGGGCAAGAATTGACGAAAGTGGAAGTATCGCAGATTACTTCGAGATCCTTTCGAAAGAAGGTGATGCGCCTGTTATTGGATCTACAACACATTCAAAAGTCCAATGCGAGGCTCCTGCTCTTCAAATGGACGATAACACGCGTTATCTGGATGAACTGGAATCGCTTTTTGAAGAAGGCGAACTGGTGGATGGCGTGTGCGGCAAGGCTCTCAAGCTGAATGATGGCCAGGTGGCACCCCTCGGTGTGAATTTGATCGATTCCATGAGCGTTGGAACAGCTGAATTCTGGTTCCGCCCCAATGAGGATTTCTATAAAAAGCCCCGTACTCTGTTTGGTAACGATGGCGCTAGACTTCACTTTTTCTATAAGGACGGGGAACTCTATTTCCAGAAGAACCATGCCGATATCCACTATTTTGTTAAGGGAAAAGTTGATTTCAAGAACGATTGGAATTTGATTGCTGGCCAGTGGGGTGACGGCTATATGAGCCTCTGGGTCAATGGTGAACTGGTGGCGAAAGTCGAACACGACAAGGGCTATGTTCCGGCAAATCGAGGCAAGGCTTTTGAAAATCTCCTCGTCATGGGATACAAGTCCAGCTGCTGTATGGAGGGCCCAGGGCAGTATTCAGCAATGACGACTTCTGGTTCTTTTGACCAGTTCAGGATTTCGAATATTCCTCGTTATAAGACTGTTGAAAAGACTGATCCCTTGACGGATGAATCTGCATCATGCTCTGCAAATGCTTTGAAAATGGATGAAAAGACGCTTTATCTTGAAGAACTTGAAACGGATTTCGAAGCTGGGGAGCATGTTAAGGGTGTTTGCGGAAATGGCCTTTTGTTGAATGATGGCGAATCGGTAACGCTTGGTATCAATTTGATTGACTCCATGGCTACGGGTACGGCTGAATTCTGGTTCCGCCCCAATGAGGATTTCTATAAAAAGCCCCGTTCTCTGTTTGGTAACGATGGCGCTAGACTTCACTTTTTCTATAAGGACGGGGAACTCTATTTCCAGAAGAACCATCACAACTTGCATTACTATGCTAGGGGCAAGGTGACTTTCAAGAACGACTGGAACCTTATTGCGGGGCAATGGGGCGACGGCTATATGAGTATTTGGGTCAATGGCGAAATGGTGGCGTTGCTCAAGCACGAATTGGGCTATGTTCCGGCAAGCCGAGACATTGATTTTGAAAACCTTCTCAAGATTGGTTACAAGTCCGCATGTTGCATGCCGTTGGGAAACTCGGCTATGTATACTTCCGGTGCGTACGACCAAATCAGAATCTCTACATCTCCGCGCTATACAGTTGTTGATAAAAAAGACATTGCGGATACGATTGTGATTGTAGATACCTTAAATAATGCTAGGGATATTGCATTAAAGGATTCTCTAATAAAGGTAATGGTTGATACGTTGCCTGATGTGACGGTTGAACCGAAGGTCAAAGATTCTATAGAAGTTTATGAAAAAGAGATTATTTTAATAGATACGGTCTGGATCGAAATGAAGAAGCAGTGCTGCCGTGACTCGGTAGATATCAAGCCTGTTACAGATTCTCTAGTCGTTGATCCCGTTAAAGAATAATTTGTTAAATAAACTTTAGTGGTCTTTATTGCTTTTATCGCCCCGTGTTCCTCGCGGGGCTTACTTTTATGGATTCTATTGGGGGCTGCGCCCCCTCCAGAATGAAACAGATCCAGGAACGGAGTTCGGGATGACGCCTTGCACTCTTCCCACTGTCTACTGCCTACTGTCTACTTCCAACTAATTACTAAATTGCAAGTATGGCGTTCGTTCATTTACAGACTCATTCTGAATTTTCGATTTTGCAGGCTTCGGCCAGACTTGATGATATTTTGGCGGCCGCGGCTGCTGAAAATGCACCTGCGGTCGCGTTGACTGACCACGGTGCGATGTTTGGTATCCTGGAAATCCAGACGCGTGGAAAGGATCTGAACAAGAAACGCAAGGAACAGGGACTCCCGCCGGTCAAGACCGTTTATGGTTGCCATATTTACGTGGATACTCCGAGCGCAAGTCAAAAGGATCCGACAACTTTTGAACGTTTGACGCTTTTGGTCGAGAACGAAAAGGGCTATTACAACCTGCTCCGTATAGTGAGTTACCGTTACGAAGATGGCGACCGCTGGGCTGAAATCCCGTCCGTGCCGCTCGAGACGATTAACGAGTTCAAGGAAGGCATCATCGCCATTGCGGGCGATTATTTTAGCCGTTACGGCCAGAACGTGGCTTCGGGCAGGGAATCCCTTGCCGTGGAGTATATGGACCGCCTGAACGGGATTTTTGATCACGACCACCTGTACATCTCGGTTTGCGATAACGGAATTCAGCAGCAGAAGCGCGTGAACGAATTCAACGTGGAGCTTGCGAAAAAGTACGGTCGCGAGGTGGTGGCTGTTGCCGATGTCCATTACATCAAGCCCGAAGACGCGATGGCGCACAAGGTCCTCCGTTGCATTGCGCTAAAGTCTACGCTCAACGACTTTACGGATAAGAGGTTCCCGACTGACCAGTTCCATTTCCGTTCCGAAGAAGAAATGGTGAAGCTCTTTGGGCATATCCCGGGCGCCATCGAGAATACGGTAAAGATTGCGGAACGCTGCAATTTTACAGTCAAGACGGGTATCGGTGATGAATTCTGGCCCAGGTTCAAGATTCCTGATGAATTCCTGGCGAGCGAGGAATGTGCAAATATCCGTGCCCTGATGAAGGCGGAATACGATGCCGAATACCCGGTCATCCGCGAACGCGAATTGAAGGGGATCATCAAGGACCGCAAGAAAAAGGTCAAGGCCAAGTACTGTGCTGATAAGGGCATTGCCGAAGATGCCTTGACGGATGCGGACAACGAAGAAATTGAGCGCCTGTCGCAGCCGGAATTCTTTGACGAAGACGACAACAAGGCTTGGGAAAAGAATACGCACCGTTGGTGCAAGCCGGGTGGCGATGCCGACGTGTATATCACGCACCTTTGCAACGAGCGCTTGAAGTGGCGATTCCCTGAAGAAGATTTCAAGTTCCCGACCCACGAGACTGATGTGGGCAAGAGAATGTACAAGGAGATCAACTGTATCCGTAACATGAACGTTGCGGGCTACCTTTTGATTGTGTGGGACTTTATCAACTGGTCTCGTGAACACGGGATTCCCGTGGGGCCGGGGCGTGGTTCTGCTGCAGGTTCCCTTGTCACCTACATCATCGGTATTACAGACATTGACCCGCTGACATTCGACCTCCTTTTTGAACGTTTCTTGAACCCGGAACGTGTGTCCATGCCGGATATCGATACCGACATTGCGGATAGGGACCGCGGTCGCGTGATCCAGTACGTGACGGACAAGTATGGCAAGGAGTGCGTGGGCCAGATCATTACCTACGGTATGCTCAAGTCGAAGGCGGTGATTACCGACGTGGGCCGCGTGCTTGGCTTTGCTCCTGCCGAAGCGAAGGCGGTGACGGCACTTTTCCCGCAGCGTACGTTGAACTTTAGCCTAAAGCAGGCGTGGACCGGCAAGGACAAGAAGGGCAACAACCTTGAAGATGGCTACAGCCCGGAACCGTTACAGGCGCTTGTGAACAGCCGTCCTAGCTTGCAGAACCTTTGGGAAGTCGCGAAAAAGCTTGAAGATTTGCCGCGCCAGACGGGCGTGCATGCTTGCGGCGTGGTGATCACGCCGACCCCGATTTACAACTTGGCGCCTTTGTACCGAGCCGCCCCCGAAGATACGCCGGTGGTGATGTACGATAAGCACTACGCCGAAGATATCGGGCTTTTGAAGATGGACTTCTTGGGACTCATCAACTTGTCCATCATTCAGGATACGGTTCGAATGGTCGAACAGAACCGCAACATCAAGCTTGTGATGAACAAGATCCCGATTGATGACAAGGCGACGTTCGAACTTTTGGGCAAGGGCCTTACGACGACGGTGTTCCAGTTCGAATCTCCGGGTATGCAGAAGTACCTGCGCGAACTGAAACCGACGCGAATCTTTGACCTTATCGCTATGAACGCCCTGTATCGACCGGGGCCGATCGACCAGATTCCGCACTTCATTGCCCGTAAGAACGGCAAGGAAGAAATCGACTGCTACCATCCGGACTTGGAACAGGTGCTTGGCGAAACGTACGGCGTTATCGTGTACCAGGAACAGGTGATGAAGCTTGCCCAGATT
>JBGVAT010000078.1:0-12473 GCA_045224895.1 Fibrobacter sp.
TCGTTTCTTCGTTTCGGCCTCGTCTCTCAGGAACGGCGCCAATTATAGAATTTTCAGGAACTTTTGCAAGGGGTAATTCTGAAAAAATTTCACTTTTTTTCACTTTTTTCGTTAAAAACGGGTTGTGCGCCGCCGCCGTACCACGTTATGCACATTCTGTGAACAGAAATCTTTTTTTGCTCGGGACGAACTGAGACTGGATTCCCTCCCTCCGGTCGAGAATGACGAGACCGGGGGAAAGGCGACCCCGTCCCGGCACAAGGCCGGGATGACATTGGAGTCCGGGGTGACAAGTCGGGATGGGACTGTGTAAGGCGATGCCGGAACGGAGTCCGGCATGACAGTTGGGTGACAAATGAAAAACGCCCGGGAGCGGAGCTTCCGGGGCGTTTTTAGAAAGGCGATCCCGGCACAAGGCCGGGATGACAAGCGTGTAAGGTGATGACGGAACGGGGTCCGGCATGACAGTAAAGCCGGGATGACATTGCAAGATGTTTAGATCTTCTTCAGCACGAACATGTGGCCGGGGGCCTTTGCGGGATCCAGCTTCACATAGTTCTTGTTTCCACGCCAGACGTAGCTTTCGTCGGTCACGACGTCCTTCAAGAAGTAGAACGAATCGTTATCGAGACCAAGCTTACCCATGTCGAGTTCCACGATACCTTCCTGCACGTGGTCCATGTCCATGTTGCACACGCAGAGAACCACATCGTCGCCAGACTTCTTGGAGTAAACCATGAGCTGGTCGTTCTGGGCGTAATGGAATTCGAGGTTATCGTATTCCTGCAAGGCGGCATGTTCCTGACGAGCGACGTTCAGGCGACGGACAAAGTCCTGAATGCCCGGGCCACTCCAGTTGTGGACCTTGTACTGGTACTTTTCGCTATCGGCGAGTTCTTCCTTGATCGGGCTCGGGATGTTTTCGCAGAGTTCGTATCCGTTGTACATACCGGTCAAGCTCGAAAGCGTTGCAGCCAAGAAGTAGCGCTGCTTAAACGCATTTGCACCCTTGTAGGCAAGATACTTCGGGAAGATATCCGGAGTCGTCGGGAAGAATATACCACGCATGTATTCCTTGGCGTTGGACTGCGTGAGTTCCTTCAAGTACTGTTCGAATTCCCACTTGGCAGAGCGCCATGCGAAATACGTGTAGCTCATGTCGAAGCCGGACTTTGCCAAGCGATGCATCATCTTCGGGCGGGTGAAAGCTTCGGCGAGGAACACGAGTTCTGGACGCTTTTCCTTGACGTCAGCAATCAGCCATTCCCAGAACGGGAACGGTTTGGTGTGCGGATTGTCGATACGGAAAATTTCAATACCCTTGTCGGCCCAGAACAAAATAATGTTCTCGATTTCCTTCCAGAGTTCCTTGTAGTTCTCGTTGTAGTAATCGAACGGGTAGATGTCTTCGTACTTCTTGGGCGGGTTTTCGGCAAACTTGATGCTGCCATCCGGTTCGTGGTAGAACCATTCCGGATGCGACTTCACATACGGATGGTCCGGGCTGCAGTTGAGGGCGATGTCCAATGCAAGGCGGAGACCCTTCGAGCGAGCAGCCTTTGCAAAATGTTCAAAGTCCTTCATCGTGCCGAGTTCCGGGTCCACGTCGTAGTGACCGCCGTTCTTGTTACCCACGGCATACGGACATCCCGGTTCAAGCGGATTACCCTTCTTGTCGACCTTGGCATGGAGCGCGTTGTTTGCGCCCTTGCGGTTCGTGACACCAATCGGGTGAATCGGAACAAGGTAAACAGTATCGAAGCCGAGGCCAGCAATGTAGTCGAGTTGCTTTTCGCAATCCTTCCAGGTGGCAGACTTTTTGGGGTCGGTGCCCTGGCTCTTCGGCCACATTTCGTACCACGTGCCCACACGGCTGTAGGTCGGGTCCACACGGAGCTTCATCACCGGACTTTCGGTCGGAACGTCCTTCGGTTCCTTGGTCCATGCGCAAATCTTGTATTCGTAATAGCCGATGTTGCCGACCGTGAAGGAGCCTTCCCAGAGGTCGTTATCCACAAAGTGCATCGGAGCCTGTTCCCACTTCTTTTTGGAAACGTGGCGGTAAAAAATCGCAGCATCGTACTTTTCGTGGCTGTGGCGGAAGATGTCGGCCTGCAAAGTCACGGTGTCACCAGGTTCACGCTTGAGCATGAAGCGGCCGCCCTCGATGTTCGGGCGAATGTTCTCGATCACGAGATTTTCTTTAAGAGTTGGAATAGTAGCCATAATGATTATAATTTAACAAAAACTACTTCTTATCGCCGTACTTGTAGCGGTAACCGTACCCATAGCCGTAGCCGCCGCCTTCGTACAAGCACTGGTTAAGAACGATAGCCTTCTTGTCAAGCTTTGCGATGCTGAGCTGGTCAATGACTTCCTGGATGTTTTCCATAGAGTGCTTCTTGTACTCGATGACAATCAAGCCAAAATCAGCCAGCTTGGCGATAGCCTGGGCATCAGAAACGAGCGAGTTCGGCGGGGTGTCAATCACGACAATGTCGTACTTAGACTTGCATTCGTCAATGAGTTCGGCAAAGGCCCTGGAGCTCACCATTTCGCCCGGATTCGGCGCACGGGAACCCTTAGGCAAGAAGTAAAAATCATCACCCATATCGACAACGCAATCTTCCAACTTGCAGCTATTGGTCAAGACATCCGAAATACCCTTTTCACGTGCATGAGAAAGGCGGGACTTGCGCAAGTCGGCGTCGACAAACAGGACTCGCTTATTTTGTTTGGCAAAAAGGTACGCCAAGTTCAGCGAAACAAAGGACTTGCCCGCACCCGGGACAATGCCCGTCACCATAAGCACTCGCCCACCATCTTCGAGGAACGAGAACTCCAGCGCCGTGCGGAGCGTACGCACCTTTTCGACCGCGACGTCTTCGGCATCGGCCTTGGCCAGAATAAAGCGCTTGTCGTTAACGCCCGGGAGCTTGCGGCTGATCTGCGTCTTGGGAATCTTGGCATAGACGCTCACGCCCGTTTCACGTTCGATTTCAGAAGACGAACCGACACCGCGATTACGCAGGGTATGCAAGAGATAAATCAAGATCAGGCTGAAAGCGAAACCGCCACCAAAACCCGCCGCCATGATCTTTTTACGGTTGGGCTTGGACGGTTTTTCATGAATATAGGCCGGGTCCACGACGCGCACGTTGCCGATTTCGCTAGCACGGACCACGCGCAACTGCTGGATGTTGTTCAAGACCGACGTGTAAAGCTGGTTGTTGATTTCCACATCCTGCTGCAACTTCAGCACATCCTGCTGGGTGGTCGGCAGCTTTTTGGTCTTGCCTTCTTCTTTACCGATTTCGCGGCTCAGGCGTTGCTGCTGCTGCAAAATGGCCTGCATCGCCGGGTGGTCTTCCTTGAACAAGCGGGCCTTTTCCTGGTACTGCTGCTGCAACGAGAGCAACTGCGTCTTGAGTTCGATCTGGCGTTCAAGAGTACCCTTCGCTTCGGCACCGAGGTCGACAGTTCCCATCTTGTTGCGGTAATTTGTCAACAAACGTTCCGAGGAGTCCAGCTTAGCCTTGATCGACGGCAGCTGTTCTTCCAAAAATTCCAAGGACTTTTCGGCTTCGGCACTGCGCATCTCGACGTTCTGGCGCACATAGGCCTGCGCAACGGCATTAAGCACATCGGCGACACGGTCCGGATAACGACCGGAATACGAAATTTCCAGGATGTTCGAATTCTTTTCCTTTTCGTAGGCGTTGATTGCCGTCTGCAAACCTTCGGCAACAGCAAGAACAGAAGACCTGAGCAAGCGGAACGACTGACCCGGTTCGGCATAAATCGCCTTGACACAAATCGCGACCGTATCCGCGCCCATCGGTATGCGGTACGTCTCCCCGGTTTTACCTACGACAAGGCTCTGCCCCATCGGCGAGAAGAGTTCGTACGTATCCTGTGCCTGGACTACGGCAATCCACTTTTCGCCCTTTTTGCGCTTTTCATCCTTGTTCGTTTTTGGCGGTTCAAAAAGATCCAGGTCCATACGGCCTTCACGGCGCATAAGCCTATCCACAATCCCTTGCGGCTCTGCCGTATAGTTCAAATGCAGCTGTTCGACCACCGGCATCAGAACGCTCAGGCTCTTGATCAAGTGGATCTCGGCAACCGCCGGGCTCTTTGCATCGAACAAGTCACCAAAATCCGAAACAGCCTTGCCGCTCTTGGACTTTGTATCGAGCTGGAGCATCGTCTTGTTATCGAAGGAATCGCGGATATAGCGCGAGGCAACCGTCCCAGCCAAAAGCCCAACGATCGACAAAAATGCGACAAGCTTCCAATGATGCAGAATGTTGCCGAGCAGGTCAAAGGAATCGCCCGTATTGGCGTGCATGAAGAAAGGCGGCTGAGGATTCAGCTGTTTATTATTTGGTGTAACAGTCATAGATATTTGTTCCAACTAATAGTATTAGCAATATAAAAAAGGAGAAGAATCGGGAGCAAAACAAGCCGTCAAATCCCTATCTTTTCCCTGAGAACTAACACCAAAAACATCACATTGCCAATTATGTAGCGGCGCCACATACGGCGAGGCTCCTTCAAAAGGCGGTAAAGCCATTCCAGGCCAAGCTTTTGCCAAATCATCGGGGCACGCTTGTAAGTCCCCGCAAAGAAATCGAAAACCGCGCCAACAGTCCCAACGTGACAGTGGATATTCAGACGGTCCCAGTTGGCATAAGTCCATTTTTCTTGCTTGGGGGCCGTCATGCCGATCCAGAGCAAGTCCGGGTTTGCATCGTTAATCGCCTTGACCATATTCAAGTCGTCTTCTACCGTGAACTGGGGCTTATACGGCGGAGAGTACGTAACGACTTCCAAATTCGGGTACACGACTGCGGCCTTTTGGCGGATGAGCTTCAGGACCTTTTCGCTGGAACCCAGGAACATCACCTTGCCGCCGGTCTCGTTCAACCGCTTCATTTCAAAAACGAACAAATCCCACCCCGCAATGCGTTCCTTGGGCCGGGACTTGGCCCTGAGCAGCCAGCAAACGCGGACGATGCTGATGCCGTCGGGAATCAGGACGTCGCCCTTGGTGAGAGCCTCTTCGAACAAGACATCCCTGCGGGCGTTATTGTAAGAGAACGCGTTGATCGTGTTGATCAGCAACTTCCCTTTGGGGAGGTTCGCCAATTCGGCACGGCTACAGAGGAGTTTTAAGTTTTTGATGCAAATCATAAAATGGACCCAATTCCGTAATTCCAAAGATAGTTTACTGTAGCTTTTTTGTAAACATATTTCTTGACGAAACTTGTCAGCACCGCCGTTTTTTTGAGGGGTTATAGCCATCCTGCATGGCCTTTATTTTCGGAGTAATTCTTTAGTTTGCAAAATGAGCATTTTTGCAAGCGGTTGGTTGCAAAATTTACAAGATTCCGCTTTTTGAAAAATTTCCGTTGTAGATTAGGAGTTCTAAACTTAACGGAGGTTATTCTATGAATATAAAATCTTTTGACGACCTTGACATTACCGATCCGATTATGTTCGGACTCGTTTTCAGTAACAAGCACATCGCAAAGCCCTTTATTGAGCACCTGCTGGGCATCAAAATCGACCACTTGGAAACTCCTACACCCGAAGCAGTCTTGAGTTACGATGCAGAACACAAAGGCGTTCGCTACGATGTTTACGCACGAGAAACCGACAAGAACGGAGTCACGATTCGCTCTTTCGACTTGGAAATGCAAATGGTAGACACCAAGGAACTCCCGCAAAGAGCTAGATACTACCAAAGCGTATGCGACGGTGTCGCACTCTCCAAAGGAGATTTTTACACGAATCTCAAAGAGCAATACATCATTTTTCTGTGCCCTATGGACATTTTTGGGCATAAACATCCCTGTTATCACTTCGAAAACAGGGCTCGTGAGGACCCTGGCATCGCATTGAACGACCTTACTTTTAAAAATTTTTATATATTCACAAGGTACAAGGAATTCACCGATCCGGTCGTCAAAGCGTATATGAAGTACTTTGCGACAAAGAATGCGGACACCCATGAAACTCAAACTATCAATGACCAAGTATCTTTTTACAAGGATGACACACTCATAAGGAGCAAGTATATGACTTATGAATTTGATCTTCATGAAAGTAAAGAAGAGGGCCGAGCCGAAGGGAAAATCGAGGGGAAAATTGAAGGCAAAGCAGAAGCCAAGCTTGAAATGGTTGACGGGATGCTTGCAAACGATATCCCCATAGAAAAAATCATCGCTATTTCTGGCTTTTCGAAAGAAGACATCCTCAAGCGCAGAGATGCTTTGACGAAAAAGTAATTTCGCTTGCGAAGAAACACAACATAGAAGGCGGGAACTACAGCCCCGCCTTGACGCTATCAGAGAGCCACGCTCTCATACATTTTACATAATCATCTTCTAAAATATCTCAACAAACTATTTTTTATTATCGAAAACGAAAGTTTTTGATATTTTAGTTCCATTGCAGGATTTATAAAGAATCGATCAAAGCCTCGATTTATCATCTGCTTATACAGACTAAAATGTTCACATTTTACCTCAACTCTATCGTCGTCATTTCTTAGAGCAGGTTCTGTATATTCCAAACCTTTTATTGCATCATATCGATAAATAGCTAACCCACCAAAACCAGAAGCTACTCTAATCCATTCATCTCCAGGCTTAAGTGTTCCAAAAACATCGGCATACTTTCTTATTCTCGCCTCCGTTTGAGGCTCATCTTGTTCATTCCATAAAGTTAAAGCATAAGTGTCATGATAGCGTCTTCTTAATTTTGGAGACAAGGAATATCCATTTGCACACACAGCATCCCACTCAATTACGCTATCAAAACTATCCAAAATTCCCTTCAAATACAACTGAGCAACATCTAAATCAACAACAATTACATAATCGACGGGCATATCTAAATGATTAATATAGTCCATATATTTATTTCTTAAATTTGCCATTTTATTGATTCGTTTTTGCGAAAAAAACGGATTTACAGAATTTCCCTTTTCAAAGCAAGGAATTGCATTCGTCTTATCGCAATCATTCAACTTAATAATAATTCGCTCTTCGTCTTTTTTCTGCCATTTTTTTAGCAACAGCTTCGTTCGATCAATAGAATCATTCTCATAAACGAAGATTCGATAATCCTTACAATATTGGACAAAATCATCTATAACAGGAATGTTATGTTTCAATCCTTTTTCGGCATTTCTAACAATACCACAAATAACAACAGTCGATTCGGACAACTTTTTCATTTTTATTTAATCATATACATTAAACGGCTCCATATTCTAATCCAGAACGAATTATAAGACATCGCCGACTTGTATAAATCCTTGTTAATATTGAAAGTTTGCGGATGAGCAAATTCTTTATTTTCGCCACTATCAAAATCGCATTTAAAGCGACTATATTTTTTGCAATTTGTTCCCTGCCCATCAAATCCAAAATTTGCAACTTTACTAACGATAGGGAAAAGGGAAACTTTATTTTGCAAGAATTGAGCAAAGCAAAAACGAATGGCCCAGGATTTATTTTTTCCTATACGCCAATCATTAAGCATTTTAAAACAATCCGAACCGCCCCATTTGTTAAAGGATCGTTTTGTCGGTTTGTATTTATCCCAATTTTCTAATTTCCAATCTACAGAATTCCATCGGTCGGCCCAAGTAGCCCAGCCCCATGAAGAAGAACGGGTACAAAAATATGAGTCGAAACGATAATCAGAAGGCTTTTTCACGCGATTACTATAACCACAGATTGAAAAAACATTCTGTTCTCTTTCATACAATCTTAATCCATCATTAATAAACGCCAAAAAATTCTTCGATACAACAAGGTCGTCTTCCAACACGATTACTCGACCATATTGGTTTATGACACGAGTCACACCAGAAATTATGCTTGGCCCCAAGCCCATATTACGCAATGAAAATTCACAACGGACACTTTTGAAACCAGAGATTGATTCAGCATATTTTTTGACATTCTCAACAAGCTCTTTTTCATTAGTCTTCTCCGCCCTAGCTCCATCAACAAAAACAAAAAGATCACTTTCTTTAGCCTCTTCATTTTCGAGCAAAGAAGCAATCAATCGTTTTAAAGGTTTCAAACGATTAAACGCAAAAATAATTATGGGAGCATACAACATTTTCCTATCCTTTAATTCTATGGTTCCACAATATAGGAAACAAGCAACGAACATACACTGTTACAAAATGGACTGCGGCTAAGACAACATTCGTCTGCTTTTCAAGATGGAATGTTTCTTTTGGCGGCATTCCATTTGGCATATTCAAATATTTCCATCGTTTCTTGAACGGTATCTCGGGATCACACCACTTATCTATTCTAGGGTGGACATCACATGCTCCAAGAACGATTCCACATTGAAGCATTTTGATTCCATTTTTTTGAGCCCTGATTCCGTAGTCAAAATCCCCCTTTGAATGGCTATAATAATAATCCAAATTTCCTAGCTTTTCAAATACATATCTAGGCACAAGGACGATATTACCATTAAAATGCTTGATTTCGGCATCATTTCCACCCGGCAAAACAATACCATTTTTATTTCGACCACCATAAGTTATCTTCGAATGAGTCGCAGTATCATGGCATGCACCAACAACAATAGCCTGATCCTTGTACTTTTGAGAAGTTGCAAGTAACTTTTCGATAGCACCATCATAAAGGAAGGTATCATCATTGAGCCAAAGATAAAAATCATACTCTTTAGTCTTGGCTGCAACATCCCAGGCAGTCCACATACCTCGATTCCAAAAGAGGCTTCCATCGCCATCTATTATGTTTACCTGCGGAAACTGTTCCCGAACCGCTTCTGGCGTACCATCAGTACACCCATCATTTGTCAAGTAAACTTCTAAGGAATAATCCTGTGGAATAAATTGCTTAAAAAGATTATCCAAGCAGCGCAAAGTTGTTTCTTTGCGATTAAAGACTGTAAGGAGTGAGGCTATTGCTTTCATATTAATAATTTCGTTTTAACGGAGAAAAAATGTTATGAGCCCACGATTTAAATTCATAATCAGTCATCTGTAGAAAATACGATGAATAACACATTGACAAAATGACCCAAAGATACAGATTATTCAAATCAAAACGCGTAAAATCCTCCATCCACGCAAATGCCCAACGAAAAGAAACATAAAGAGCAATAATATACATACATTTATTATTGGAATACTTGAATACATTTCGAATTGCATTCAAAAAAATCAAAGCATACAAACAAACTCCTATCAATCCCATATAAGTAAAGACATTCAAAATAGAAACCTCGCAACTCTGACGTTCTCCTTTATGGTATGGAGTTCCATTAAACTGCAAATCTGCCATCCATGAAAAAAACGGGGAATCGTATCCACGAGCAAGTGATCGCCCTTGAATTATGTAATTATGCCTTATAGCGCTAGATATGGTTTCTTCATATATAAAAGTTCTCGTATCAGATTTTAAATTTTCACTTGTAGTACCATTACCAGCTGTTGAATAACTGCCCGCCACAAGAACTTCTTTATCGCCTAGATAATCATCCATTTTCCAGATATTAAAAACACCCGTCAAACCTAAAATTAATAAAACAAAAGGAACAACAAATAATAAACAAGTAACCTTTTTTATAACTCGTAAAGAGAAAACATCAATCTTCAAAAAAACAAACGAAAGCAATATAGCAAACGCAAATCGAATTGCCGTGCTACGGGCCCCAAAAGAACCATATATAAAAACAGCCAAAGAAAAAAAGATTACAACAATCTTCCATTTTTTTTCATAGAACGGCCAAAAAATCACAAGAAATGCAAATGGTGATAAAAATTTTCCAGGAGCTTCAAGTTGCATAAACGGAAGAAAAAACCAAAATGCGATAATTGCAAAACAACACCATTGTCGAGATATTTTTGAAATATTTTCAGGTATTGACAAATAGAAAAAGGACACCCCCATTAAGTATATCATCAAATTATTGATCAACAATTTTTTATCCCAATAATAATCCGCCATAAAGCAACCATAAACGGCAGAAACTATGACCCAAATGAGGAAAAATTTTATTGCTTTGGGATATTCAACCCCTCGATAGTATTGTTTTTTTAATTGATAGAAAGCATAAAGAGTAAAAAATTCCGTTACCCACCAAACTGTAGTGTTGCCAATAGGCAATTCAACCCATTGAGCAACAGATGGGAAAGTGAGCAATACGATAAAAAACGGAATCAATTTTACTAAACGATCCATATATTACCAATAACAAGAATTCTCTACATTTGCAGCATTAGCAGGAACATCTCTTTGAGAAGGACGGATCCAAAATTCATTTATTCGATTGCTATAAAAACCTTTAGGAATCTTCCAGGCATCTACATTATAATCAGGATTTTCCCAACGTCTTCCTTTAATGCCAAACAAATATTGTAAAACACCACCTATATGGAATCCTTTTTTTCCCATTCTTTTAGCGTGGGCAGCTAAACAAAAACCATAAGCACCACAACCAATCAAAGCTATATCGTAATTAATTTTATCCATTTCGGACTCCATCCATGATAAAGCATCAAACCAACTTGAATATCGTTTATTCTTGCCCCCTAGGCTCTGAACAGCCTTAATTGTGTATAATTCAAATTTAGGAAGAATTTTTTCTGATTTAAATATAAATTCACGATATTTTTTGTATTGTTCAGCAATCAAATCAGCTAACGGATGGATAATTAAAATTTTTTTGCCTTCTAATGCTTTTGTCCATGGAGTACTACCGTAAAATGGCTCTAAATTTTTCAAATGAACTCTTTTAACCTCTTTTAGCAAAGGTTCAATGTATCGAACGCCATCTGCAAAATCACCAAGAACATCCAACTCCAACATATCGGCAAACATTCTATCCTTGTACTGAACCAATGATTCATCTGTTACAGGAAAAAAGCCTGCATTATTTTGAATATAGTAACGTAAATTTGAGCGAGAATCCCACCACCATTCAAACTGCCGCCCCATAATGAAATCTATAATCGAATGTTTCTTTGCCATCATACTATAAACTACTAAAATCGTATTCAGCTCGAATGACCCAAACCTAGCAATCATACACGGCTTATCACTAACTAAAGTATCATATATCAACTTCGAAGCTCGTTCATCTTCCTCAGTCGTATTAATCGGTTTTATCACACCATATTCAATATGAAATACCTGACGATACACCTTACGAGCAGCTTTCAATATGTAAGCAAAATATCTATTCATAAATTTCCATTAGTTAATTTTTGAAAAATGACATAATGAGGGTAAATTCTGTATAATTCTATTCATTTTTCCAGCTATTCTGGTCAAAAGAAAAGACCATTTTAAAATATATTTAGGTACAGTAAAGTTCTTATTTTTACGCCATTCTCTTATATAGTGAAAAGAAGTTCCTTTAAGAACAAAGCTATCTGCTTTTTCCAAAAATCCAGGATTTAATTCGTTTAAAAAATTTTCATAAGCAATTAATTCTTTTCTATCTAATTCTGGAAATCGAACTAAATATGAAAAATAAGGTCCTTCTAAAGTTCGCATCGCTTTATAATCAATAATTTTTTGTTTAGCTTCATCAAAACTAGGAAAATTTATATAATCAGTTAATATTTTTTTCGCACATAATACATTATGCAACATACATTTTTTTACATTTTCTCCACTCATCGTTTGGCCAGCACGCCCCCAAAGATAGAGATATACAGGTGTATTAAAGTATACTATTGAATTAACAGCACTTAATGGGGTAAACACCCACTCCTGATCAGTATAAGAAATGCCTTCTGTTTGTTTATAGTTGATAGAACGAACACAAGAAGTCTTATATGTCACTGCATGCATTTGAATACTCTGCTTTAGCAAAGCTGGAGTCACCTGATCAAAAGACAACACCTCATTTTCTTTTAAATCATATTTTACACGATTCAATCTTTTTCGATTTTCGTTTACATAGTAGAACGGAGTCAAAATCAAGTCAACATTGCTTCGTTCCAATTTTTTGAGATAGCGTTCAAACTCAATAGTATCAAAAGAATCATCAGCATCAAGAATCTTAATATATTTTCCTTCAGCTTCTTTCAAGCCTCTATTTACACAACTACCATAATTTCCGTTTTCCTTGTCAACAACCCGAAATAGATTAGGATATTTTTCTTGATAACTATGTGCGATTTCGCTTGATCGATCCTTAGACCCATCATTTATAATAAGAACTTCTATTTGGTTTCTCAATTCGAGATTTTCAACAATAAGTGAAGTTAAGCATTGATCTAAATATCGTTCCATATTATATGTTGGAATAACTAATGTCAAAATCTTACTCATTTTTAAACCTCCATATTTAATACCAACTCAATTATTGGTGCCATATCATAATACTTGTATTGCGCAAGACGACCTCCAAAGATAACATCCTTTTCTTGTTCGGCTAGTTTGCGGTATTCTTCG